>CANBDX010000070.1 GCA_947367315.1 uncultured Bacteroidales bacterium | reverse complement strand
ATCGAACCGGCACGGATTGCTCCACTGGTGTTTGAGACCAGCGCGTCTACCGATTCCGCCATCCGGGCTGGTGTGCTGTTCCAGTTGCCTGTGGGCGTGGGGCTTAGTGGGCAGGGTGGGATGCCGGGGCATCCGGGCTGCTTCTTAAGCGGGCGCTTTGACCAGGGCTGAAAGAGGCACTGGAAGGATTGCCTTCCTCATTTAGGATTGCAAAGGTATCGGATTTTTCCGAGAATGCAAAATATTTCGTCATCAGCAGGTTGATAATCCTTTGTTTGGGGGTTATATTCCTCACAAAGATTGTTATATTTGTAACTTAACTTTCGCAAGTGCGAAAGTACCTTGTTTTAGGAAAGGGGTAACGTGATAGAAGAAAAGTTGGGACTTTAGTTTCTAAGATGTAAGTAAATGTCTATGGATCAGATTAATATATATTCGGGGGAAGAGGTGCTTAGCCGGATTGTTGTGGCTGATGGTGTGGAGGCATTGGAGGAGTGTCTGGAGCAGTACCGGAATGTGTTCGTGGTGATGGATAGTAATGTGGCGATGAAGTGTCCGGCTGCATATGATATGTCGCAGATGCTTAATCGTCGCGGGGCGCCCGGGATGCTGGTGGAGGCATCTGAGGAGGCTAAGTGTATGGAGACTGTTATGGATATATGCGGCTGGCTGCTCGATAACGGTGCCGACAGGGATGCTCTGGTGCTGGCTATCGGAGGTGGTGTCACGACAGATATGGCTGGTTTTGCAGCTTCTCTTTATAAGAGGGGAGTGCGTTTCGCGTATGTGCCTACTACGCTTCTGGCGCAGGTGGATGCTGCAATCGGTGGCAAGACCGGCGTTAATGCATGGGGATATAAGAATATGCTGGGCACTATCCGTCAGCCGGAGTTCACTTATCTTTGTCCTCAGGTGCTGGAGAGTCTGCCTATGCAGGATTTTCAGTCGGGAGCGGCTGAGATGCTGAAGACGTTCATTATTGAGGATGGTGGTCATTATGCCCGGGCCGTGGCTTTGCTTCAAGATCTTGCGGCAGATTTTGTGAAGGCATGCGAGAGCAGCTCGACTCTGAGCTATAATGAGGAACACTGGTCTGAGGTGCTTTCCCGAAGGCTTTCTCAGATGACTCCGCTGATTGCGGCTGCTGCTAAGGTGAAGGCCGGAGTGGTGTCGCGCGACCAGTACGAGACAGGGGAGCGTCGCAAGCTGAATCTGGGACATACGTTTGCGCATGCCATCGAGTCCCTCGCCCATAGGCAGCACGATGAGATGGATCATGGACATGCAGTTGCCCTGGGTATGGTGTATGCCGCTCAACTGTCAGAGAAACTGGGAATGGCGGAGGAGGGCTTTGCTGCTGCTTTGGAACGCGACCTTGACAGCTGTCTTCTGCTGGTCATATGCCCTTACGGAGTAAAGGATATGGCTGAGGCTATGCGCAAGGACAAGAAGGCTGAGGAAGGGAAGGTGCATTTTATCCTGCCTCGCGCAATCGGAGATGTGACTGTCCATGCCCTGACGGTTGATGAGGCCGTTGCGCTCTTGGGGTGATTGCTCCTCATGGCAGCCATGAATGTCCGGGTCAATGTGTTTAATGAAATGATTTATGATTTGTACAACTATACAGAATAAGACAGCAGAGCAGATTCTTGAGGCTCTGGATATGTGTGAAATGGCGGAAATCCGTCTGGACAGATGCGATCTTTCTGCCCGCGAGATGGAGGCGGTATTTTCTTCAGATGTGCCTTTGGTGGCTACATGCAGGATTGCCGAGGTGGCTGCTGCAGATCCTTCTCTTCAGGAACTTCCTGAGCAGAGCCGTGAGGTGAAAGCCATGCAGATTGCCGAAAGAAGGCTCATCAGGGCAATCGAGGCCGGTGCCCGTTATGTGGATGTGGAGATTGAGGCATCTAAGCCTATGGCCAAGAGGTTGCGCAGTGCTGCCCATGAGAACGGAACCGTTTTCATACGCTCATACCACGATTTCGAGGCAACGGATTCTCCGGAGGCGCTCAAGGCTGTGGTGGAGAAATGTCTCTATCATGGAGCGGATATGGTGAAGGTGGTGACTATGGCACATGCCCCAGAAGATGTGGAGAGGGTGATGGCGCTATATGCATGGTGCCGTGAGGAAGCTGTTGCACATGGCGGGAAGTCGCGCAAGGATGAGAGGCATGCGGGGGAACTCGCGGGAGGCGGACTCATCGCGTTCTGCATGGGTGAGGCTGGAAAGGAATCCCGTCTGAGAGCGTTGAAGGAAGGCGCTCCGTTTACATATGCCGCACTTTCCTCTGAAGATGCAGCGGCTCCTGGTCAGTGGCCTGCCGATGAGATGAAGAAGGCTGTGTATGGCAATTTCCGCTTTACCGATATGGAGTCACCGTTGCAGATGCCTGTGTCCAAGAGCTTTGCCCAGCGTGCGATTATTGCTGCGGCATTGGCAGAAGGCACATCTCACCTGAGGGGGTATACCCCTTGCGGGGATAATGAGGCGGCGCTTCAGGTCGCGCGCGCTCTGGGAGCGCAGGTGGAGCAGGACGGAGCAGAAATTACTATAACGGGTATATCTGCATCCCTGGGGTCACTTGGTACTAATGTTTCTGCAGACAAAGACAGTGATGCCTTGGAATCGCGGACCCTCCATGTCGGGGAGTCGGGACTTCTCACGAGAATGATGATTCCGGTAATGGCTCAGCTTTGCCCGGGAAAAGTGATCCTAACTGGAGAAAAAACTCTTCTCGGACGCCCGCTGACGGGTGCCAAGGCAATACTTGAGGCCTTCGGCGCGGAATGCAGGTCTATAGATGGAACTGATGCCCGGGATCTTTGTGTCCCTCTTGAAGTCTCAGGTCCTCTTAAGGCCGGACGCGCAGAAGTATCAGGGAAACATGGCTCGCAGATAATCTCTGGCCTCCTGATGGCGCTTCCGTTCGCTGACCGCAATTCTTCACTTATTGTACACGAGCCCAAGAGCATTCCATATACATTCATAACTCTTGAGGTTCTGAAGAAGTTCGGAGTAAAGGTAGGCAACGATATGCTTGGCGGAAGGGATTTTCTGGAGTCCGGTGGAGACTGGTCTCTCTGCACCGAGATGGTTTTCAAGGTCAAGGGCGGTCAGAAGTACAAGGCGGCAGATATAGACCTGGAGGCTGACTGGAGTGCTGCCGCAAACTTCCTCGTGGCCGGAGCCATATTCGGAAAGATTGATATCCAGGGGCTTGACACCACTTCTCTTCAGGCAGACCTCTCGATCATGGATGTCCTGATGGATGCCGGAGCCAGCCTCTCTCAGATAGACGGCAACAAGGGAGATATCACAGCCCAGAGAGCTCCTCTGACAGCATTCCAGGTGGATGCATCAAATTGTCCTGACCTCTTCCCGATTCTGTCCGTGCTGGCTGCCTTCTCGCAGGGTACAAGCCGTCTGGCGGGAGTCTCACGTCTTGCCAACAAGGAGAGCGACAGGGCGAAAGCCATTCTCGAGATGCTCCTGCAGATGGGTGTGAAGGCCTCGGTAGAGGGCGATGAACTTGTTGTTGAAGGACAGACTCTGGTCAGGAGACTGCTCGGAGGAAATCTCCTTAAAGGCGGGGCATACACCTCTCATCACGACCACCGTATGGTCATGGCCCTCAAGGTGGCATCCCTCGGTGCGGACAGTCCGATAACGATTGACGACGAGGCCTGTGTGGCTAAATCCTTTCCACAGTTCCTGGATTTGTGGCGATTCGCGTGCTGTCGCTTAATGCGCTGACTTTCAGCTCATTAAGCAAAGTGATCTACTCCAGATGCCGCAGGTCTTTGAGCGTAAGTCGTTGATAGATAGAAATATAAGTGAAAAGAATATGAACACCTTCGGAAGAAAATTCAGAGTATCGATTTTCGGTGAGTCTCATGGTGAACTTATAGGCGTGGTGCTGGACGGCGTGCCGGCTGGCCTTGAACTGTCCGAGCAGGACTTCGAAAGGGACATCCTCCGCCGTAAGAGCGGAATCAAAGGCACGACTCCCCGCAAGGAGGAGGACCGGCCACGGGTTGTCAGCGGGGTTTATGAGGGGCACACCACGGGAGCTCCTCTGACCATCGTCTTTGAGAACACCAACACCAAGTCGCAGGACTACACTCAGTTTGAGGCCATGCCTCGTCCTGGTCATGCTGACCTGACCGCAGCCCTGAAGTGGGATGACTGTCAGGATCCTCGTGGCGGCGGTCATTTTTCAGGCAGGCTTACTCTTCCGATAGTGGCTGCCGGGGTAGTTGCTAAGAAGATTGTTGCCGATGCCACTATTCTCGATGAAACGCCATGTAACTCGATCAATGCACGTATCGTGGAGCTTGGAGGATTGGCGTTCGGGGAGATTGCCACGTCCAAAGTCCTTGCAGTGAAGTCAGTAACCGATGCCTGTAATGTAACTGGCTATGATGGACTTCCAGGGCATTGGAGACAGACCATAGACAAGGCTATGGAGGAAGGCGACAGCCTCGGTGCGATAGTCGAGTGTGAGGTTCCTTATATAGCCCCTGGCTACGGAGAACCATTCTGGGATAGCGTGGAGTCTGTTATCTCCCATGCTGTGTTCTCTATCCCGGGAGTACGTGGAATCGAATTCGGAGATGGATTCGCGGCTGCGGCCATGAAGGGCTCCGAGCATAACGACCCTATCGGCCCGGACGGCAGACCTCTCAAGAACGGAGCCGGCGGCATCAACGGCGGCATCACAAACGGGGCTCCCATAACCTTCAGAGTGGCTTTCAAGCCTACCTCCAGCATCAGCCGCCCTCAACAGACCTTCAATTTTGCTACAGGTGAGATGGATACCCTTCAGGTCAAGGGACGGCACGACACCTGCTTTGCCCTCCGTACTCCAGTGATTGTAGAGGCCATGACAGCCATCGCACTTGCGGACCTCATGATTCTCGGTGCATAGTCCTGGGTTCACTCCCTGCAAAATGCGCTTCAAACCTCAAGGCTCCTGATTATGTGCACGGGCTTTGCAAGGCAGTTTCTAAGGCCTCTGATAAAGATGCAGCCCGAATTCCGGAGCCACGGTCATCAGATGTGCGAAAATGTCTGACTGCTTCCTCTCGAAGGAAGCCCAGGCCTTGTCCCTGACAAAGAAATACACCTCGACAGGAAGCCCGTACGCCGTGGCTTCCTTTTGTGTTATTATGATGTCCAGGTCAGGATTCACGTCGGGATGTCTCTGCAGATAAGCTGCAATATATGCCCGATATGCCTCTATATTGGTGAGTGGCCTGTCTGAGGCGCTTTTCAGAAAAGATCCCAGCATTGGAAAATCCTTGCGGAGCCCTGCAATCATATCCTCGGAGCATGTCTCCAGACTGTTGATGTCTATGCAGATACATTTGTCCGCCCGTCTGCCGCCGCTCTCCTGCATGCCTCTCCAGTTCCTGAAAGGTGTGCTTATCAGCGTATATGGCGGAATCATGGTGATTGTGTTGTCCCAGTTGCGCACCTTCACGGTGTTGAGGGTGATTTCCTCCACCGTTCCGTTGGCGCTGCCGTCCGGCATCTGGATCCAGTCTCCGATCCTGACCATATTGTTCTGGCTCAGCTGCACCCCAGCCACGAATCCGAGGATACTGTCCTTGAATATTAGCATCAGCACTGCGGCCGAGGCACCCAGTCCAGTAAGCAGGACTGCCGGCGACCTGTTAATCAGGACTGCGATGATTACGATGCCTCCGACAAAGAAAAGCGCCACCTGAAGCCCCTGCACAAGTCCTTTCAACGGGTGGCTCCTGCTTTTTTCGGAAGATGAATAGATGTCCTGGAACGCCAGCAGCAGCGAATTTCCAGTCATGATTGCCACCGCAAGCATGTATGCAGTGACGAATCTTCCCATTACATGGGGTATGGCACTCTCCCCGTCGAAGGCGATGGACAGGAGCCCATAGACGACCAGTCCCGGAATCATCATGACAACATGATGTCCGAGACGGTGTCTGGCAATGAAAGGATGCCATTTCGAGCGCTTCAGGCGCTTGTTATGTCTTGATATCCATTTGAATAAGCTCTGGCAAATGGCGTTTGTGCCCACTCCTGCCCCGATTATAATGGCGATGGTCAGGGTCTCGTCCAGCATGTTGGCCCAATGAGCCGGCATGCCGGTCCTTGCAACCATGAATTCATTCAGCCATGTCACGATGTCTTTCATGTCAGTCTGTTTTAGACCGACATATCCAACATCCGTGCAATACTATCTCGCTGCCTTGTCCAGCCCTAGTTCCGGATGTCTGCGGGATGATATGAGCAACATTATGGCAACACAGATTGCAACTATCCCAAGCAGGATGAAGATATATTCCGCATGAATTGCAGCAGCCGTTTCCTGCACCTTGTTGCCTGCCTCGGTGATTTCCGAAGTGAAGATGTGTCCTATATATATAGGTACTGCCCACATTCCCATGTTCTGCACCCAGTAGATGAGGGAATATGCGGTTCCGAGGTTCTTTTCCGGAATGATTTTGGGCACAGACGGCCACATTGCCGACGGCACGAGGGAATATCCTATGCCCAGCATGGCGATTGCCGCATATGCATATGCCGGCACACCATGGGGAGCGAAGGTGATGATCAGATGCGACGCAAGCACAAGTCCTGCACCTGTTACCATCCATGTTGTTGCCTTTCCCACCTTGTCCACGAGCGCTCCGAAAAGGGGAGTGAAGAGGATGGTGAAGAACGGTATCATGGCCAGCAGCACGGTAGCAATGTCCAGGTCCACTCCGAAGAGCGGAAGCAGTATGGATACTCCGAATTTCTTGAAGCGGATCACGCAGCAGTAGAATGTGACGCACAGGATGGCTATCATCAGGAAGCGCGGGTTGCCCAATACCTTCCATATGTCCGAGAAACGGAACTTGTCCTCTTCCGCCGTCTCCACCTTGTCTGTGGTTCCTGCCTCCCTGTCGAAACGTTTATCCATGGTCACGAATACTGCCCAAAGGAGTGTTCCCACTGCAAGAACAGCCAGACCGATGAGGGCAGGACGGTTTGTTTCTGCCAGGGTGTATATCTCTCCCGCGGCTTTCTGACGCACGATCATCGGCGCCACGAGGATGGCTGTGGCCGTTCCGAAGCGTGCTATGGCGAGCTGGAGTCCCATGGCAAGGGCCATGTTGCGTCCCTTGAACCATTTCGCTATTGACCTTGTTACGGATACGCCCGCTATCTCGCTACCCAGTCCGAATAGCATGCATCCCGCGTATGCGATGGTGAGCGACGTGGATGGTTCGAATCCTGCGGAGATGGCGAATGTGACCAGAGCGGCACCGGCAGTCATCATGCCCACGAATATGGAGCCCACGAGCCTGACGCCGAACTTGTCGAGCAGAGCTCCGCATACGATGAGGCCTCCCCATATGCACAGGAACGAATATCCGCTTGCGTAGAATCCGTAGTCCGCCATGTCCCATCCGAGCTCCAGTGTCTCAGGATTCTTGAAAAGCTCGGAGAGAGAAGAGAACATGTCGTCAAAGAAGTATGATGCGAACATAGGAACAACAAGGCATGCCAGCGCCAGCCAGCATGCCCATCTGTTGTCCTTCAAAGTCTTGTTGAGGATAGACATTATTTCTTGATGTTAGGAAGTTCGAGTCCGTAGCCCTTCTTCTTGTCCTCCACCTTGAGGAAGAATGACATGATGAATGCGAGGATTCCGAATGAAGAGAAGATGCACATTGGAGCTACGTATCCTCCGGTTGTGTCGAGCACTACTCCGATGAGAAGCGGCACGAGGCAGAGGCCTATGTTCTGGATCCAGAAGATCAGTGAGTATGCACTTCCGAGGATCACAGGATCGATGATCTTAGGAACAGAAGGCCAGAGTGCGGCTGGAACGAGAGAGAATGACACTCCGAGCACCACGACGAGCAGGAGGGCGAACCACTTCTGAGGGAATACCGGAAGCAGGAATGCAAAGCTGAGGTGGCACACGATCATTATGATGGCTCCGAGCATGAGCATCGTCGCGCCCTTGCCCTTGTTGTCGAGGAATGCTCCGAGGAATGGAGTGAGTACCATTGCGAGGATAGGGAACCATCTGAAGAGGTCTGCTGCTTCCGATGCCGGGATGCTGAGGGTCACTTCAAGGAAGTTTGTTGCATATCTCTGGAACGGGAAGATTGCCGAGTAGTAGAGCACGCAAAGGAGTGCCACAATCCAGAACATCTTGCTGCTGAAGATCTTCCCGAGGTCGCTTACCTTGAATTCCTCTTCAGACTCTCCGCCTGCTGTGATGCCTTTCTGCTTGTCGAGCTTGGCGTCCATCACTGAGAATGCGATGAAGTTGATGAGGCCGATAAGGAGGAGGATCACGCAGAAGAGGATAGGTGCCTCGATGTTGCCGAAGCTGTCAGCAAGGCGTGGAGAAGCCGAAAGCACTGCGAATACGCCGAGACGTGCGATTGCCATCTCGAGTCCCATTGCAAGAGCCATTTCCTTGCCCTCGAACCACTTGGCGATAGCCTTGGATACTGTGATTCCGGCCATTTCGCATCCGCATCCGAAGATCATGAAGCCGAGTGAAGCGATCTTTGCGCTGCCCGGCATGGCAACCCACCATGAATCAAGCCATCCGCAGAAGGCAGTAGCCTGGAACCACTCTGTGATACCGATGTACTTGATGCCGGCTCCGATCACCATGAGTGAAGTGGAGAGGATACCTGTAAACCGTACGCCCATCTTGTCGAGGATGATACCTGCGAGGATGAGGAAGCCGAAGACGTTGAGCATGTACTCGGATGCTGCATATGTGCCGAATACCGAGCTGTTCCAGCCTCTTGACGATTCAACGAGGGACTGAAGAGGCGACATCACGTCCACGAACATGTAAGCGAAGAACATCGCCAGGGCAATGAGGATCAGCGCCGTCCATCTTGCGGCGAAACTGTCGTTCAGATACTTTTTGATTGTCTGTGTCATATTTTTTGCTTTTGTATTGTCTTTGCAAATCTTTGCAAAGATAGCGTTTTTTAGTACCTTCGCAAACTCAAAGGATATGACTCGGATGAATGTGACATATAAATATCTTGACAAGGTGGATTCTCCTCAGGACATAAAGTCCTTCAACATGGAAGAACTGAAGGAACTCTGTGCAGAGATCCGCCATTATATGATTGAGTGCTGCGCCGTCAATCCCGGCCATCTCGGCTCAAGCCTGGGTGCCGTGGAGCTTGTGGTAGGCCTTCACTACGTCTATGATGCGCCTCAGGATAAGATTGTCTTTGATGTCGGCCATCAGGCATATGCTCACAAGATCATCACAGGCCGTCGCGAAGCGTTCAGGAAGAACCGCATGAAGGATGGCATCAGCGGGTTTCCAAAGCGTTCGGAAAGCGAATATGATTCGTTCGGAGTAGGCCATTCTTCCACTTCCATTTCCGCAGCCCTGGGTTTTGCCGAGGCTGCGAAACTTTTGGGACAGGATAATAAGGCCGTTGCGCTCATCGGTGACGGCTCCCTCACCGGAGGCCTGGCTTTCGAGGGACTCAACAATGCCGGAGCCAGCAAGGCCGATATTCTTGTTGTCCTTAATGACAACAGGATTTCCATAGACCGCAATATCGGTGCGCTTCACGAATATCTCCTGAAGATGACAACCGATCCGCGCTATAACAGGATGAAGAAGCGCGTATGGGACGGACTTGGAGAAGGAAAGTTCAGAGATATGATCCATAGGGTGGTATCGACCACCAAATCCCACATGGTCCGCGAGAGAGGCGGCCATCTCTTTCAGGCGATGGGCTTCCGCTATTTCGGTCCTATCGACGGCAATGATATACGGCAGGTGGTGGAAACCCTAAGGAAACTCAAGGAAATAGGCGGTCCGCTTCTGCTTCATGCATTGACCAAGAAGGGAAAGGGATATGAGCCTGCTGAAAATGACCAGACTGTGTGGCATGCTCCTGGAATGTTCGATCCGGAAACGGGTGAGCGTCTCAAGAACGACAAGGGTGTGAGCCGCTATCAGGATGTCTTCGGCGAGGTGCTTCTGGATCTTGCAAGGCGCAACGACAAGGTTGTCGGAGTAACTCCCGCAATGGCTTCCGGATGTGGAATGAACATGCTTGCCAAGGAGATGCCGGAGCGTTTCTATGATGTCGGAATCGAGGAGGAACATGCCGTTACATTCTCTGCCGGTCTTGCTGCCGGTGGCATGAAGCCGTTCTGTAATATATATTCTTCGTTCTCACAGAGGGCATACGACCAGATAATGCATGACGTGGCTCTTCAGGGGCTTCCTGTGACACTGTGTCTCGACCGTGCCGGTCTGGTGGGGGAGGATGGTGCCACACACCACGGATGCTACGACATGGCTATATACCGTGCGCTTCCGGGGACGGTCATCGCCGCTCCGCGCAATGAGACAGAACTGAAGGATATGATGTACTCGGCGATGCTCTCTGAAACCGGTCCATATATAATAAGGTATCCCAGAGGATATGGAGAAGGCGTTCCATGGCGTGAGACGGACTATTCCGTCCTGGAGCCGGGCAGGGGGGAGAAGCTTATCGATGGTGAGGGACTTGCTGTGATATGCGCGGGCCCGGTTGCGAACAGAGCCGTCGAGGCCGCACTGCAGTTGCGCGAGGAAACGGGGTGGAATCCCGCCATATATAATATAAGGTATATAAAGCCTCTGGATGCCGGTCTTCTGGAAGAGGTAGGAAAGTCATATGACAGGATTATTACTGTAGAGGACGGATGTGTCACCGGAGGACTTTACGGTGCTGTAGCGGAATTCATGGCCGTTCAGCCTGTGCCTGTGCCGGTAAGGCCTGTGGGTATTCCTGATTTGTATATAAGTCAGGGTACTCAGGAAGAGCTGAGGGCAGAATGTGGTCTGACTAAAGATAAGATTATGGCCTCCATTCTTGAAGAAAAAGATTTTTTGTGTAAAAAAGTCTAAAAAGTTTTGGAGATATAAAATTAATACCTATCTTTGCAATCCCAAATCAAGAGAGGCACTCTCAAGATAGGGAAAAACAATGCCGATGTAGCTCAGTTGGCCAGAGCACGTGATTTGTAATCTCGGGGTCGTGGGTTCGATTCCCTCCATCGGCTCA
>CANBDX010000069.1 GCA_947367315.1 uncultured Bacteroidales bacterium | reverse complement strand
TAAGCAGCAACCAGTTCCTCGACATCACCACTGCAGCCACGAATAACCTCGATTCTCTGAGCCTCAAGCACATTCTTTGCTCCTTGGCCCATGTTTCCGGCAAGCATTACAGCCACTCCCATCTGCTTAAGAACCGGAGCGATTCCGCTCTTGCACCCACATCCTTGAGGAGATGCCATCTTGCTGACACTCGCCACCTTGCCGTCAATAACATCAAAAATTGTATAGTATGCGCAATGACCGAAGTGGTCATCCACGTGTCCATCTCTTGTTGGTACTGCTATCTTCATTGTATTATTGATTAATCACTTTCCACCTTAGTCTCCACACACCATTCTCATACGAATGGCTGATGATCTTGAATGTTCCTATCTCACTAGTATTTTTCACATGAGCACCGATGCAGGCACATGCATCATAATCCCCTATCCTCACTATGCGGAGAGTCTCAGATGCATCCTCCGGGAGTTTGCTAAGGTCCACGATAGCAGCAGCCTGTTCGCGATTCATGAACTCGATGGTGACATCATGATTCTTCGCGATCTCCTCATTAACCATTGCTTCGATCTGAGCTACCTGCTCGGCGGTCGGCTCCGCATCAAGGATATAGTCACACTTGGATTTCTTCTTTTCAACATGTGCATTCTTAGAACGAGGACATCCGAACATCTTCACCATAGTGGCATTCAGCAAATGCTCGCAGCTATGAGCCGGCTCGTATTCGAGTTTATTATGTGCATTAAGTATCGGTTCTTCCATGGTCTATAACTTTTCTCTAATCAAATGCTTGATTGCTTCTATCGGATGGTATAGCATCATCCTTGGTCCTGCCCATCGCATGACTTTTCTCACACGCTCACGCATTTCGGGCTTATAGCAGTGCACCGGACACTTCTTGCATGTTGGTTTCTCATTACCGAACTTACATCTATCAAGGCGCTCTTCTGCGTAGCATAGAAGTTCAGAGCACTCATGACATAACTCCTTATTTCCCTCGAATCGCCTGCAGTAGAGTCTTACCATCAGCCCTACCGTCTTCTTCTCACTCTCTATCCTGTTCATCACATCATCAACATTATACGTCCCTCTGCAAGACAGAAGGTATGGAGTGCATGGGTAACCACATAGAAGACCTGCTTGGCACTCACAGGCTGGCCATCCTTACGCAGATGAAGACGCTGACGGTTTATCATGTCAGCGATCTGCTCACTACGCATTCCTCTGTTTGAGGTGGCTAGGCAATATACTATGGCTTCTTCTATCTTCATATGACAAAAATACACAATAATATTCATATCTTTGCTCCAATGATAGCAGGATTCATATCCTGACCACTCTAAATTCCGACCGTAGGCATCCTTTCGAGGGTGCCTATGTTTCTTTAAATCTCTGCAAGACCTGCAGGGATTTCGTGTTTAAAGCAGACAATTCGCCATGTGCCGCAATTTAGCACATACCGATTATAACTTTGCCCTCATAAATAAAATAAAAATTTAAAAACGGAGGTTAATATGTGGTTTGCAGTCATAGTATTCGTAAGTCTCGCAGTGGAGGTGCTCAGCGAACTTTCAGGAGGAGAAATTCAGACAAAATGGAGCCAAGATGAAAGATAAGCACGGTTTTTGTAATCTAATTTAGAACAATTAAAAACAAGAATCGATATGAAAAAACTGGAGAACAACGTAACTATCATAACCGGAGGTGGAAAAGGCATCGGATATGGCCTGGCGCAGGCATTCGCAGCAGAGGGATCAAACATTGTTATAACAGGAAGGACTGAATCCAGACTTCTCGAAGCAAAAGAAAGATTGGAATCCGAATTCGGAATCAAGGTGTTGCCAATTGTGGCGGACGGAGCCGACGAAGAAGCGATAAGAAGAGTTGTAGCCAGGACCGTTGAGACTTTCGGCAAGATAAACACACTCATAAACAACGCCCAAGTGTCACGTTCCGGTCTTCCTCTCGTGGACCACACACGCGAAGACTTCGACATGGCAATATACTCTGGATTATATGCGGCCTTCTTTTATATGAGGGAATGTTTCCCATATCTGAAGGAGAGTAAGGGCTCCGTAATCAACTTCGCATCGGGAGCCGGACTTTTCGGAAAGTTGGGACAAGCCTCGTATGCAGCAGCCAAGGAAGGTATCAGGGGTATGTCAAGGGTGGCAGCTGCAGAATGGGGGCCGGATGGCGTAAGAGTCAATGTTGTCTGTCCTCTTGCTATGACGGAAAGTCTTCAGGAATGGAAAGAGAATTACCCAGAACTCTTCGAAAAGACAATCCAGGGCATTCCTCTAGGCAGATTTGCAGATCCGAGAAATGACATCGGACGCGTCTGCGTATTCCTCGCCTCTGACGACGCATCCTACGTGACAGGAGAGACTATCACCCTCCAAGGCGGCAGCGGACTCAGACCTTAAATTTCGACAGCAGTATGTCAAAAGGCATGAATTGACAAATATATTTGTCGAAAACCTTCATATAGTGGAGCAGATTGTTTAAATTTGGCAAAACCTCTTTGTAATGGACCAGCCGAAGATCGAACGTCTGCTCCGACTTATTATGCTGATGACCAGCAAAGTCGACTATACGATAGAAGAAACAGCAACACGCCTTGGTACCTCGCCAAGGTCAGTTTATAGATATATTGAGACTTTGCGCAGAAGCGGGTTTGCCATACATAAAGTAAGATCAAACTTATATAAATTAGTGAAGTTACCAGGTAATTCCATCGACTTCAACAAACTCATATACTTCTCAGAAGAGGAGGCTTACATAGTAAATTCTTTGATAAGCAGTCTCGACAACACAAACTCACTTAAGATAGGGCTTCAAAAGAAACTTTGTGCAATATACAGTCTTACTAATCTGGCTGAGGTCATTACAGATAAAGCTTGTGGAGCATGCATAGAAGCATTGGGAAACGCCATTCGAGCGAAAAGGAAAGTCATACTTAAGGGTTATGAGTCAGCACACTCTCAATCCATAACAGACAGACACGTTGAGCCGTTCGCATTCTCAACAAACTATATAGACGTCTGGGCATATGATTCCGAGAAGAATGAAAACAGAGTCTATAAGATTGCACGGATAACTGAAGTAATCATTCTTGAGGACTCGTGGGAGCACGAATCAGAACACAGGAAAGCGGCAACGGATTGTTTCAGAATGAATGGCACCAATGCGATATCAGTCAAGATAGAATTAAGTCTGAGAGCCAAAAACCTCCTATTAGAAGAATATCCACTTGCCGCTAAGGATGTTTATTCAACCAATGGTATATGGGTATTCGAATCTTCTGTACGAAGTCTCGAAGGAATAGGCCGTTTTATCATCGGGCTGGCAGGTGATGTCAGAATCATTGATTCCCCTGAGTTGCAAAAATACGTTAAGGAATATATAAGTAAAAACATGACGCAATATATAACAGAAAGCGAGACCTAATGGCCCCGCCTTAAATGTTTTCACAACGGAATAATCCTTATTGTGAATTGCTTCGAAATTTCTGCAAATATAGGCATTAGTTTCAAAAACGCAAGAAAAGATTTGATAACTTAACAAAGCACTCTATACATCTAAATATATGGAAGAGCAAAACATAATTATCTACAAGACAATTGATGGTAAATCATCAGTAGCATTATTTGCCAAAGACGGTAAAGTATGGCTTAGCCAAAAGAGTATTGCAGAACTTTTTGGGACCTCCAAGCAATCCATCAGTAGACACATTATTAACATACTAACTGACAGCGAGTTAGATGCCCAGTCAGTTGTCAAAGATTTTTTGACAACTGCCAGTGACGGAAAAACATATAACGTGACATATTACTCTCTGGAAATGATTTTGGCAATTGGTTATAGAGTGCATAGCATCAGAGGAGTACAGTTTCGGCAATGGGCCACACGCCATTTATCGGAATATCTCGTAAAAGGATTTACAATAGATGACGAACGTCTGAAGAACCCTGACGGCCGCCCAGACTATTTCGACGAACTTCTTGCACGCATAAGGGATATCAGGGCATCTGAAAAAAGGTTCTATCAAAAGCTTCGTGAACTTTTTGCCCTAAGCAGCGACTATGAAGCACAGGAAAAAGCGACTCAAATGTTCTATGCAGAAACACAGAATAAACTTCTATATGCAGTAACACACAACACTGCTGCCGAGATTATTACACAAAGAGCTGACGAAAATCTTCCTAACATGGGTTTAACTTCATGGAAAGGATCCATTGTTCGCAAACAAGACATTATAATTGCGAAAATTATCTGAACAATGATGAAATTGACACACTAAACAGACTAACAACCATATTTCTGGAAACTGCTGAACTTCATGTCAAAGAAAGACGAGACCTTACACTGGATTTCTGGAGAAGAAATGTTGATGCAATATTGACTCTACAAGGTAAAGACATTCTCTCAAACGTTGGTCGTATGACTAATGCCCAGATGGAAAAGATTGTAAATGAGATATATGTAAGATTCGAGAAAAAGAGAAAGGCGTACGAAGCGCAAATGGCAGATGCCGAAGATATGAAGCTGCTCGAAGCTGCTGCAAAATATGGTAAAGAAATAAATTGACATAAAGCTACATGAAAAAGATACTTGGACTTGATTTGGGAACAAACAGCATCGGATGGGCTGTTGTAAGTGAAGAACATACGGAAGATACATCATATCTCACTGGCATAGATGGAGTCGGCTGTAGAATTATCCCTATGTCTGCTGATCAAATAGGCGATTTCGAAAAAGGAAACAACGTATCACAGACAAAGGAAAGGACCGGATATAGAGGAACAAGAAGACTACGCGAACGCTTTCTTCTGAGACGTGAACGTCTGCACCGCACTTTGAAAATTATGGGATTCCTTCCTGAGCATTATGCTGCATCGATTGATGAGTTTGGAAAATTTCATAAAGGAACTGAGCCTAAGATAGATTGGAGAAAGTCGGTAAACGGGAAATATGAATTTACCTTCCAAACATCATTCAATGAAATGCTGGATAATTTTCAGGCATTACATCCGGAATTAAGCGACAGGAAAATCCCTGCCGACTGGACCTTATACTATCTCCGTAAAAAAGCATTGACCGAAAAGATTTCTAAAGAAGAGCTTGCATGGATACTGCTAAACTTCAATCAGAAGAGAGGATACTATCAGCTGCGTGGCGAAGATGACGAGAAAGATACGACAAAGAGGGAAGAATACATGAAACTTACTGTAGTTGATGTCATTGATACAGGGGAGAAAAAAGGCAAGGCAAAGTGGTACAATATCAAGCTGAGTAACGGTCTTATTTATAAAAGATCGGCAGAGCAACCTATAGACTGGATCGGCAAAGAGAAGGAGTTTATTATAACCACGCAGCTCGAAAAGGATGGCAGCGCAGAAAAGGACAAAGACGGTGAGCCTAAAATCACAATACGTTCGCTAAAGGATGATGACTGGAATCTCTTGAAGAAACGTACTGAGACAGATATTAAAGAGTCATGCAAGACTGTGGGAGAGTATATATACGACCACATACTCTCCACTCCAGACATAAAGATCATCGGTAAATTGGTCAGAACTATAGAGCGAAAATACTACCGTGCCGAACTAAAAGAGATTATCCGAAAGCAAAGTGAATTTCATCAGGAACTTACGGACATGGAATTCTATGCGAAATGCATCAATGAACTATATCCGAATAACGAAGCATACAGAAACAGCATAGCGAGAAAAGATTTTGTTTACCTTCTTGCCGAAGACATCATATTCTATCAAAGACCTCTAAAGAGTAAAAAACACCTTATCAGCAACTGCCCTTATGAAAGCAGAACATACCGCGACGAAGAGAGCGGACAGATAAAAAGTGCTCCGATCAAATGCATCGCAAAATCTAACCCTTTATTTCAAGAGTTCAGGATATGGCAATTCATAAGTAATCTCAGGATATACTCCAATGATGGAAATAATAAAGATATAACAGACAAATACCTTTCTGAAATCGAGGACTGGGAAAGACTGTTCGATTTTTTAAATGACAGGAAAGATATTGACCAGGCAACATTTATTTCTAAATTTCTCGGACATAAAAAAATCGGAGACAAATTTCCTGTGCGCTGGAACTACGTTGAGGACAAAAAATATCCTTGTAACAAAACCAGACACACAATTGCTTCCAAATTGACAAAAGAAGAAGGCAGCAAACTGAACACAGAACTGCTTGTCAAAATATGGCATCTTCTTTATTCCGTCAAGACCAAAGAAGAAATCGATTCAGTATTTTCCGATAACAAGATAGGGGACAACGGCATATATGACGACTTGCTTAAGCATTTCAGCAAAGAGTCTATCGCAAAAATAAAGAACATCAAAATAGAGGAAGAAGATTATGGTTCATATTCCGAGAAGGCCATCAGGAAACTCCTCTCGTTGATGAGACTGGGCAAGTACTGGTCTACCGACTTAATTGATCCCAAAACACATGAAAGAATAGAGAAAATTCTATCCGGTGAATGTGATGCTGGCATTAAGGACAGTATCAGGCAAAGAGCAGAAAGATTCACTTGCCTCAAGGACTTCCAGGGTCTTCCTGTATGGTTATCCTGCTATGTAGTATATGGCAGGCATTCTGAAAGTAAGGAAGCAGGTAAATGGTACAGTCCCAAAGACATTGATATTTTCCTTGCCGAGTTCAAGCAACACTCTATGAGAAACCCGATTGTCGAGCAGGTTGTCATGGAGACACTTCGTACGGTTAGAGACATCTGGATCAAAATAGGACATATTGACGAAATCCATATTGAACTCGGCAGAGAGCTCAAAAGTACAAAGGAGCAACGCGAGCAAATAACACGCCAGAATACGGAAAACGAAAACACCAATCAAAGAATCAGGACTTTGCTAACAGAGTTCATGAATCCGGAGTTTGGAATCGAAGGTGTGCGTCCATCCTCCCCTACACAACAGAATATTCTCAAGATTTATGAAGCGGCCGTGCTTCAAGGTGACAGAGGTAGAAACGAAGAAATCAATAGCATTATAAGCAAACTGAATGCAAGTGACCCGGCTAAACAGCCGACAAGATCGGAAATACTCAGGTACAAGCTATGGCTTGACCAGAAATATTGCTCTCCATACACAGGGCAGCCTATACCATTGGCCAAACTGTTTACACACGAATATGAAATAGAGCACATCATTCCTCAATCGCGATACTTTGACGATTCATTCCAGAATAAAGTCATATGTGAGTCTGAAGTGAACAAGCTTAAAGACCGCATGCTGGGAAAAGAATTCATAGACAAGCATCATGGGGAAATCGTCACTCTCAGCGGAGGTAGAACAGTAACGATACTTTCCTGCGAGGCTTATGAAGAGTTCGTTAAAAAACATTACTCGGGAAACCGTGCCAAGCTCCGCAATCTGCTTCTTGAAGACATACCTGATGGATTCATAGAACGGCAGATGAACGACACCAGATATATCAGCAAATATATTATAGGATTATTGTCTAATATTGTCAGAGAGGAGATTGCTCCGGGAGTATATGAAGAGGGAGCTACATCGATGAATCTTATTGCCTGCAATGGAAGCATTACCACACGACTAAAGAAAGACTGGGGGCTGAATGATGTGTGGAACAGCATTATCCTACCTCGATTCATCCGCCTCAACAAAATCTGCAAAACAGACAGATTCACCAGCACGAATTCCGAAGGGCATATCATACCAGACTTGCCTGACGAGTTGCTCAGAGGATTCAACAAAAAGAGGATCGACCACAGGCATCATGCAATGGATGCCATTGTAATTGCATGTGCTACAAGAAGTCACATTCATCTTTTGAACAACGAGGCGGCCAAGTCGTCAAACAAGGCAATCAGACATCAGCTATCACACAAACTGAGAAGATACGAAAAGATTATAATCAATGGAGAAGAAAAACAGGTTGCACGAGAGTTCTTAAAGCCATGGGACACATTCACACAAGATGTGTATAAGATACTCAAAGGTATCATTATCAGTTTCAAGCAAAATCAGAGGGTAATCAATAAAGCGTCAAACAAATACATCTCATATTATGACGAAGATGGAAAACTTCGTCTGGACAAGGCTGGTCATCCTGTGAAAGGAATGACAGTTCAAAAGGCCAATGCAAGCTGGTGGGCAATTCGTAAGCCTATGCATAAGGATACCGTATTCGGCAAAGTACACTTAAGAAAGACCAAGGAGATACGTCTATCTTTTGCATTAACCTGCATTGATTCCATTATTGACAAAGAACTCAAGAATGAACTAAAGAGGCTGGTAGGATTAGGATATGATGAGAAACGAATCAAGAAATTCTTCTCTGAAGGAGAGAACAAAGACATATGGGCCGAGTTTAATCCTAACAAGATAAAGGTATACTATTTTACTGAGGATACCTATGCGACAAGGAAAACCCTTGACGATAGCTTTGATGAGAAGAAGATAAAGACATCCGTTACAGATACAGGTATACAGAAAATACTTATCAATCACCTGAAGGAAAGCGGAGGAGATCCAAAGATTGCTTTCAGCCCAGATGGCATTGACAGGATGAATGCAAATCTGACTAGTCTCAATGGAGGTAAAATGCACAAACCGATATATAAAGTTCGTGTATATGAAGCAGCAAGCAAATTTGCAGTTGGAACAGATGGCAACAAGAAGGATAAATATGTAGAGGCCGCCAAAGGTACTAACTTATATTTTGGCGTGTATGCCGATTCAAAGGGTGTCAGATCATACGAAACAGTAGCCCTCAACGATGTAATAGAGCGTCTCAAAAATGGTCTTGCACCAGTCCCTGAGGTTAACGGGCAAAATGCCAAGCTGCTATTCTGTCTATCCCCCAATGATTTGGTTTATGTACCTAGCGAGGAGGAAATAAGAAAAGGCACCGCAATAACTCAACTAGTTTCTGATAGGATCTACAAGATTGTCTCATTTACCAACAAACGCATATACGGCATACCATATAATGTTTCTAAAGTTATTGTGGACAAAGTCGAATACACGCAACTCAACAAAATTGAATTTATATCAGAAAAAGGCATCTGTATCCCGATCAAGGTAGACAGACTTGGCAATATCGTATATGTTGGAACAGAATTTTTAAGTAAACATTAAGAGCATGAGCGAGATAAAATTATTTCAAGACAAGAGAATAAGATCTGCGTGGAATGAGGAAGAAGAGCAGTGGTACTTCTCAATTGAAGACATTGTAGCAGCACTGACAGAAAGTGCTGATCCTAAACAATACATAAAACGCATGAAATCACGCGACAGCCAGCTACATCTCAACTGGGGTACAATTTGTACCCAGGTTGAAATGTACGGGCATGACGGAAAACGTAGGAAAATAATGGCAGCCAATATCAAAGCTATTTTCCGTCTCGTTCAATCTATTCCTTCGCCAAAAGCAGAGCCATTCAAACAGTGGCTTGCCCAGGTAGGTTATGACCGCGTAATGGAGATTGAGAACCCCGAACTCGCACAAGAAAGGATGAAGAGCCTGTATGAACAAAAAGGCTATCCCAAGGATTGGATCGAAAAACGCTTAAGGGGTATAGCCATCAGACAAAATCTGACAGACGAATGGAAGAAACGTGGAATTACAGAAGAAAGCGAATATGCAATTCTGACTGCCGAGATTTCTCGTGCGACTTTTGGCATAACTCCTTCAGAATATAAGTATATAAAAGGGTTGAGAGGAAAAAACCAGAATCTAAGGGATCACATGGATGATCTTGAACTGATATTTACCATGCTCGGCGAAAGAGTTACCACCGAGATCTCGCAAAAGGAAGAGCCTGAAACATTTTCTGAAAGCAAGAAAATAGCAAAGCGCGGAGGAAAAGTTGCCGGTAATGCAAGAAAAGAAACTGAGAAAGAGTTAGGAAGATCTATTGTATCTTCTAAAAATTTCCTCCCAAACACTCCTCCAGATGAAGCAGAGCTATTCGACGAACAATAAATTAAGGTTATGATCAAGCGCACACTATACTTCGGAAATCCAGCATATCTATCCTTGAAGATGAAGCAGATGGTAGTTAGGATACCTCAAGAGGATGACGGTGATCTTCCCTCTGAGGAGGAAATGGTGAGGACTCTACCGATCGAAGATCTTGGTGTCATAATCCTTGACAACAAACGGATTACAATCACTCAGGGCTTAATGGAGGCTCTGCTTGAAAACAACTGCGCCGTAATCACATGCGACACAAAGAGGATGCCGGTAGGATTAATGTTACCGCTGGCCGGGAATACAATCCAGAATGAACGGTTTAGAAGTCAACTAGACTCATCACTCCCCCTGAGAAAGCAGTTGTGGCAGCAGACAATTGAAGCAAAGATCCGTAATCAGGCAGCCGTACTCAAATACGTTACCGGACAAGAACATAAGAACATATTGAAATGGTCCGATAGCGTAAGAAGCGGTGACGCCGACAATATGGAAGCGAGAGCCGCTGTATATTACTGGAAGAGCATTTTTCCGAATGCCCCTGGTTTCATACGCGACCGTGAAGATGAAGGAGCGAATGCGCTGCTGAATTATGGTTATGCGATATTGAGAGCAGTTGTAGCAAGAGCGCTTGTAGGAGCCGGTCTATTGCCAACCTTGGGCATTCATCATCATAACAGGTATAACGCATATTGCCTTGCAGACGACATCATGGAACCGTATCGTCCTTATGTAGACAAACTTGTTGTGGAGATGCTCGATGACGGAGCAGAAGACAGACTTACAGCAACTAACAAGGTAAAACTACTAAACATACCTGTCATCGAGGTCGGCATCAATGGGAAGAGAAGTCCCTTGATGATAGCAGTGTCACAAACTGTGTCCTCTCTCGTCAAATGTTTCAGAGGAGAGTGCAGGAAACTGATATATCCTGACTTATAATAATGGACCGCTTCAGCGAATATAGAATTATGTGGGTACTCGTTTTCTTTGACCTTCCTACAGATACAAAGAAAGAGAGGAAGGCGGCTGCTGACTTCAGGAAGCAGTTGATTCAGGATGGATTTATCATGTTCCAGTTCTCTATCTACATGAGACATTGCCCAAGTGCAGAAAATGCTGAAGTGCATATAAAACGCGTCAAAAACTTCTTGCCACCACTCGGACAGGTAGGAATATTGTCGATAACAGACAAACAATTCGGCTCGATGGAACTGTTCACAGAGAAAAAGGAGAGAAGAGCTCCTGTTGAATACACGCAGTTAGAGCTATTTTAAAACATTGTAGCTGACTGCATAGGAGTAACCAACCGGTCAGCCACGTCATAGAAACCTGAAGCAGCCGTCCGATCTTTGTCGTCAAAACGACAATGATATGA
>CANBDX010000068.1 GCA_947367315.1 uncultured Bacteroidales bacterium | reverse complement strand
TTGAAAATCAAAACCAAATTAAATGTTTAACAACTAAAAGTTCAACCAGATGAAAAAGATTAAACTATTTTTCATGGTAATGGCAATGTTGCTGGCGTCGGCTGCGGCTAACGCTCAGAACATGACCGTGACAGGTGTCGTAACAGATTCAAGCGACCTCCCTGTTATCGGCGCGACCGTAATGGTAGAAGGCACGCAGACCGGAACATCTACGGATGCAGACGGAGCATTCAAGCTCTCTGCTCCGGCAAATGGTTCTCTCGTGGTTTCTATCGTCGGCTATGCCACACAGACCATTCCGGTAGAAGGAAGGTCGTTTATCGCAATTCAGCTAAAGGAGGACTCAGAATTCCTTGAGAATGCCTTGGTTGTAGGTTACGGTACAGGTCAGAAGATCGGTAACATCGTGGGTTCTGTGACATCAGTGTCTTCCGATGAACTTGCAGCCCGTCCTTCGGCTAACGTCGGAGATGCCCTCCAGGGTAAGGTTGCAGGTCTCCAGATCTTCAACACTTCAGGAGAGCCTCAGAGCTCTGTAAGCATCAGGCTTCGTGGTGAGTCTTCGCTCAACCTCAGTACGGCTCCTCTTTACATCCTTGATGGTGTGCCTGTAAGTTCAGGTGTATTCAACAGCCTCAACCCTCAGGACATCGAGAGCATCTCAGTACTCAAGGATGCTTCTTCAACAGCGATCTACGGTTCGCGTGCGGCTAACGGTGTCATCTACATTTCTACCAAGAAGGGTAAGCAGGGTGAGAAGCCAAGTGTATCTCTCCGTGCCCAGTACGGTGTATCCATGCTTACAAACTACAACATGGACATGATGACATCAGAGCAGCTCTTCCAGTTCGAGGAGATTTGTCGCCCTGAGCTTAAGGATGATGCTGCATATCAGGCAGAGAAGGCATTTATCCTCGGCAACGGTATAAACTTCGACTGGACTGACTATCTCTTTAATGATGCAGCTCCTATTCTTCAGGCAGACGCTTCAATCAGAGGCGCTTCCGAGAAGACCAACTACTATGTATCAATGGGTTACTACTCTGAGGACGGTACTTCAAAGGCTAACTCAGGCGTAGACCGCTTCACATTCCGTACCAACCTTGATACTCAGGTTACAGATTGGCTGAAGTTCGGCGCAAACGTGGCTCTCTCTTATGCGAAGTATCAGACAATCGTTACAGGATGGTATACTCAGTCTCCTATCCTTCAGGCGGTTACCGGTCTTCCATATCGTTCTCCATATGAAATCATCTACAATGAGGACGGTACAATCTCTTGGGGCGATCCTTACGAGGTTTACCCTTGGGACAACATGATTGACCTTAATCAGTACTACAAGAAGAATACTAACGACCGTCAGAGCATGGACCTCATGGGTCAGACATACTTCCTCCTTACTCCGGTGAAGGGTCTTACCATCCGTGCACAGCAGGCTATTGATGCGTTCGACTACACCAACACATCAATCAATATGCCTTCTTACACTCCATACTCATACAGAGGACGCAATGGAAAGGCTTTCCAGAGAAGCTACCAGCTCTCTTCTACAAATACGGCAGAGTACAAGGGTGATGTGAACAAGCAGCATTTCTTTGCTGTTCTCGTAGGTCACGAGTCGTACATCAAGAACCAGTCTACATTCAGCGCTACAGGTAGCGGTCTTACTGATGACCGTATCGTGAACTTCGGTTCAACTACTTCTGTTGATGACTGGTCTGGCAATGATATTGAAAGTGCATTCAACTCTTTCTTCGCAAACGCGAACTATAACTACGCAGACAAGTATTTCGTTGATGGTTCGGTACGTACCGACGGTTCATCACTCTTCGGAAAGAACCACAGATATGCTACATTCTGGTCAGCCGGTGCGATGTGGAAGATCAAGAACGAGGCTTTCCTTCACGATGTAAACTGGCTCAATGATCTCAACCTCTCTGTCAGCTACGGTACTACAGGTAATGCCGGCCTTTCAAGCTGGTACGAGCACCTTGGTCTCGTAGGTGCAGGTCCTAAGTATAACGGCAATGCAGGTTGGGCACTCGCTCAGGTTCCGAACGATGACCTCACTTGGGAGACAGTGGCTACACTCAACGTACGTCTCCGCGCACGTCTCTTCGACCGCATCGGTATTACAGCAGAGTTCTATGACAGAACATCTTCTGACCTCCTCATGGAGCTTCCGTTCTCTGGAACAACCGGTCACTCAGGTGGTTGGGGTAACATCGCAGAGATGAACAACAGGGGATTTGACCTCGAACTCGACGTGGATCTCATCCACACAAGAGATATATGGTGGAATGTAAAGGCTAACGTGAACTACAACAAGAACACCATTACAAAGCTTTATCAGGGTCTTGACGAGCTTGCATTCCCAGACTACTCTCTCAAGTATCAGGTAGGTATGCCTTCATCGCTTGTATATACTCAGGTGCGCGCTGGTGTAGATCCTGCTGACGGTTCTCCTATGTGGTATGACCTCAACGGTAACCTCACAAAGAATTACTCTGACGACATCATGCAGTTCTGCGGAATGGACACCAATGCTCCATGGTCAGGTGGTTTCTCAACCAACTTCTCATGGAAGGGTCTTGGTGTTCAGGCAGACTTCTCATGGATCGGTGAGCGTTGGATCTTCCTCAACGAGCGCTACTACACCATGAACCCTGCCAACCTTCTCGGACAGTCCAACTTCGAGACTAAGATGCTCAACATCTGGCAGAAGCCTGGTGATATCACAGATATCCCTAAGTATGGAACTCAGTTCTACCATGATACATCACGTTTCTCCAACGCATCATTCATGCGTCTGAAGAATCTCTCGGTTTCATATTCATTCCCAACCGAGCTCATCAAAAAGAGTAAGGTACTCTCTGGTGTAAAGGTTTATGTTACAGGACGTAACCTTTGGACTGTGACTGACTTCGAAGGATACGATCCTGAGGTTGGATACTCAAATGCAACCAGCGGTCTCTATCCTAACTCACGTCAGGTGGTATTCGGAGCAGAATTGGTATTCTAAACATGACGACGATTATGAAAAATATAAAGACATTCCTTATTGCAGCTGCAGCTGTATTTGCTGTGAACGCATGTAGTCTGGAGAAATATCCTGACAATGCGATCAACACTGGTGACGCTATGGAGAGCGTGGCTGACTGCCAGGCATTCCGTAACGGTCTTTATTCGGGCATGAAAGGCGTCTTCACAGGTGCTTATGTTTATGCTACGGATCTCCAGACTGACCTTTATCATGCCGTAAAGAACTTCGGTAACTTCTCCGGTGCATTCTATCACTACTCTGTAGTAGCTTCTGAAAGCATGGCTGCCAACGCATGGTTCGGACTTTACGGAGTTATCGGTAACGCTAACTTCCTTATAGAGGGTACACAAAAACTTCTTGCTTCAGGTACTCTCAGCGAGGAAGACACTGCTCTTGTACAGCAATACTATGGTGAGGCATGCTATCTGCGAGCTCATATGTACTATCAGCTCGCATGCTACTTCTGCGAGGACTACGATCCTGAGACTGCAGAGGATTTCATGGGAGTTCCTGTTGTTACAAAGTATGCTCCTACAGGTGATGCAAGCAAGTATCCTTCACGTCCTACCCTTCAGGTAACATACAACCAGATTCTGGCTGACCTTGCTGAGGCAGAGAAATATGTAACAACTCAGGGCTCACCAAGATCTGCATATGTTACAGCAGACGTCGTAGCAGCTCTTCAGGCACGTGTAGCTCTCATGATGCACGATTATGATACAGCTTATACGAAGGCTGCAGGCCTTATCAACAGCGGTACATATCCACTTGTAACTGATGCTTCTACATTTGCAGACGGCTGGAAAAACGACAACCTTAATGAGGCTATCTGGCAGGTTGCGATGACTGGTCCGGACGATATAGGAAATGGATTCTCATACTTCATTTATAATACTTCAGGAGTGGAGGGCGAAGATAACCCTCAGTACGTACCGGAGGATTGGGCTCTCAACCTATATGCAAGGGATGATATCCGTTTCCAGTCATGGTTCGATGCACGTGACATTACCACTCCTGTAGTCGGAAACCTTACTCTTCTCGTGAAGTACCCTGGTAACCCTCTCCTCTACTCGGCTGTAACAAACTATGTGAACATGCCTAAGGTGTTCCGCATCTCAGAGATGTATCTCATCGCTGCAGAGGCTGCAATGGGTAGAGAGGAAGAAGTTGTAGCAAGCAAGTACATCAACGACCTTAAGACTGCACGTATTCCAAGCTGGAAGAACGTTGACTATGCGGGTGATGACCTCGTTCTCGAACTCCGTCAGGAGAGAGTACGCGAGCTCTTCGGAGAAGGTCACCGTCTCAACGACATCAAGCGTTGGCATATCGGCTTCTCAAGATCAGCAGGTCAGGATCCTGCACTCATGCAGCCAGGTGAAAACTATGTAGCGCTTAAGAGAGAGGCTGATGACCCTATGTTCGTTTGGCCTATCCCTACATCAGAGCTTCAGGCTAACCCTCAGATGAAGGACCAACAGAACCCTGGATATTAGGATTTAGTGATGTTTAATTACAAAAACGTAAAGAAATGAAACTTTTCAGGAATATACTTATCGCTACATCCGCTCTTGCACTTGCGGTTGCATGTCAGCCTGCACAGGAGGAAGGAAAGGGCGATGCAACTATCGGATTCGACAGTCCGACCTATGTATATAAAGAAAGTGCAGGCCGCGTAAAGCTTCCGGTGAAGTTCGAGGGAGAGCCTAAGACTTATCCTATTTCATTCGATGTAGAAGTTTCCCTTACTACAGCGGAGGAAGGTATCGAGCTTGCGGACCTTGTACATTTCACTCAAACTGAAGGCCTCAAGTATGTGGGTAATCCAGATGCTCCGGCTTATATTGAGTTTGACCTCAAGGATAACGATTTTATCAATGATTCACGTTTCATTACCCTTCAACTTAGCAATGTCAAAGGTGCTGAGGTTGTAGGTGAGGGAAAGACCGTGATAGAACTTGCTGACAACGATAATAATCCTTACGAGAGACTCATGGGTAACTGGGTAGCCCAGTGCTATGATTCAGACGGAGCTAAGGCTGAATGGAATGTAAACATCTCAGGCGGTTTCACTTCAGATGAGGAGAATGTCAACTTCGAGAAGACTCTCGTATGCTGGGGCTTCGGAGGTCAGATGGAGGACGTAAGCAGTTATGGTATCACTCCAGCTAAGCAGCCTGTATGGTACCTCACATATGATGCTGAGGCTAAGACTCTCACAACTCAGCCTGGTAAGGTAATGGCTAACATCTGGTCATTCAACGGTATCGATGAGGATGTAGAGGTTAAGCTCGCTACAGGTGCTATTAATGCTCAGGATAAGATGGCTACTGACCACGCAGTGCCAGTGACTGCTACTTGGTCAGATGATATGTCTACTATCACATTCGAGCCTGATAAGTTCCTCGTTGCAACCGTTTGGGGTGTCAGCGGAGAATACTATGGATATTGGATGGCATTCAATAAGATTGTCCTTGTCCGTAAATAATCCTTAAACTTTTAATTTTAATGATTATGAAGACTATTAAATATTTTGCATCATTCTTGTGCGCAGCTCTCGTAATGGGAGCTTGCGCCAAGACTGACGGCCTGAGCGATCAGAATGCAGGCAAAGAGAAGCCTGTTGTCGAGATTGTGCAGAAAGTCGCTACTGATTTAAATCTGCAGTTCGATCTTAAGGTGACTGGCAAAGCCAACCAGTTCGGTTATGTTGTTATGTCTGGTCATGGCAACTCTGTTCCTGCACCGGTTTCTATTCTTGCCAATGAAGTTTCTGGGGCTCAGGCTGGCGAAACATTCTGGTATGAAAAAGGTGATGAGGATACATATGTAAAGACTGTAACCCTTGATTGCTCAGCATTCAAGAAGCCATCTGACAAATATCAGGTGTTCGCTGTTGCAATCACAGCTGACGGTCTTGCAGGCGATGTTGTCACTCTCGATGTGACAATGAATGACAAGACTGCTCCAGCTCCGATGTCTTTCGGTGCCGAGGGCAATGTGGCTCAGGTACAGTGGGCAGAGGCTGTAAAGCTTGGAACAGGCAAGGCTTATGTATCGATTCTGGCGTTTGGCGCAATGGCATATGCTGTACAGAATCAGGAAATCGCTGCTGAGAATATCACTGTAGAAGGAAATATTCTTACAATCGTATGTCCTGAGGCTCCGGCTGGTGCAGGTTACGTTGTGTCAATCGATGCAGGTATCGTTACCGACCTTTCAGGTAACCCATCTCCTGCAATCAAGTCTGCATACTCAGGCGGAAAGTACCAGAATATCGGATGGACTACTCCTAACGTGGATATTCCTATCACAGCTGCAAGCTTCGTTGAGCCTGCTGAGGATGTTGACTGGACTGCCGAGGGTGCAAACCTTGTATTCAAGCTCCCTACACAGGTGATGGATGCAGGTCTGACCAATCCGATAAAGGTTGTATATGATGAATCGGAGGGCGTAAGTTACCTTAACGCAGAGTACACTCTTGCTGAGGATGCTCAGACCGTGACTGTGTTCCTTCCTAGAACTCCTACAGGGTATTTTGATGTAATCATTGCGGAGGGTGCGTTCTTCGATGTATGGGATAATCAGACAACAGGATTCGAACCATCGGAATATAGATATTCAAACTTCATGGATGCTTCAGTAGTCGGTGGTAATATGACAATTTCATATATATATCCTGATAATGAAGGAAAAGCGGCAACCTCTGCTATGAACGCTAAACTCAATGTGATGGACAGGAATACTGTCATTCTTCAGGCTGACTGGTTCGAGGCATTTGGTGGATGGGGTAACCCAATGCTTTATGGAACAGTGGACTATGATACGCATACAATCACTTATGACGGCACATTCTACTCAGATGGTAGTCTTTACAAATCTGCATTTGGTGAGTATTTCTACTACTATGATCAGGCTAAGACAATGATGCTGCAGTTCCTCGGTGGTGGAGAAGACGGTATGGGTAATGTCACCATGAAATTTGATGAAAACGGTTACGTTACATCTATGAGCAGTTGTGCCTATGTCGTTGTTTCTGCAACTGATGGTTCAATGCTTGGAATCTATGGTATGACAACTGATGATTCTAAGGTTACCTATTCTACAGCAGCTCAGACAACCAATGCGGTGCGTGTAGTCAAGAATGCAGAACTTTGTATTGATGAAGCGAAACTTACTATCGTTAAATAAGCTACACTCTTTATAGACGAAACCTTCCGGTGTCAAAGGCACCGGAAGGCTTTGTCGTTAAACAATATCATATAAACTTCAGTAAAATTAACACTTGTCATAATGAAACATTTCGTCAGAAATCTGTTGATTCTGATACCTCTGCTGATATCTTTGTCGCTTGTATCATGCAAGGAGGAAGACAGCATTTCCGTAACTCCTTCTGAGGTCTCTATCGTCAGAAACGGTGGTAAGAAGACATTGAATGTTACCGCAAACTGTGCGTGGACTATTGCTGCTCCGGAATGGCTGGAGTGCGACCCTGTTTCCGGCAGCGGCAATGCTTCTGTGACCGTGAAGGCTGGTAAGAATGAAGAACTTGAAAGGAAGGATTTCATAACATTCACCGGTGGGACGGCAATGACTCAGGTGAGTGTTACTCAGGCTGGTGTCGATTTCAGGGCCACTAAGGACCTTTTCGAGTTTGATGCGGCAGGTACTCCTATCGAGTTCACTGTGATATCCACATACGATTGGACCATAACTGCGTCGAATGATGCACAATGGTGCAAGGCAGAGCCATCATCCGGTACAGCTGGCGAGACAAAGGTCACTCTTACTCCGGATCCGATCACGGACCGCGTTCCACGCGAAAGGACATTTATGACAGTAGATTACGGAAAGTCCTTCAAGACCCTTACCGTAAGTCAGCAGCTTCCTAATGACCCTCCTGCAGTTCCCGAACTTACATCTCCTTCTGCGGGTGCAACAGATGTGAAGATCAACACATATTTCTCATGGAAGAAGGTTACTGACCCTGATGGGGATACTGTTACATACAGGCTTATGCTTTCAGCCGACGGAGGTGCGACCTGGGCAAGTACCACAACCGATGCTGTACGTACAAAGCACTCGGCCCTCCTTGCAAAGAGCACCGAATACATGTGGAAGGTGGAAGCATCCGATCCGTTTGGCGGCAAGTCTGAATCTCCTGTCCAGAAGTTTACTACCGGTGACGGAGGCGCATATAAGGATGGTGAGATATCAACTTATAGAATGGAGTCTGCCGGTGCATCCAAGCCAGTGCATCTGATATTCATGGGTGATGGTTTCATTGAGGACGACTATACAGAGGGCGGTGCCTTCGATCAGGCTGTCGAGACAGCCGTAAATGGTCTTTTCGCTGTTGAACCGTTCGCAACATATCAGGATTATTTCAGGGTGACCACAGTCGCTGTGTATTCTCAGGAGAGAGGTGCTACCGTCAAGACGGCCATGAGCAATTGTCCTGCGCAGACCAAGAACACAGCTTTCTCTGCAACTCTTGAGGGAGGTAACAGTACAGGAACATCATGTAATTACGACAAGGTGTTCAGCTATGCCATGAAGGTGCCTGGAGTTGATGACGCAGCCCTTAAGAACACTACTGTATATCTGCTCATCAATCTGAATGTATATGCAGGAACCTGTATGATGGAGTACAGTGGACGCTCTGTGTCGATGTGTCCGATGGGCAAGTCTACTTTTGTTCCTGTCGTTTGTCATGAAGGTGGCGGACATGGATTCGGAAGACTACTGGATGAGTATAGGTATTACGAGTCCCAACTCCCATTAGATCAAAAGAACAGTCTTATTCAGTGGAGAAGCGGAGACCCATACTTCGGTTATAATATTGATATAACCGGAGACAGAAATATTGTTCATTGGAAGGAGTATTTCAATAGAAGCGGTTATGAAGCTGTAGGCCTTTATGAGGGAGCTTATCTTTATTACCAGGGAGCATGGAGATCCGAATATATAAGCTGTATGCATGACAACAGATTCTACTTCGATGCTCCATCTCGTGAGGCGATTGTAAGAAGAATCATGAGGGCTTCCGGATCTAATTTCAATATTGATTCTTTCGTCAAGAATGACAAAGTGAAGAAGGATCCGACAACAAAGTCTAACTACGTAGAAGAGGTATACCCTCCTCTTGCACCACCTATCCTTGTAAACAAGTAGTCAGATAATTTTCTTATCTTTGCATAAATTTACGCAAAGATGGCTATTTTAAAACTACGAGACAGGCATACAGGACCGGTCGCCCTAGCGGCGACAGGTCTTTTTTTGATTACAGCATTAATGTACTTCTTGCCGATCGAGATTCAGAACAAGATAGCTATACCCGTAGGAATCGCGGCATTAGCCTCATTCTGGCTGTGCCCGTGGGAAATCACGATGGCACTTCTCTTTTCCGCTTTGGGAGATCTGGCTGGTTCATACAGTAACTTTCTGTTGCAGATGGGGTCCTTTGGAATAGGACACATCTGGTACCTAACCTATTTCGCAAAAAGATATTTCAAGAAAGTAGAGCCGGATTTCAAGCTCACAGCAAAGGCAAAGGGATATATGGCAATGGTTATTTTCTGCGTTCTGATGCTGCTGACCATAGCATTCGTCCGCATCGTGCCATGCGCTCCTGCTGGCATAATAGGGACCGGTACAGGGATATATGCATGCCTGATATGCACAATGTTGGTTATGGCCCTGCTCCAGCGCAGCAGCCTCTATGCCCTCGGTGCCGTGCTCTTTGTATTCTCAGACTTTATCCTGGCATGGAACAAGTTTGTGGAGCCCGTAACTTACAGCAGACTCCTCATCATGATTCCATACTACGCGGCACAATGGCTGCTCTTTATCCGTTCCACACCATTCAGAGTAGCACCAGAAATGCGCATCATGCGCTTCTGACACACTTTCTACTCGACTGATATGAATGCTGCCGGTCCGGACGCCCGCTTCGCCCACGACGCAGGCAAAACAGGGAAAAACCTTGCGTCGTGGCAGGAGAGAACGCAGAAACCACAAATTGCGAGACACGACGCAGAGGAAACGAGACAAAACCTTGCGTCGCGGACAATCGTACAAAGATCAAAAACATTATAAAATAAATTTTATAGCACTAAAAATAATTTTATAATCAGATTTTCGCCACATTTTTCTCTTTCTTTAACAAAAGGCTGGCAATCCTCTGTACATTAAAAGCAAAAATGAAAATAACTTATCATTTATGTTGGTCAGGAGGAGATGAGGCATTGTTCAGGACCAGGGAAGATTACATTCATGGTATCATATGCTTATGCATTGCCGCATATGAAAAAGGGTGTACATTAGTGGCATATTGCCTGATGTCAAATCATGTACATATATGTGTCAGAGGCAGCAACATCAAGACATTCATTAAGGCATTCCGGTATTCATATTCACGTTACTTCAACAGCAAGTATCATAGACGTGGAAGGCTTGGTGAGAAATTTTTCTTCAGGCAGGAAGTAAACGGACTGCATCATCTGCTGACAGTGATTGCCTACATCCTCAGAAACCCTCTGCATCACGGAGTATGCAAGACACCATTCGAATATGAATTTTCCTCTGTGCACGCTCCGTTCGGGGAAGAACTTGGCCACAACTTAAGGAGAATTGAGCAGGGCGGTAAGATTCCATATTGTCAGATACCTAGCAGACATAAGTTGCCACAGCATGTAAAAATCGATCAAAACGGATATCTGGTAACAGAGAGCATTGTGGACACTGCCGATCTGGAACATCAGTTCAGTACAGCACGATCATACCTATACTTCATGAACCGACTTTCGGGAGAAGCATGGGAAAAAGAGCAGTTGCAGGATAATAACGGAAATCCGCCGATAATGATCTCTGATATCGAACGCGGTGTCAGATGCGCTTCGACACAGCATCTACTGGCAAATGAAACAGGCAGGAATCGGGTGCAGAACGTAGATGACATTAAATTATGCACAATAATTGATGAGCACATCAATAAATTATACAAGGGAGAGACAGTCTACACACTTCATATATCCAAGAGTATAAAGATTGCAGAGTCACTACGGGCCAGATACAACCTTTCAAAGGAACAAATCGGCAGGTGCATGGCATTGTCCAGCCCTACCTTACAATCGTTCTAGGCATTAATCAAAACAGGACACGACGCAGGGAAAATGCTCCAAAAACATGCGTCGCGGAAGGAAATAATGCAGACGTTATGTTATGCATCGCCGGATACGACGCAGGGAAAAGGGCAAAAAAATTTGCGTCGTGGACGGAAAGGGGCACGGGCGAAAGGAATCAAGGACACGACGCAGGGAAAAGGCTCCAAAAACATGCGTC
>CANBDX010000067.1 GCA_947367315.1 uncultured Bacteroidales bacterium | reverse complement strand
AGAATTAACGCTTCTCGATAAATTGTATTTCTCGGTACTTGCTTCTTGTACAGTAATCAGTCTTTTCAATGAACTTTCAAAAACCGTTTTATCTCAAACGGGCTGCAAAGATACGGACTTTTTCTTAACCTCCAAATTTTTTTCAACATTTTTTTAAAATATTTTGTAATTTTGTGGCTCAAAGCAGGAAAAATGGCATCTTACTGGCAAATATTCACAGTCTTCGCTAAAATCGGAGCCTTCACGATCGGTGGCGGCTATGCGATGCTGTCCATTATCCAGAAAGAAATTGTCAGCCGAGGATGGCTCGAGGATGAGGACTTCACGGACATCGTCACTCTCGCACAGTCAGCACCGGGACTCCTTGCCGTGAACATTTCCATATTTACCGGATATCGTCTCAGAGGCACAAAAGGCAGTGTAGTGGCAACGCTCGGATGCATACTTCCGCCTTTCGCGATAATTCTTGCCATAGCAATGGCCTTCAGCGGCTATCAGGACAACCCTACAGTCATAAAGGTATTCAAGGGCATACGCCCTGTAGTTGTGGCACTGATCGCCGTACCGATGCTTAACATGGCAAAGAAGGCAAACAGGACCTGGTGGGCCTGGGGGCTTTCCGCAGCGGCTTTGGGACTGGTGGCATTTCTGAAGGTCTCACCTATATATATATTGATATGTGTAATCGTGGTGGCGGCAGCCATCGCCTGGAGATGCAATAAATGATTTTTATAGAGCTGTTCATAACGTTTTTCGTGATAGGCATGTTCACCATCGGAGGAGGATATGCCATGCTCTCGCTGATTCAGGATCAGGTGGTGAATGTACACGGATGGATTACGGAAGGACAGTTCACGGACATTGTGGCCATATCGCAGATGACCCCGGGCCCTATAGGCATCAACAGCGCCACATATATCGGCTACGACGTCATAGCCAACACCGGAGCATCACACCTTATGGCCATATTAGGCTCCCTTACAGCAACCTCAGCCGTAGTACTTCCGTCATTCCTGATAGTCCTGGCCCTCTGCAAGGCATATTCGAAATTCAGCAGCAACAGGATATTCAAAGGGGTCATGAACGGCCTCAGGCCGGCTGTCGTGGGACTTATCGGAGCGGCGGCAGTCATACTCATAACCCCTGAAAACTTCCCTGACTGGAAAAGCTGGATGCTGTTCGCAGCGGCATTTGCAGCCTCATATTGGAAAAACCTCAACCCCATAATAGCAATAATCATAGGCGGCATCGCCGGATTGTTCTTATATTGACGAACTTGACAATGGACTGGTTTACAGAACTTTTCACAGAACATACGTTCATACAGGCAGTCATGGTACTGTCGCTGATATGTGCGGTCGGACTTGCGCTGGGCAAGATAAAGATATTAGGTGTATCACTTGGAGTGACATTCGTATTCTTCGCCGGAATTGCAGCCGGCCATTTCGGGGCGCAGATAGACCTGCACATGCTTGCACTCGCCCAGAACTTCGGACTTATAATATACATATACGCCCTCGGACTGCAGGTGGGACCGGGATTCTTCTCTTCCTTTAAGAAAGGAGGAATCAAGCTTAATATGCTGATGATGCTCCTGCTGATAACAGGGTCTGTCATGGCTCTGGGCGTGCATTGGACAACCGGGATATCACTCCCGGACACCATCGGCCTTCTGTGCGGAGCCGTAACCAATACACCTATGCTCGGAGCCGCGCAGCAGACCCTGCTCCAGATGAATCCCGACGGCATAGAAGAGGCCAACAGCATGGCAATGGCATGCGCCGTCGGTTATCCTCTCGGACTCGTGGGAATGATCCTGTCCGTGCTTATCATCAAGGCAGCCTTCGCCCCAAAGAACAGGGGTTCGAAGGAAGAACAGTCCGCCGGCAACACATACATTTCCGAATACCAGATATCCAATCCCGGGATCTTCGGGCAGACAATCCGGCAGGTAAGACAGAATGCCGACTGCCAGTTCGTGATATCAAGGGTATGGAAAGAAGGAAGGGTCATGATTCCCACCTCCGAGACCATCCTGGAAAAGGACGAGCATGTAATGGTCATCTCCAGCAGGAACGACGTGGAAAAGATAAAGGTGCTCTTCGGTCAGAAGGAGAATGTGGACTGGAACAAGAAAGACATCGACTGGAACTCCATCGACAGCCAGCTTGTGTCACGCAAGGTGCTGGTAACCAAGCCGGAGCATAACGGAGTAAAGCTCGGTGACCTCAAGCTCAGAAATTCATACGGCATCAACATCACCCGAGTGAACCGCGCCGGCATAGACCTGCTTCCGTCCCGCAACCTAAGGCTCCAGCTCGGAGACAAGCTCACCATCGTGGGAGAAGGACGTTCGGTAGATAATGTGAGCGCAGTACTTGGAAACGAGGCAAAACAGTTGAACACGCCGAATCTGCTCCCTATATTCATAGGCATCATCCTCGGACTGGTGCTGGGAAGCATCCCTGTGAGCATCCCTGGCATGACCATGCCGATAAAGCTCGGCATAGCCGGAGGACCTATCATCGTCGGTATCCTGATGGGGGCCTTCGGACCTAGATTCCATATCGCCACCTACACGACCCAGAGCGCCAACCTCATGTTGCGTCAGCTCGGCCTGACGATTTTCCTTGCAGGCCTGGGCCTCAGCGCAGGTCATGGATTCATTGAAGCCGTGTTCTCTACCGAAGGACTCAAGTGGGTGATAGTCAGCATTTCGCTTGCTACGGTACCTGTACTGCTGGTAGGACTGGCTACTGCCAAGATATTCAAGACCAGCTATGCAGACAATGTCGGCATGCTCTGCGGAGGTATGGCAAACCCGTTCGCACTCGAGTTCACAGGCCCGGCCACTTCGGATGGAGAGGACCCTGCCGTAGCTTATGCTACCGTGTATCCGGCATGTATTTTCATGAGGGTCATTTCGGCCCAGCTGATTATGATTCTGTTCGGATAAAATTTTCCTGCTACATATGAAAAAGACACTATTGATTTCACTACTCGCCGCCGCACTGATATCATGCGGCACCGATAACCGTAACGCCATCAATGTCGTACCCTACCCTAACGAGGTAAACATCAAGGCTGGCTCGTTCAATGCCCAGGGAGCAGGATTCCGGTATTCTCCGGAATTCGACGGCATGACCAAGGAAGTCATCAGAAACTTTGCCGACAGGCTCTCTCTCGTATCAGGAAGCACGAGTGCAGTCAGCGAAGGAAACGGAAATGAAGGATTTATATTCGTATATGACGCAGGCATGCCTGAAGAGGCCTACAGCCTGGACATTTCAAGAAAGGCTGCAACAGTAAAAGCATCTTCTCTAAGGGGTGTGAACTATGCAGTGCAGACCCTCAGGCAGATGCTTCCCGTGCAGGTTTTCGGTACAACACCTGCAGAAGATCTGGAGTGGACACTTCCATGCGCAGAAATCAACGACGCACCGAGATTCGGCTACCGGGGCATGCATATGGACATCTCCCGTCATTTCTTCGACATGGACATGGTGAAGAAATATATCGACATCATGGAAGTCCACAAGCTCAACAAGCTGCACTGGCATATCACGGATGACCAGGGATGGAGGATAGAGATAAAGAGATATCCTAAACTCACAGAAGTAGGTTCGATCAGAAAGCAGACTCTGATAGGACATCTGCGTGACAAAGGCACATATGACGGGACACCATATGGAGAAGGATGTTGGTTCTCTCAGGACCAGATTCGCGAAATCATTGCATATGCAGCAGCCAAAGGCATAGACATCATCCCCGAAATAGACCTTCCGGGACATATGCTTGCCGCCCTCGCAGCCTATCCGGAATACGGATGCACGGGCGGCCCGTATGAAGTATGGGGAAGATGGGGCGTGGCAGACGATGTTCTCTGCGCAGGAAATGAAAATACAATGGTGTTCCTGGAGAATATCCTGGACGAAGTCGCTGACCTTTTCCCTTCGGAATACATACATATCGGAGGCGACGAATGCCCGAAGGTACGCTGGGAGAAATGTCCGAGATGCCAGGCCAGAATACGCGAGCTCGGACTTAAGGATGATGACGATTTCAAGGCGGAGCATTATCTCCAGAGTTATGTGATGAGCAGAATGACCTCATTCCTCGCACAGAAAGGAAAGAAGATCATAGGATGGGACGAGATTCTCGAGGGTGAGCTTGCCGAGGGAGCGGTAGTGATGTCATGGAGAGGCGTTTCAGGAGGCTTGAAGGCCGCCCGCATGGGACATGAGGCCATCATGACTCCAAATACGTTCTTCTACCTCGACTATTACCAGTCCATCGACAAGAAGAACGAGCCTCTTGCAATCGGCGGCTATCTTCCTGTCGAGAAATGCTACTCATACGAGCCGTTTGTCGACGGCATGACCGAGCAGGAAAAGTCCCGCATACTTGGAGTGCAGGCCAATCTATGGACAGAGTACATCGCCACAGACGAGCATCTGGAATATATGCTTCTTCCACGCATGGCCGCGCTCAGCGAGGTGCAGTGGTGCCAGCCGTCCAACAAGGACTGGAAGAGATTCTACGACAGCGCTGACGAATTCTGCAGCATATACGACACTATGGGCTACAACTATGCCACACATATCTTCAACGCGAGAGGCGACGTGCGCATCAACAAAGAGAAAGGATGCGTCGAGGTAGTCCTTGAAGCACAGGGAAGCACCCCTGTAAACTATACTCTCGACGGCACGGAGCCAGGACCTGACTCCCCTGTCTATACATCACCGGTAGAAATCCGTGAGGACTGCACACTTAAGGCTGTCAGCCACAGGAACGGCAGGAAAGGAAAGGTATATGAGAAGGCTTTCACATCACACAAGGCAATGGGACGTCCCGTGGAAGTGCCCGCCCTTCCTCACCCGAACTATACCTTTGCATGTCCCGACATGCTCACAGACGGTCTCAGAGGGGCAGGCCCTTACAACAGCGGTGATTTCGCCGGATGGTACGACAAGCCTATGGAGGCAGTTATAGACATGGGAGAGAGCACATATGGAAGCGTGACTCTCAGCACATTCGTATTCAAATACGACTACATCTTCCCTCCTGTAAGCCTCACGGTGTCAGTATCGGAGGACGGAAAGGACTTCAAGGAAGTCTCCCGTGCCGAATACGCCATGGAAGGCAGGATGGACGACGGAAACGGATGTCAGGAATACACTCTTACATTCCCGGAGACTTCGGCAAGATACCTCAAAGTGGAGGGTGAATGCCTGAAAGTGCTCCCACAATGGCATCCCGGAGCCGGACATGCGGGTTTCCTGTTCGTGGATGAAATCGTGGTGAAGTAGCCTGGCGCGAATGAGTCTTAACGCCTGCGTATAAGCGCCCAGGCAGCAACTGCATAGGCCGCGACAAGGAGGGTGTGGACTCCCAGCTTGGCTGCCAGCTGAGACACAGGAGAAGTCCCCACTGCCACGTCCGCGAAGAAAGCCGAATCCACCAGCATCGAAAGTCCATATACAGCTCCCATAATCAGGATGATGCCAGCAAGCCGGGCCCAGCGGTATGGGATGGGATAGTATCTGGCTCCGAGGACAGAGCTTATGGCGAACATCACCAGATAGCTGGCAAGATGGCCATAGGCTGCGGCCCAGTATGAGTACTTAGGCATGAAGACCACTATCACCACCGCCGTTACGACGAGTCCGGCCAGAGTGATCCATATAGCCATATTTGTCTTGCCGGAAAGCTTGTACCACATTGATACGTTGAAGAGCATTCCAAGGATCATATAAGACAGCAGCATCACAGGCACCACACCCACGGCTTCACGGAACTGAGGGCCGAGGATCAGGGCTATGACATCTATATATAATATGACTCCCAGGAAAACCAGACCGCAGAAGGCGGTGAAATACTCCTGCACCGAGGCATATAGCTGACGCGAATCCTTTTCCCTGGCACGGCGGAAGAAGAAAGGCTCTGCCGCATAGCGGAACATCTGGATGAACAGGTTCATGATGACCGCCAGCTTCACAGCCGCCTGATAAAGCCCCAGAGACGAGCGCCATGCGTCTGCGTTAGTGTCGAAATATCTGAACAGTATCCTGTCGAGGAAGTCGTTCACCACTCCCGGAAGCGCCGCGACCATCAGCGGAAGCGAATATACCAGCATCTGCCTCAGAAGCTTCGGATCCAGACGGAAGGTCATCCTCATATATTCAGGGATGAACAGCAGGCCGCAGACTACGCAACTGACGAAGATGGCAAAGATTACGTAGCTGAAATCCGGTGTGGCCGGAATCAGGTGCAGAAGCCATATGTCGGATGAGTCAATGACGCGCTGACCTGGTTCTGCGAGGTTTCCTGATATGGCAAGTCCCGACGACTGAGCCACACTCAGGCAATATTTCGGGAAGCATAGGAAAAGCACCAGATTGGCGGCAGTCTCGGTAATGATCTTGATCGTCTTGAATATCGCGAACTTCAGGGCCTTGTTCTCCTGACGCAGCTTGGCGAACAGGATGGCTGTGACCGAATCCAGGGCGAGGATTCCACCTATGTATTTAATGCATGCATCGTAGCCGTCATATCCCAGCGCCGATGAAACAGGGCCTGCAAAGGCCAGCATCAGGGCAAGGAAAGTCACGCTTATGCAGAATACCGTCACAAATGCGTTGGAATAAACCTTTTTCTGATCCACCCCTTCCTTATTGGCAAAGCGGAAGCATCCGGTCTCAAGGCCGAGCACCAGAACGACCTGCAGCACAGCTATATAGGCCATGAATTCAGTGACCACACCATAGCTTTCGGGCGAAAGAAGTCTGGTGTAGATAGGTACAAAAAGGAAATTGATTATACGGGCCAGTATTGTGCTGAGCCCGTAAATGGCGGTCTGGCCCGCCAGCTGCTTCAACGGATTTGCCATAACGATGCAAAAATACAAACATTCCTGAACATTCGGCCCTGTGCAACGCCAAGAAATCGCCATGAACCTTTGCGACGCGGAAAGAAATGCTGCATCTATACAAATATTTAGTTATTTTTGCAGCGCAAACAAGAAGCTGTTTAGTTATTTATGAAAAAGACAATATTCGGAATCATAATCCTGGGAATCATGGCTACGGCTGCAGCGTCATTCAATTCGTGCTCTTGCAACAGGGGTGCCAAGGAGGTCGAGCTGGACGATTCCACAAAACTTGCACTTGAAATGGAAAGAAAACTGAGAGAAGAGCCTGAGTTCGAGATCGTCACCACTCATGGCACAATGAAGGTCAAGCTCTACAGCAAGACCCCTAAGCACAGGGACAACTTCAAGAAGCTTGCGCACGAGAAATATTACGACGGAATCCGTTTCCACAGAGTCATAGAAGGCTTCATGATACAGACCGGAGACCCTTATTCAAGAGACACATCCCTCATCAACCAGTGGGGTACCGGTGGTCCGGAATATACCGTTCCTGCCGAATTCGTACAGGAATACCAGCACAAGAAAGGCGCCCTTGCTGCAGCTCGCAAGGGAGACATGGCCAATCCGCGCAAGGCTTCTTCGGGATCTCAGTTCTATATCGTGCATGACCCGTACTCATGCCAGCACCTTGACGGCCAGTACACCGTGTTCGGAGAAGTGACAGAGGGACTGGAGGTTATCGACAGGATTGCAGCCGTTGCCACAGACCGATATGACAGGCCATACGAGGATGTAATGATAGTGTCTGTAAAGCAGACCGGACTCCCTGAACCGGAAATGCAGGCGGACACGACAGCGACACAGACAGACACAGCTAAAGCTGAGTAGGACATGGATCTTAAAGGAAAATTCAGCACCATATTCTTCGACGCTGACGACACCCTCTGGGAGAACGAACAGTTCTTCAGGGATGCCGAAACTCATTTTGCACAGCTTTTGTCTGACTACACCTCGCCCGAAGGAGTGCAGGAGATGCTCTGGCGCAAGCAGGAGGAAAACATTCCGCTCTTCGGATACGGTTCGAAGACATATATGATAGGCATGGCTGATGCCGCCATGGAGCTTTGCGGAGGGACGCTTCCGGAGAATATCTATTACGGCATCAAGAAGATCATCACCGATCTTGCCTTCCATGAGTTCCGGATCATCGAAGGAGTCGAAGAGACGCTCAAGGCTCTGCACGGGTGCTACACCATGATTGTGGCCACCAAAGGAGACCTGACCGAGCAGCTCTACAAATACCGCCTTTCCGGGCTCTCAAAATATTTCCACCATTGCGAAGTGATGGAGAACAAGGACGAGAAGAACTATCTGGAGCTGGCGGCCAAGCACAATCTGGAGCCGCACGAAATCCTGATGGTGGGAAATTCCGTAAAGTCGGATATAGCACCGGTGGTCGGCATCGGAGGAACAGCCATCCATACCCCTCACGAAGTGATCTGGGTTCATGAAATGATGGATATGCCTGAGTCCGACAGGATCATCGAAGTGGACGGAATCAGGGATATTTTGAAGTATCTGATATAATTTAATGATTTTTGTGCCGATTTATTTATTACAATTCCGATTTTGGCACGATATTCGCGATATCTCTTAACCGAATAGTTTTTTCATAGGTTAAGTTTTAGGTTAGAATTGCGGCGGCCTCCCGATGTGAATCGAGAGGCCGCTATCTTTTGTGCCACGCCAGTTAAGGCACCTGGCACGCATGCTTTTTGTAGAGTGTTAACAATCAGCAACTTACAAAGGATCCCGTTGCAGGTACCCATAAATTCGAAGGTACCTGACACATTTAGATTCTTGCATACTGTTGATAATCAATGGTTTACAAAATTACCGCGTTCCAGATACCCAAACTTCTACATTTTCCGCTATATATCAGGTTAGAATTGCGGCGCCCTCCCGATGTGATATCGAGAGGGCGCTATCTATTCATATGCCGTTTATGAGATTGGCAAGGGAACTGTAATGTTTAGAAAGTGAATCCCAAATTAAAGCCAAACTGAGCAAAGGTCGCGGTACTTGTAGTAATACCGTTATCAGAGCATGATTCAAGATGAGGTGTTCCCATGATTTTTATGCCAAGACTCGCGTACAAACTATGAGTATTGTCAATCCTATAATTCAGACCAACTGAAGGCTCAAGGAAATAATTTGACGAACCATATTCAAACTCCTTAGGTGACTGATTTAAATATGGGCAATCAGCCGCCCCATAATTTCCCGCGTCATCATAGTGAGATCCCCAGCACTCTGTCGAATTGTAAACTCTACATTTAGCAAGTCCGATAAATCCTCCTGCAGAAAATCCCACAAATGGAGAAATTCTTGACTTTGTAAAATACGCTCTAGCGTGAATAAACAATGGCACTGAAACTCCGCACATAGCCAAACGATCATCATTAATCATCTGCATGGAACCATCGCATCGGTACAAATCCTGGTATGGACATCCCGGACCAACAAACAAACCAGTTCCTGCTCCTAAGAAAAACGTATTATTAAATCTATATCCTGCTGTGTAAGTCAGATTTAACGAATAGCTATAAGCTTTGAAATCGCCCACAAGAAACTTACATCCACCTTCAACCATCTGCTCAAAACCAGGCTTTACCGGCTCGAGAGTTTCTTGTTCTATTACGATAGACTGGCTTGATATAAGCTGTGCCGATGCCATGAATGGCATAGCTAGGATTAGAATCGCGACAAATATCTTCTTCATACTTTCAATTATTTATTTTGTACATGTGGATCCAATGGATTGGTAATGAAATTTCCATTAACACCCATAGCAGTCGCCTGCAAACCTTTCATTACAACATCTAGGTCCTGAGATGTGGCATTTCGAAAATTTGTATACTTTGCAGGATAACCAGATATAGTAATTTCCAGTCGGCCCTGCTGATTGGTAATAATATCGACAGTAGCACCAATTATCACATCTGCCTTATGCGCTCTAGCTGCATTATTAAGAGCCACCTTCTTAAAGTTAGGAACGTGAGCAACAATTTCAGCACTTACCGGATACTGTGCAAAAGCGTCCTTCTCTGTGTATGAAATCTTATCCCCCAAAACTTGAAGATCAGCTATGAGTGGAGCAGTGAGGACACTATGTACAGGCTCTACATTTCTTGCAGATGACTCTCTGTATTCTACAACTTTACTTTGAGCAAATGTAACTGTCATCGTCACAAAAAATAAAAACACCAATGTCGTCAGAATTTTTTTCATAAAGGAATATTTTAATTATTTCTTCTAGATTACATCACATCAAACATGGAAAATCTCTTACGCAAAAATAAGCACAATTAATGAATTTTACACATATGCAGCAAATTATTTCGCCAAATCTTATTTATCCATAACATCTCAATAAATTCCTAAATATTATGCTTCCAGGCAGCATCACTTTTTACCTTTTTAGGATTCTAAGCTTTAGGTTAGAATTGCGGCGCCCTCCCGATGTGAATCGAGAGGGCGCTATCTTTTGTTATATTTGTAAAAATTGTTGCCAGCAGTGTAGTTAATCGATAATTTGTGCGTCTAATGGATAAAACTGAATCAAAAATGGAATCATTGGAACAAGATTTTGCACAGGTCGTGCGAGAACATAAAGGGACCATATATACCGTCTGCTATATGTTCTCGAAAAATGAGGAGGAGGTTGCCGACCTTTTTCAGGAGATTCTCATCAATCTATGGAGTGGCTTTCAGAAGTTTCGTGGGGACTGCAGTCTCAATACATGGGTTTACCGTATCAGCCTGAACACCTGCATCTCGTCAGAGCGTAAGAAAAAGCGCAGAGGAGAAACCGTTCCACTTGACATGAGCATAAATCTTTTCGATGACTCCGGAGAAGATATCAAACAGATACGACTGCTGCAGGAGCGTATCAGTCGGCTGGGGCCTTTTGATAGAGCAATCATACTTCTGTGGCTTGAAAACATGAGTTATGATGAGATTGGGGCCATAGTCGGAATCTCAGCCAAGAATGTTTCAGTCCGCCTTTTCAGAATCAAGGAACAGCTTAAAAAGATGTCAAATCAGTAAAATGCCCACACGATGGAAAACAACACATTATTATCACATGAACTTGAGCAGATGCGCACCCAGATAGGAATGCTTAAGCAGAAGCTTGAACAGCAGGCAATAGTAAACGACACGCATATACGCAACTCGATGAAATCAAAGATATCAGATCTTAACCGGACTGTACTAGGAACCATCTTCGCAGGGATATTTGCAGTTATCTTCGCCCCTATGACTTTCTACATTCAAGGTTGTTCGCTCCTCTTTGTAATCGGCACTGCAGTAATGCTTGCCGTTTGTCTAGGGCTGACAATCGCGCAAAAGATCAATCTTAGCAGGATGACAGACCTCTCGCATAGCAATCTGGTTGAGACCGCGGAAAAACTTAACAAAACAAGAACTCATTACAAAGAATGGTACAGGATAGCCATACCTATGCTTCTTGTCTGGGTTGGATGGATGATATATGAAATGGTGAATACCATCGGTATTGAGAGTCCGACTGCCATAGGATTCTACTGCGGAGCCGGAGTCGGTCTCTTGATAGGAGGCATAATAGGATCCCGCATCAACCGAAAGGTTGTGCGTCAGGCGAATGAAATCCTTGCACAGATTGAAGAACTGCAACAGTTATAAGAAATAAGCACCTCAGATGAGATGCTTATTTCTTACTGCCATACGGGGCCTGCTCCGGTTCGCTGAGGTAGGTGCGATGAGACTGGGTAACATCCTGAGCATACCCATCTACTGGTATGAGAGCCTTACCTATGATGTCGAAGTCAAGAGCCTCCTCCAGTTTGGCAATGGTCTCAAGCGTCAGGTTGTTTTTACCTTTCAGGAGCATTGA
>CANBDX010000066.1 GCA_947367315.1 uncultured Bacteroidales bacterium | reverse complement strand
TTTTTAATGATACGGCGACCACCGAGATCTACACCTATTAAGTCGTCGGCAGCGTCAGATGTGTATAAGAGACAGTCATTAGACTGATCCTCAGTAACTTTAGAATAAAAAAAAATGAGAGAACTGAGAATTGAAGACCTGTTCAAGGACAACTGCTACCACATCTGCACAAACGGAGAGGAGAGTCCTATTCTTATGAGAGAAGCTGAAGACTATCGGATAGCACTTAACTATATGGCTATTTCAGCATGGAAACACAACATTATGGTATTGGCATACTGCATAATGTCAAACCATGTTCACATTCTGTCTGTATGCAAAGACAGAAAGCAAGCAGAAAAATTCATACGACACTTCAAGATGGTGTACTCTATGTACATGAGGAAAAAATATGGGACACCGGAATGTCTGCATAGAATTGAAGACAGCATTTCGTTAATCGACTCACTGCAATATCTACGAAACTGCATCTGTTATATCTTACGGAATGCATTATGCGCTAAAGTATGCATGAAAGTGGAAGATTATCCATGGTCAAGCTACTCATGCTATTTTAAAAAGAACATCGAGACAACTTTTCCCGTCTCAACTCTATCATCAAGGAACAGGAAAAGAATACTGAGGACAAGAACCGACCTTTCGGACTGCCCTCTTCTCATAGATGAGAATGGCAAGGTCGTAGCACATTCATTCATAAGATCTGACCTGGTTGAGAAAGTCTTCATGAACTCCGGAAGGTTCTTCCTATCATGTCTTGGTACTTGTAACGACGTAAAAATGGAATATGAAATGGCTCTGAAACCAAGGTTCCGGGTTAATGACACGGAACTGATCAACCTTGCTGAAAGTCTGGCAAGCAGCAGGTTCAAAGGCAAAAACTTATCCGAACTGAGCATTCAGAGTAAATGCACCATGGTTAAGAATCTTTATTTCAACAACAAGACATCTATCCCACAACTAAGCAGGGTCTTGGGTCTGACACGTGAGATAGTGACACGTATTCTAAGCACATGATCGAGTTGCCATATAAAATCAGAGTGATACTCTAAGCGATTATCAGAATGATAGTCAGAGCAGCTGGGGTGGGCTTCGGATCGGTACGCGCTGATGGCGCTATCCCTCCCATTGCCACTCTGTGCCAACGGACCCCGACCGGCGGGCTAAAGCCCTGCTGTTCGTGCACGAAAGTCCACCGGACTTTCTCTAAAGGCACTCACGACCGTTCACGAAATCACGGACGACTACGCCGCCCGAAGTCCACCACTGCCGCTCAGGGACAAAACAGAGATCAGATGTGCACAGGGGGCGAATTGTCCTCCGAGTGTGCACAAGGAACGGCCTCTGACAGGGCTCGACGACCGATTGTTGTGCACAAGGGGCAAACAAAACACCCCCTGTGCACAATTCAGGATGTCTGGCAACGGTCAGAGATGACAGGACTAATCATATTGACCGGACTAGTCGTAAGGGCTGAACTATGGACCAACCTTAAACGTTGGCCTAATCGAAAAGACTGGACTAACTGTAAAGGCTGGACTAACCGAAAAGACTGGACTAACTGTAAAGGCTGGACTAACCGAAAAGATCAAAAAGTGCCAGACTATGCGTATTGACTGGATTAGTAGTAAGGTCGGACTAGTCGTAAAGCCAGTATTTCGAACTGAGGGTACGGAAGGTGGATTCGTCCTTACGCCAGAGGGCACGGATGGAGTCGAAGCGGTAGTCTTTCGAGAAGAGAAGACGGACCTTGTCGGTGCCGCAGACTTTGTCGAAGAGACCGATGCGGTCGCAGATCTCGAAAGGTTTCCTGTCGGGATAGAGCTCCACGATGGCCTGCATCACATGGAACTGGACCTCAGTGATACGTGCCGAGGCATAATCGGTGAAAAAGTACTGGACACCCTGCACCAACTGTCCTTTCAGACTTCCTGCAATCGGCTTATACCAGATTGTTCTGAAAGACACTCCCGGAAGAGCATAGCTGTCAAGCTTTTCCTTCAGGCGGACCGCATCTATCCACGGAGCTCCGAAAAGCTGGAATGGAAGGGTATATCCGACGCCGATATTCAGAAATCCGTAAAGCTCTCCGCATATGCCGGAAGCCACATAATATTGAGGCGACTCCTTGGAAGGGATGTTCGGTGATGGAAGCACCCATGGCAGACCTGTGTCCTGATAGAGCATATCACGTCTCCAGCCCTCCATCGGCACCACGGTCAGCTTGCATACCGACGGAGACTGATCACCTTTCTGGCCACGGTTGAGACCTTCGGAATTTATCATCATGGCAAGTTCCCCCACAGTGAGGCCATAGACATAAGGAATCTTGTACTGGCTCACAAACGAGTTGAAAGGCTGTTCCACATAGCAGCCTTCGATCTTCTGACCTCCGAGCGGGTTAGGCCTGTCAAGGACCATCACCTCGATTCCAGCCTCGGCGCAGGCCTCCATCACCAGACCGAGAGTGCTGATGAATGTATATGAACGGGCTCCGACATCCTGTATGTCATACACCATGACATCTATGCCTTTAAGCATCTGCGGAGTCGGCTTCCTGGTCGTACCATAGATGGAATAGACCGGAAGGCCGGTAGCTGCATCCTTCATATCGTCCACCTTGTCGCCGGCATAGACATCTCCGCGGACACCATGTTCAGGGCCGTAAAGCGCCACTAGTTCAACTCCAGGGGCCTCGAACAGGATGTCGATAGTGGATTTCAGACGGGAGTCCACACCGCTTGGATTGGTCACAAGACCCACACGTTTTCCTACAAGCCCCTTGAATCCGGATTCGCGGAGCACTTCCACGCCAGGTTTCACGACAGGTTCTCCGGACGCCATGGCTCCATGACATCCGCATAAACATAACAGTAAACTTAATAACAGGGTCAGACGGTTCATTATAAAAACTATTTAATTCATTCTATATGGAGATTCTTTCGCATACGCTTCAGCGACTTCGTCGATTAGCCACGTTGCTTCGCTTCTCGCAATGACGGATCGGGAAAGGACCTAAAGATTAACAATCTTGCCGGCGAAAAGGATATTTCCTGTGTAGCCGTCGGTTATCATGAACACAAAAGGCCTGTCCACAGTCATCACTGCCATATCCTCCGGATCCACACGCACGGCAGTAAGCCTGATCTGAGCCACCGTGACAGCAGCCGCCTCGGTGCCTTTCTCCGCCACTTCCACATAGCATTTCTGCTTCACCTGATCCAGCACAAGAGGTCCCATCTCAGCAATCCCATGAAAATCTGCAGCTGGAGTAAAAGCTGTCCTGATGCCCATATCCTGCAGAGCCTTGTTGAGGAGCATGGAAGTCTCGACCTTGAATCGAGGAAGGCTGAGCTTCACCTTCTTCGGCCGCATCATCTCTATGGCCGAATTGAATGCTCCTTCAGTAATCTGAGGTATGAGCTTATCCAGATCGGCTCCGGCTGGCGGAAGCGCTACAAACATGCTGTAGCGGCCACCTTCATACGGCAGCTGAATAACCTGAGCCCCATGCACCTGAGCATAATTATACTGACCGGTCCTATGCATCATCGACACTTTGCCGGACTTTGACTTACCATGGAAGACATTCTCGGAGGTAAGTTCGGGATCGAATGCATCAGCCCAAGGAGCATTGAAATAGAGCGCATTGACAAGCACCATCACCATATCTGGAGTAAGTCTGTCTATCATATCCCCTATCTTGCCCTCGGTATGTTCCAGACACCATTTGTTGATGGCCTTGACCGTAGCCGGGTCAGAAAACCTCTGGGTGGTGATAAAGGCATCGAAATCATTCTGCAGCAGGTCCACATAGCTGTTGCGGATGCTGAAATTGTCGTCTATCCATATGGAATTGGCAGACTTCACAACGACGGTGTCATTGCTGCCGAGGTCCTCTGCCTTGAACATTATGCCTCCGAGAGCCGAATCGAACTCGGCACGGGTCTGTCCTCCTGCACCCTCTGCCAGCATCGACAGGCACACCGCCGCGCTGTAAGGGGATGTCACGACATTCTCATCAGCACCGGAAACAGCATTCACATGGCTGAAAAACGACAGTGAAACCCATGTCTGAGAAGCCTCAACCGGCTTTATATAACCTCCGCCGCAGGATGCAAGCCCCAGAACGGCTGCCAGAATCATAATACTTGAATATTTCATACTATCTAAAATTTTTAAAGATGTCTCGACTTCGCTCGACATGACAAGGTAAAAATTCGCTCGACATGACAAGGTAAAAATTCGCTCGACATGACAAGGTAAAAATTCGCTCGTAATGACAACTTAGAGTTTCTTTCCGAAACCAGGCTCCACCTTCACCAGCAAAGTCACGAGCACTGTAACAAGACAACACCCCATGACAAAGATGAAGAAGGACGTGTAGCCAAGTATTTCCTGCACATATCCTGCCACAAGTCCAGGGAGCATCATGCTCAGAGCCATGAATGCCGTGCATAGCGAATAATGGGAAGTCTTGAACTCACCCTCAGAGAAATATATCAGGTATAGCATATAAGCTGTGAAACCGAATCCGTATCCGAACTGGTCCAGAGCCACACAGCAGCCGGTTATCCACAGCTGCGACGGCAGGAATGCAGCCAGAAACACGAATGACAGGCAAGGAAGCGTCAGCGCCAGGGCCATAGGCCATATCACAGCCTTGAGTCCCCATCGCGATGCCGCAAGACCTCCAAGAATGCCGCCGACCGTAAGCGCTGCCACACCTATGGTCCCGTAGATGATTCCCACCATCTCATTGGAGAGGCCCAGTCCGCCGGCGGATACAGGATCCATAAGGAACGGATTCATCATCTTCACAAGGAATGCCTCCGGAAGCCTGTACAGCAGCATGAAGGCCATGGCCACAACCACATGCTTCTTCCTGAAGAAAGTCACGAACGTCCTGCCGAACTCACGGACAATCTCCCCTGCAGAACGCCCTGAAGACATCCTGTCGGAAGACGGACGGGGAAGGCTCCATGTGTGATACAAGGTAATCAGGGCAAAAATGGCGGCGGAAAGCAGAAGAGTTATCTTCCATGCCATATGCACGTCATGCACAGTCCTTTCGACATACCCAGCAAGCGCCACCAGCACCCCCTGCCCGAAAATGGAAGACAGACGGTAGAAAGTGCTTCTGATACCGACAAACTCCGCCTGAGTGCCGGTGTCAAGTCCCAGCATATAGAATCCGTCAGCCGCTATGTCATGGGTAGCCGAAGCGAATGCCGTCACCCAGAACATGGCCAGGGTAGCAAAGAACATCGGCGAAGACGCAATCCCCTCTCCGCTCACGGTCGGAAGCAGAAACGGCAGCGCAATCATTGCTGCAGACATAAGAATCTGCATTGCCACGATCCACCATCTCTTGCTCCTGATGATGTCCACAAACGGACTCCACAGCGGTTTGATCACCCACGGCAGATACAGCATGCTCGTAAACAGGGCCAGTTCCCCGTTCGGCATGCCCATATTCTTGAACATCACCACAGAAATATTGTTCACCACAAAATAAGGAATGCCTTCCGCAAAATAAAGCGTAGGCACCCACAGCCAAGGAGATCTGTTCAATCCTTTCATATCTTAGCTATTTCAGCTCCAGGATAATAATGACTCAGGATATCACGATAGCCGTAGCCCTCGGAAGCCATCACTGCAGCGCCGATCTGACAAAGGCCCACGCCATGTCCCCATCCGGACCCGTGCAGGACAATCCTGTCATCCTTGTATTCAACATCAAAAGCAGAACTCTTCAGATGGCTCTCGGAAAGTATCCTCCTGATTTCCAATTCCTTGCCCACAATCAGAGTTCTCAACGAACCCGCTATCCTCAATTTACATATCCTGCCGGAAGGTCCTCTCTGCAAAGGTTCAAGAGCCTCGACCTTCCCCACACGCACCCCGCATCGCCTTTCTATAAGCTCACCCAGCTTTTCCCTGCCGAACTCCTTGGTCCAGCGGAAGAAATCCCTGGTCTCACGGTCGTAGTCATTGAGAATCTGTTCCAGCACGGCGTCATCCTCTGTATCACAGAAGCAGTGCCCGCCAGCCATATGTCCCGGGGTGTCGGGCAACGCCTGCAGATACGGATGGTCCGCGTCTTCCCAGCATGTGGAAAACTCCTCCATCACACCGCCGCAGCATTTGGAGAAACGCGCATCGCACAGCTTTCCATCATATTGGAGCACCTGTCCCCAGGTCTGGTCTATCACCTTGCGCACCGTCTCCCCTGTAGCACGTGTCAGCCCCTGATATCTCTGACAATGGTCATCAGCACAGACATCAAAATGGATATGGTCCTCATGGTCATACCATTTCAAGTATTCCACATCCTCCGTATCAGCGCAGCATTTTTCCTTATGGAGCAGGCCATCCAGATATGTCACAAGAGTCGGCAGACCAGTCACATAGGCAGGATACTCCACCGCACGTGAATCACGTGAAGCTGTCATCCTTGCCATCACCCACGAACGAGAGATCACCGCATGAGCCTTCAGAAATTCCTCGGAGGCCGAAGCCTTCATTTCCGAAGATATGACGCTCAGAAGATAATCCTCCACTCCCACTACATTCACGGCAGTCAGGCGGTCGCCTTCGACGATTATCTTCAATGCCCCCGCAAACTTCTGGTCCTCCTGCCTTTCCCAATGGAAACCGACTCCTATCGTCACCCCATACAGAATGAACGAAGGTTCGGCAAAATGAGTGGAAAGAGTCTGCTCTCCGAAATATAATTCGTCATACAAGGCTCCGGCATATTCTATCTTGCCTTCCCTGAAGACCGCCTTCTGCACTCCCGCACCATCGGAAATAATCTCGAAGGAGATTTCCTTCGCAGACATGATTCCCACATCCAGGGACGGCTGCTTGCGTGACAGCTTGCGGACCACATCCTCCTCCATCTCAGGTGTGAAAGTAATCTCGTCAAGCATACAGGTCAGAAGCTCGGGAGTGAGCTTGTCATAGTCTTCCTTCACAGAAGCTATGAACATTCCTCCCATGTCCGCACATCCGGGACTCATGGTCAGATGATCCGGTCCGTCTGAAAAGTAATGATGCGAACGATGGGTGGTCCTGAGAATTATTATCGTACGGTATTCACCTTTCCTGCAATATGTTATGAGATTGAAACGCGGTTCGCTGTCTCCTTCCGGCACAGGCAGGGTGTCCAGAAAGCGGTAGAACATCTTAGCCGATGACTTCGCCGTACGGGCCCTGATCACGAAGATGCCGCGCACAAACCTGCGATAGTGGTAAAGCTTGGCATCCTGTACGGCAGTCATATAGTCGAACACCGTGTCCTGAGCGATTTCCCTGGCATTGCCCGGATTCTTAAGCATTGCATCCATTTCCCGGTCCACATCGTTCTCCAGAGGCATAAGACCGCTGCGGGTAGCCTGGAAATGATGATGGTCAGGAGCCGATGCTCCGCATTTGGGCCCGTTATAGAAGAATGTATATCCAGGGTAATGTGATGCCAGGTCCAGAATATCCACATACCTGTTCCAGATGGTCTGGTCGGTATGGTTGCGGGCAGCTATCACCAGATGGTCCGGGAATATAGGATATGGATTCACGAGGATGTCATATTTCTTGCCCTTGCGGCCTTCGAAAGGCAGCAGAATCTGCTCGGCAGGGCGGTTCTCAGGACACAGGAAACACCGGCGTGCCCGAAGCGAGGCAGTGTCAGTCCTGGCTGCCGAAGAAATTATCCTCGATGGATTATGCTGCAGCGCCACCCTAAGGCCACCCACTTCCATATCCCTGACATTCACTCCCTTGAGTGCGCGGAAATTATCGCACGCGAGAGGCCACAGCGAAAGCTGGTCTCCAACGAATTTATGGATCATATCCTGGTTCATCTTCTGTTCATCCTGATTCTTGCCTCCAGTTCCCATGTGCGGATCCTGTCTTTGTAAAGATTATTGGCGTTGATCTTCTCCACTTCGAGAGCAGCATCCGAATTGCCTTCCCAGCGGCGGCAGCAGTAGAGGACATCATATATGCGTCCGATACGGTACTCACGGCTTATACGGAGCCCCAGGGCATAGTCCTCACCATAACTTGTATCTGGAAGATTGATAGTCCTCAGAAGCGGGGTCCAGAAAGCCCTCGGAGCCCCGAGTCCGTTGATTCTCAATGCATTGTTGCGGCCGTTATCCTCCGTCCATTCGCGGTGGTCTATGATGCCGGGCGGAATGGGATTCATCCTGAAATCCGTCATCTGATATGTTCCCACCACCATCGCACACCTCTGCTGCCTGAATGCATCCACTATCTTCTGCAGCGTGTCAGGGCCGCTATATACGTCATCGCTGTCCAGCTGCACCGCATATTCCCCGCACTGCGGATGATGCACCGCCATATTCCAGCATCCGCCGATTCCAAGATCATCCCTCTGAGGCACCACATGCACAAGCCTGTCGTCGGCCTGGGCCATACCGGCAAGCAGTTCAGAAGTACCGTCAGTGGAATGGTTATCCACCACTATCACATTATAAGGAAAACCGCATTTCTGGCTCAGAGCACTCTCCACGGCGTCTTTTACCGTCCTTATCCTATTGAACACCGGGATCACCACCGTGGCAGTCACAGGAAATTCCGCAGCACCGAACTCCCCGGCATCAGGCTCCTTGAAGCAAGGTTCAAGATATCCTCCGATACGCTTCAGATGGTCCGTGCATATCTTCTCCATCTCTATCTGCACCTGCCTGTTACGCGGGTCCACATAATCGAACTGCTTTTCGCCGGACTTGCGTGCATCCGTCTCCTGCTCTATATAAAGAGGCTCATTGACATGAACGATCTTCTCCATCCTCAGACGCACGTCATATAGAGCTCCCCACTGCCATTGGGCAGCCATGGCTCTGACCGCCTCCACAAAGGATGAAGTCCTGAACATCAGCACGCTTCCGAAATCAAAATCATCCCTCAAGGCACCCTTCTGGCAATCTATCAGAGGATGGCGCCTCTTCTGCCCGCCGATGACCTTGTAATGGTCCGCATAGACCATGTCGGCACCGGTATCCTCTGCCACCGCCATCATCCTCTCAAAGGCAAAAAGGCCCATCTGCAAAGGAAGGGTCTTCGTATATATCACCGTAAATTCTCCGGACGCATACTCCGCCACGTATCTCAGCGCCTCCGCAGACCGCATGGACGCATAAGGAACGACAACGGCACCTTCCAGGGCTATGGTGCCATCCGGTGCGGCCGGAACAAATATCTTTATTTCAGACATGTAAGCTAGTTCTATTTAAATTCCTATTTCTGATGCAGAGGATTACCCTTTTTAACCTGAACACATGCTTCTACAGAAGGGCCAGAAGGGCCGGGCGTATCATTTCGTATTCGGATTCGAAATTAGGTGTAAGGATTCCCTTGCCCATAGCAGCATCTATGTCGGCGACATCCCACCAGCGGCCTTCCGCCACTTCCTCGGGATCCGGGTGCAGTTCATACGAGCCCACAGCCGCAAACACATTCACCATCTCCCTCTCTACCTCCGACTCGAATTCATAAGTCTCTATATGTATCGGATTGAATTCCACAAGACCGAGCTCCTCAGAAGACTCGCGGAACAATGCCTCCATGATGCTTTCGCCATACGACACATGACCTCCCACAGCCGTATCCCATTTACCAGGCTGTATATCCTTGGTCATAGGACGTTTCTGAAGATATATGCGTGAATAGCGGTCGATTATATGCAGATGCACCACGGGATGAAGAGGCTTGGCACCGCTGTGGCAATATGCACGCTCGGCTCGCCCCACCACAAGTCCGGAAGGCTCCACCACCGGCAGCCATTCGGATGCCGGCGCATCGGAAACGGGGGCACCGGCCGTAGGGGACGGCACAACAGGAGCCATTTCATATGCGTATATAAGTCCCACCATATCAAAATACCAGTTCTACCGTAAATGCAGATGTATCACCGACCTTGCCCTCGATATATACATGAAGGCCGGTCTCATCTTCACAGACGAAGCGGTATATCGCCACCCTGTCACCCTGCTTTGTCTCATGATTGAAATTGATTGTCATGGACTTCACGGCTCTTGACGAAGCAGTCTGATAATCGACGGCATCCATCGCCCAATGCATATACATCGCATTGTTCGTATGGTCATTGATATCCACATCCGAATAACTCACAACATGCTCCATAACAAGCTCCGGCTCAGCTCCCTTTGGCATCTGCACCTTGTCGGCAGGCGCATCCAGGACATCCTCGGAGCATGTAGTACCCTCATCCATGAGTTTCGGGTCGCGCACCAGACGTCGTGTGTCAAGATTCAGGACAAGCCATGAAGATGTAGCTTTTACCCTCACATTGCCTGCGTCATCAGTCAGGATGAAGTCCCTGAGGAAGAAAAGCCTGCTGAGTCCCTTGTGCCATGTTGTCAGGGAGATGTTTTCGCGCCACCTGGGAGTATCGACAAACTCCACATGCAGACGCGACAGAATCCATGCTGTGCGCGATGCGATGAGATCATCATACCCGAAGCCGAGAATCTGGGCATGACAGGTAGCGGCCTCCTGCGCCATATCCATGAATGACGCGGGCTTCAGACGCCATGAGGCATCAGTAAAATAGCACGGTATGACGAATTTCTGATTATACTTATTCATGATGTATGGGGAGAATTACAAGTCCTTGATTATCTGAAGCTCTTCCGGAGTATAAAGCACGGAATCCAGAATGCCCGGACAAAGGCGTGACACGGCCACATATATGGCGAGAAGCGCTACGGCAGCTACGCACACCCAGAGGAATACCTTTCCAAGAGTCTTCCAGAAGCTTTTCTTCACCGGTGAAGCGACGACAATATCCTCAACGATTTCCTCCTGCCCTTCGGAAGATGTCACATTCTGCTCTTCAGATGGAGTCTCAGATGCCTCTTCTTCAGTCCCAACAGTCTCCGGAACAATCTCTACAATCTCTACAATGGCTTCCGCATCCTCGACAACTTCCACAACTTCCTCAATTTCCACAGCCTGCAGAGCTTCCTCAACGCCATCATCGGAACCCTCGACAGCTTCAGGAATTTCATCGACAGCCGCATCAACAACATCCACAACCTTATCCACTGCAATTGCAGCAGCTTCTTCAGAAACACTCTCCGATCCTGCAGGTTCTTCCAATATGGACCTGAGTCCGACAACAGCAGCAGCCACCTCTTCCCTGCTCTCCTGATGGGTCTTCAGAGAAATCGGTTCCAGTCCGAATCCGTCAGGATAGATATCCAGATCCTCATCAGCCACAAAGAACACGGTATTCTCCTTAGTTGCCCTCAATCGTCCAAGACCAGGAAATATGACGGTCTTCTTCACATGCAGCACCGACTTCAGCTCGGCAACAAAGTCCTTCACAATCTTGTCAGCCACCGCCAGCTCCACCTTGTTGGACTCGGCATAGAACCTGGCAAGTTCCTCCCCCTGATCCGGTCTTGACCTGAAATAAAGGCGACGGTACGGAGGATTGATGGTATAGCCCTTGTCTGCAAATGTAGAAGGCACTATCTCGGCCACAAAGCAACCGAGGCCCGGAAGCACCACCCTGTCATTGTCAAGAATAAGTTCCTTGACCATCTTGGAAAGAAGATCAATATCCATGAGATCTATAGTTTTAGGGACATGTAGTCAGTTTTTTCAGATAACCCACAAAGATAACAAAAAAAGCATGTATAATCAAACTGACCGTCATACCCTTCCACGTCATTGCGGAAAAGTGTGGCAATAACGTATAAAAACTTCTGCACCGATAACGGACAATCAAAAAAAATGCAAAAATTTTAAAGAAAAGTTTGGAGATTAAAAAATAATGTCTACCTTTGCAATCCCAAACGAAAAGAAAACGTTTGAGACAACATTCCCGAATAGCTCAGTTGGTTAGAGCATCTGACTGTTAATCAGAGGGTCCTTGGTTCAAGTCCAAGTTCGGGAGC
>CANBDX010000065.1 GCA_947367315.1 uncultured Bacteroidales bacterium | reverse complement strand
AGGTCTTCAATTCTCAGTTCTCTCATTTTCTTTTTTTCGAAAGTTACTGAGGACTATTCTAATGAATGGCAGATTATAAAAAAGATTCATGATGTTTTTCTCTTTTTTATAATTAACAATTAATCTTATAGCATTAAAATTAATTTTATTCTGTGCACAGGGGGTGTTTTGCTTGCCCCTTGTGCACAACAATCGGTCGCCGAGCCCAGTCAGAGGCCGTTCCTTGTGCACATCCGGTGGACAATTTGCCTCCTGTGCACATTGAGGGTAATTTCTCCCCCCCTCCTGTGCACATCTGATGTCAGTGTTGTGCCCGATCGCCAGGGGAGTATTGTCTTCCCGTTATCTTTCACGTCATTACGAGCCTCTTTTGGAGTGTGAGTTTTTTGTTATGGGAATAAGGGTAAGTTTTCTTATATTTGTCAGATATTCCTAAATGTATCTATATGAAGAAATTATTGCTGATTGTACTTGCCGTAGTAATGGCTGTTGCCTGCGAGGATGATGGTGACCGGACAGGGTTCCCGATACAAATACATCAGTCATATGTGACTGATGGTGTTGCTACGGTTTACGGATCTGTGAATATGGAGCTGATACAGCAATATGATTATTATTTCGGTCTGAAGTATTCCTCTGACAGCAATCCGGCTTCAAACGGGAAGTCTGTCGATAGGATGGAATTACTCAATGAATATGAATTTGTAGCTTATGTAGATGGGCTTCAGCCGGATGTACAATATTACATTGTCCCCTATTATGGTAAGGGAAACCTTGTTCTTTACGGCGATGTCGTTGCGTGTTCTCAGACTGTCCTTGAAGATGGGGTCGTTTCGAAGTGGGGCGTAGTAGGGACTCAGAATGATTGGGGAAATACCGGAGTTCCGGATACACCGATGTATCAGACGGGTAATTATTTTGTGGCTTATGGAGTCGTGTTCAATAATGATGACAACCGTTTCAAGATACGTTCTGGCAACGCATGGGATGAGAATTATGGCGCATTGTCCGATGGAAATTATGCGTCTGACGGTAATCCTGTGGAACTTATCGCTGAAGGATGCGATATCTATATTGATTCCGGCACTTACAACATCTGCTTCAATCCTGACTTGATGATTGTGAATGCTACTCTTAGCAATTCTACGGAAGAGACTGTGGCATGGGGCTTATGCGGTGACCATAATGCTTGGGGTGATAGCCCGGATATGCCGATGCAGAAGATTGGCAATATGTATGTAGCTTATGGAGTGAACTTCCCTAATGCATCCAATTATTTCAAGGTGCGTGCGGACAATTCATGGGAAAGGAATTTCGGAACTCCTCAAGACGGAGTTGGTGTGGCAGAAGGTTCGTCGGTAATGCTAAGTCCCGATGGCTACAGCCTGTTTGTTTCAGAAGGCACTTACGACATCTGGCTCAATCCTCAAACTCCTATGCTATATGTTATGGCTCCGGGTGTGATACCTGTTTTATAAGGACAATCCATGAAGAAACTGTTCAAACTCTCTTTAGTCTGCCTTTTGGCAGTGATGGCATTTGTATCGTGTGATGAATTTACTGAGGAGGAATTCTGCCCGATATGTATGGATATGGTCTCTGCAGACAGGAATTCCATAATCATGACTGTGATTGTCAATGAAAGTTATCTGCAACTGAATTACTGTGAATTCGATGCAGTGTGCACTACAAGTACGACTCCTCCGTCAGGCAATGCCGGCATTCCTGCCATAAAGACACCTCTCGGCCGTAAGGGTGTGTATCAGCTGGAGTTCAGCGGTTCCTTTCCGGAATCCAGATACTATGTCCATTTATATACCGCAAGTCACGAATCAGGCATCGCCCGGTATCATGACTGTGTTGAGGTGGTGATGGGTGGAGCTCCTGTTGTTCCGGATGGTGACGGCTTCATTAATTTGTCTGCGAATGGTACGGCTAACTGCTATATTGTCAATGGTAGCGGAAAGTATAAATTCAGACCTGTCAAAGGCAATTCCGATGAGACTCTGGATGTGAAGTCCGTAGAGGTGCTGTGGGAAAGTTTCGGTACCGATGAGACTCCGGAAGTCGGAGCTTTGATTCCTTATGCTGAGTATCGTGATTTGGATCAGGACGGTTATTTTGATATTTACTTAAATGCGACCGACAGGAAAGGCAATGCTGTAATAGCAGCTAAGGATAGCCAGCGAAATATCGTCTGGTCATGGCACATATGGCTGACAGATCAGCCGGAGGAGTGTGTCTATGCCAGCGATGCGGGTACCATGATGGACCGAAATCTCGGAGCAACTTCAGCAGTTCCAGGTGATGTGGAAGCCCTGGGTCTGCTTTATCAGTGGGGTCGTAAGGATCCTTTTTGGGGGTCTTCGTCGATAAGTGATGTTGTTGATGCGCAGTCTACGATTTCGTGGCCTTCTGCAATAGAGTCAGATGGTTTGAACGGTACCATATTATATGCAACTCAGTGCCCTACACAATTTATCATGCACAACACCATCAATTATGATTGGTATTATACAGGGGATACAACTACAGATGACACCCGTTGGCAGTCGGAGAAGACCATCTATGATCCATGTCCTGCCGGTTGGCGTGTTCCTGATGGAGGCAGTGAGGGGGTCTGGGCAAATGCTGGCTTTGTAGATCAATCCTACGACAGTTCGTCTCAAGGCATGTTATTCGGTTCCGGCATCAGCTCCCCAGCTTCCTGGTATCCCGCTGCGGGTTATCGTAACTTCCTAGGTAGCCTGTTAAGTGTTAGCACTACCGGACGTTATTGGTCTGTGACACCTAGTGATTATAGAGTGTATGGCTTCTACCTCAACAGTACTGGAACCGTCAATCCCGCAAGCAACAACTACCGTGCTGGTGGTCAGTCCGTCCGCTGCATGAAAGATGATCTCGGAGAAGGACCAGGTGAGCCAGAAGAATCTGTTAGCTGGATACTGCACGGAAGTAATGGCCAGATAACAATGATTAAGGACGGCGACAGGTATGTCGCTAATGATGTCGTATTTCCAGATCCTACAGTAGCATCTAATGGTAGGCCTTACAATAAGTTTCAAATCCATAACTCGTCAGGTACTTCTTATGGTGCGGAGAAGTCAATGACCGTAATTGCTCCAGGAGAGGTGCTTCAATTAACAGAAGGATATAATTCCATCTACATAGAACAGGGAGTGTATGATATATGGTTCCATCCGGGTAATTTGACTGTTGAGGTCGCCCTGTTGGATTACAAGTATACAGTATTTGAGGAGTCTGCAAATTGTTATATTGTTCCTTCTGGTGGTATTTATAATTTTAAGGCTGTTCGCGGTAATAGTAATCAGCTTATTGAAGATGTGTCGAAGGTCGAGGTCCTGTGGGAGAGTTTCGGTACCGATGTAGCTCCGAATGTCGGTGATTTGATCAAGTCGGTGTCCTACAAGAATGGTGAGATTACTTTCCAAACGGCAGATACCTTCAAGGAGGGGAACGCTGTGATTGCGGCCAAGGATGTATCGGGTACAATTCTATGGTCGTGGCATATATGGCTGACGGACCAGCCTGTGGAGTGTGTGTATGCCAACAATGCGGGTACTATGATGGACCGAAACCTTGGTGCTACATCGGCAACTCCTGGTGACGTCGGCGCTCTGGGACTCCTTTATCAGTGGGGCCGTAAGGATCCGTTCCTGGGTTCTTCGTCGATAAGCGAGAGTGTTGAGGCAGTGTCTTCCATAGTCTGGCCTTCAGCTATAGATGTTGATTCATATAGTGGAACGATAGAGTACACTATAGCCTATCCTACGACATTTATATTATCCGATAGCGGTAATTGCGATTGGTATTATACGGGTAGTGAGTTAGTGGATAATACTCGTTGGCAGTCATTCAAGACTATTTACGACCCCTGTCCGTATGGTTGGCGTGTTCCTGATGGAGGTAGTGACGGTGTCTGGGCTAAAGCATCCGGAAATATTAGTTCTGATGAATATGTTCCATTTGACAATGATGGGAAAGGTATGAATCTTACGGGAATTTTGGGGCCGGATCAAATGATATGGTACCCGGCAACAGGTCAAATTGCTAGTAACTGGTATACGGGTTCAGGTCAGAAGGGATATTGTTGGACTGTAACTCCTTTCGCTGCTTCTGAAGGCGCTTATCGATTGTATTTTACTGAAATTGGTAAATTGAATGTTACATCTGACGGCCTATGCCGTTTCAGAGGTTATTCCGTCCGCTGCATCAAAGAATAATCCATCCTGTGTAGAGTCATCGGGACCGTCAGTCAATAAAACCTTGAAAAAAGTGACTGACGGTCCTTGTTTTTGCATGAAATGGTTGATTTGGGCTAGCGTCAGTCAGAAAATCCGGCAAAAACATGACTGACGGTGTGCTGCGGACGAGTCTTGATCTCTCCCCGGGCCGCCCTGGCCATTAGAACGCATAGCTGACCGAAAGTCCGTAGGCTCGGGTTTGGGAGCCGATGTTTGGAGACTTGGCGAAGTGGTTGAGGCCCATGATGTAGCTGCCGCCAATGCCGACCCCGTAGATGTAGAACTTGGCTCCGAACTGGAGACCAAAGTCGAATCTGTTGAAAGGCTGGAGGTCTTTGTCTGCAGGGAACATCGGATAGGTCCCCTCGGAGGCAGGCCCTCCGTCTGTCCCTTCCATGGTGTAGCGTATCTTTCCTCCAATTGCATAACCGGCATAGGCTCCTGCTTCGAGACTGATACTGATGTCGGAGGTGATTTGCAATGCTGCGGTCAACTGTAAAGGTAGTCTGAGGTTATGGAAGGTGACTTCCGTATAGTCTGGCAGCTGGCTTGTGGTTCTGTTGCTTCCGGCAGTGTAGGTGTTGAATGCAAGACCGGCCTGTAGACCGATAGTTCTGTTGAATTCGTGTCGTGCCATGACTCCTGCTTCCCATCCGGAAAACGATCCGGACTCCGGGAACGAGTCGTTGAGCCAGAATCTTCCGGTGAAGAAGTACGGCTCAAATTTCCATTTGCTGTAATACTTCTCATCCTTCGTCATAACAACAGAAATCGATCTTCTGCCCTCGACAGGAATCCTCTGAGTCTTATATCCGATACCTGCGAATTCTAGAATGTCGTCTGTTTGGGCAGTAATATAGAATTCTCCATTGATATCTGTTATTGTACCTTTATTCGTGCCTTTGACAAGAATGGCCATTCCTATTAACGGCTCTCCATTAGAATCCCTAACCACTCCGGTGACGTTGATGTTCTGCTTTCTATCCTGCGAAGGCTTCACCTCCGTCTTCTTCCGGACCGGTTGACTGCCGCCGAGCGCCTCCATAGTATGACTTACGGTCACAGTCTGTCCTTCTGTGACTGTTACGGAGGTCATATGGTCCTTGTATCCTTTACGCGAGATCTTTACCTGATGCTTTCCGACCGGAAGATGTGTTCTTACAGGGGTCTGGCTGAAAAGCTTCCCGTCGATATATACGTCGGAGATAGGGGGCGTACTCTCCACGACGAGTGTTCCAAGAATGGCGTCCGGAGCCTTGAGGGTAAGGGTCTGTCCTTCCATCAGAGCCGTAACATCATATGACCTGGTCTGGCTCCTGTGACTTGCTTTCCTGGTCTCGACTTTGTTCGGACCTATGGTCATTGCGCCGCTCCATCTGCCTTTGCCTTTAAGCGAGCCGTTTACCCAGATCTCGGCATCATCCGCCACCTCGAGAGTGATGTTGGCAAAGTTGGCGATGAGTTGAGGATAAACCTGTGTTGTCTCGTTGTCCTTGACGGTGACTGAAGTCTGGAAAGACTTGTACATAGGCTTGGTTATTCTGATCCTATGCTGACCACTGGAAAGTTCCTTTGACTTGAACGGTACCTTGCCCAGATATTCTTCATCGAGATAAACATCCGCTCCGTTGCTGGCTCCATTATCTGCAAATTCAATCCAGCCGTATGCCGGAAGCAGGTCCACCGACACGACGTGCTTGTTTACAAGGTCATTGACGATGACGCTCCCGGTGTATGTGTGATGCTTAGGAGCACGTATGGTATATTCATATGTTCCGAAATGCTTGTTGGCAAATGCAGCTCCGTCCACCATGTCCAGAACCATTCCGTCAAGCTCTACAGAGGCATTAGGTGGTGTTACCTGAAACACTACATACTGCTGATGGGATTCCACACTGACGGGGAAATATATGCGGCTCATGGATACGTTTATCTTCTGTTCAGCCTCGTCATTTCCGTCCTTTAGCCTTACGACATGGTCTCCTACGGATACTCCTGTCAAGGTAATCATGCCATTTGTTCCGATGACTCCTCGATAGGTTCCGTCCAGATAGACCTCAGCTCCAGTTCTGTTGCATTCAATGGTCACTGAATATTTCTGTTCGCTCCAGCCCTCCATGACATATTCACGGTTGCCTTCGAGATCTACCATCACGGTGTTGGAATCACCAAGAGACGGATGGGTGATGTAGAAACGTACTCCCGGACGGGCCGTCATCTCGAAGATGATGCCGTTGCCTCCGTGGGCTACTGTCTTCTTCATCACAATCACATTGCCTCCGATGGTCTTGACACTTACCTGAGCGACTTCTTCAGGTGTCATCCTGTTGAGATGCAGCTTGATGCGCGCGCATTCCCTGTTGGAACGGTCCTTTTCAATCTTGTCCACCGACACTCCGGTGACCGCATCTTGCTGTACAGGCCTGAAGGACGAGGCATCAAGCACGAGTGCTGTATTTTGTGCGTTAAGATGGAAACCGGATATAGATAAGATAACCAAAACCGTCAGATATCTGAGAATGCTGTGTTTCATAGGTGGGCTATAATAGGTTGTTATAGATGTATTCAAGTTTTTTAAGGTCTCCTGATGATTCAAGGAGCATGGAGAAACCATCCCTGCGTATCAGACCGTCTTCCTGCATGACCTCCATAAGATGCCGGGCCACTGCCGGAGCGGGATCGATTACTGTGACTGCCCTTTCCGGAACCATTTCAGCTGCAATCTTCAGTATTACTTCGGACAGGAAAGGGTAGTGGGTGCATCCGAGTACTATGGTGTCAGAGCCTTCATCAAGAAGCGGGCACAGACTTTCCCTGACGATGTCTTCTGCCTGAGGACCAGAAGTGATGCCGTTTTCCACAAGTTCCACAAATCCCTGACCTACGTGTTCCACTATCCTGACGTCTTCCGCCCATTGGGCACATGTGTCTATGTATTTGCTTGCCTTGAGGGTGCCGGCTGTTGCGAGAACTCCCACGATTCCTGTCTTTGTGGCTTTGGCTGCAGGTTTTACTGCCGGTTCCATCCCGATGAACTTGACAGGAAATTCCTCTCTGAGCGTAGCGATGGCTGCAGCAGTGGCAGTGTTGCATGCCACGACAATGATGTCAGCGCCTTTTTCGGTCATATGTCGGGTGATGAATCTGGCCCTGTCTATAATGTATTCCTGCGACTTCTCTCCGTAAGGACAATGCGCGCTGTCAGACCAATAGATATACTTTTCCTCAGGGAGGACTTTGCGTATCTCCCTGAAGACGGATAGCCCGCCTACGCCAGAGTCAAAAATTCCGATCATAATCTGCAAATATACCGAATTTCTGCTATTTTTGTGTGTTGTTTGCACGTAAAACGGCAAAAAGAAAGATTATCGCAATCAGTTATTCTGCTGGTGGTAGACGAATCATATAATCGTCGATCTAATTCTGATAATCATATAAATGGATAAATGTTTGATAATCAAATAGTGATGTTATGTCATTAATAATTCCGCATGGATATGTGAATCTGCTGGGGACGGTGGAGAATACGGAAAAGGCCATCAAGGCCGTGAAGGATATGTTTCAGGACAACCTGTCGGCTCAGCTTGCCCTGTTGAGGGTGACTGCGCCCATGGTGGTGATGAGCGGAACCGGTCTGAATGACGACCTGAACGGTGTCGAGCGCCCTGTGACATTCCCCGTTAAGGATATGGGGGATGAGAGGGCTGAGGTGGTGCATTCACTGGCCAAATGGAAGAGGGTTAAGCTGGCGCAGATGGGAGTGAAGCCAGGAAGAGGCATATATACCGATATGAATGCGCTTCGTCCGGATGAGGAACTTGACAATATCCATTCGATATATGTGGACCAGTGGGACTGGGAGAGGGTGATTACGCCGGAAGAGCGTACCCTGGAGTATCTGAAGCGTACGGTCCGACGTATATATGAGGCGATAAAGGTCACTGAGAACAAACTCTATGTGGAGTTTCCTCAGATAGAGCCGATGCTGCCCGAGGATGTGTATTTCATCCATGCGGAGGAATTGCTGAGGAAGTATCCCGGCATGTCTGCAAAGGAAAGGGAAAATGCTGTGGTGAAAGAACATAGGGCGGTGTTTGTGATCGGCATAGGTGCGCCTCTGCAGGATGGGAAGCCTCATGACGGCAGGGCCGCTGACTATGATGACTGGAGTACGGTGAATGAGGAAGGGTATATGGGCCTGAACGGAGATCTCCTCCTTTGGAATCCGGTGCTGGAAAGTGCCTTTGAAGTGTCCAGCATGGGTATCCGTGTGGATGAGGACGCTCTCAGAAGGCAGCTTGCTCTTAGAGGAGAGGAGTGGAAATCTGAGTTGATGTATCACAGGATGCTTCTTGAAGGTGCGCTTCCGCTTACCATCGGAGGTGGAATCGGCCAGTCGCGCTTGTGCATGTATCTGCTGCGCAAGGCTCATATCGGAGAGATTCAGTCGGGTGTATGGCCGGATGAAATGCGCTCTATATGCAGTCAGCATGGTATAAGACTGGTGTGATGAAACCGAAAATTCATTATATTTGTGCGTTTTATCGGTAAGGAGATGATTAGTTCGGAAAATATAAAGGCTTTGCAGCAGCGTGTGGAGACGCTGGGGAAGTGTATCGGCATAGATGAAAAGCGTGCCGATGTAGCAGAGAAGACGGAGAGGACCCTGGCGGCAGACTTCTGGGATGAACCTAAGGAGGCGGAGAAGTTTCTGAAGGAGCTTTCCGGAGTGAAGTTCTGGGTGACAGGCTTCGACAAGGTCGCGGCTGCGGCAGAGGACCTTAATGTGCTTTATGATTTCGCTCGTGAAAGCATGGAGGGCTCCGATGATGAGCAGACTGACGAGGTGGTGGAGCTTGAAGATGCATACAAGGCCGCTGTGGAGGAACTGGAGGCGCTGGAGCTTCGCAATATGCTCGGCGAGGAAGGAGATAATCTTGGCGCCGTGCTTACGATTAATTCAGGCGCGGGCGGAACCGAGGCAAACGACTGGTCTGCGATGCTTATGCGCATGTATGTGCGCTGGGCGGAACGCAACGGATATAAGGTGACTGTTACCGACGAGCTTGAAGGCGAGGATGCCGGCATAAAGTCGGTGACAATGCAGGTAGAGGGTGATTATGCCTTCGGATATCTCAAGGCCGAGAGCGGAGTGCACCGCCTGGTACGCATATCGCCGTTCAATGCGCAGGGAAAGCGTCAGACGACTTTCTCGTCGGTTTTTGTGTATCCTCTTGTGGACGACTCCATCGAGATAGAGATCAATCCGGGAGACCTGGAGTGGGATACATACCGTTCGAGCGGAGCCGGCGGCCAGAATGTGAACAAGGTAGAGACCGGAGTGCGTGTAAGGCATATCCCTTCAGGCATCGTGGTGGAGAACACCGAGACCCGTTCACAGCTTGACAACAGACAGAATGCCCTGCGTATTCTGAAATCGCGTCTCTATGACATAGAACTGAAGAAGCGTCAGGAGAAGCAGGCCGAGCTTGAAGGTCAGAAAAAGAAGATCGAATGGGGATCGCAGATCCGAAGCTACGTCCTGCATCCGTACAAGATGGTCAAGGACCTGCGCACAGGTCACGAGACATCCGACACACAGGGAGTTCTGGACGGAGACCTGAACGACTTCATGAAGGTCTTCCTGATGGGTGGTGGAGAATAGTTTGATACAAAGTTAGCATCATTGATATGAAAAGAGTCGTATATTTTCTTGCATGCCTGTGTGCTGTTGTTTTCGCATCCTGTGATCCTGACTTCAATAAGCCGGATTCCGGACAGGATAGCTCAGAATCCGGAAATACCGGTAATTCGGACGGTGATGTCTCGTTCGAAATGCCTGATGATGAGATAGGTGAAAAGCCTGCTGATGATTCATATGTCCGTATTTCTGTTGAGATGAAGTCTCAGGACTCTGATGCCCGATACAGGTTTTCAGAAATCGTCAATATGAATGCATTGTCTGCGGTGGATATTCCGGATGTGCCGGACGGGAAGTACGAACTTTATGCATGGGCCGACGGATTCAGCTCGCATAAAGATATCACATTCTTTTATGATGTGATGGAATTCTCATGCGTCTCATTTGCTGCCGGGAATTATGCTGGCGTCAGCAATGGTGCGAAGACGGCATATTATGTTTCTCAGAGAGATGTTGTTGTGGATGGAAATAAGCGCATTGATTTTGAAATGAAACGTCCTCATGGAGCTTATAAGGTAACGCTCCGGAATCCGCAGGATATAATGGAATTCAATAAGAAAGGATATACCTCAGTTGTAGAGTACAGTGGTTTCCTTCCGTCAGGATTTAATGTGTATAATGAGCGTATAGTGGATTCTGTCACTGGGGCAGGTTACACTGTTTCACTGCCTGTGATTACCGACCAGACTGGCGGGGTATGCGTTGCGGAGGATATCGTGCTCTGCAGTAACTCCGGTACCGTGGTTCTGGTTTTCACTATCAAGGATGATGAAGGTAACGAGGTATACAGATCTTCAGAAGTGGAGGTCCGCTTGGAAAGGGGAACTCTTATTGAGGTCCTGCATGAGGCGGATCTGACAAATGAATTGAATTAAAACTATACAAATATTTTGAAAAATGTTTAAGTATGCACCTATGTTTCAGCTTGGCGAGGACAAGACTGAATACTACAAGATTCCGGGCTCGGAGCAGTATGTAAGTACCGGTGAGTTCGAGGGACATGAGATCCTCAAGATCAAGAAAGAGGGCCTTACAGTGATGGCTAACACAGCTTTCCGTGATGTTTCTTTCATGCTCCGTCCTGAGCATAACGAGATGGTGGCCAAGATCCTTCATGATCCAGAGGCTTCTGAGAACGACAAGTACGTTGCACTGACTTTCCTCCGCAATGCTGAGGTGGCCTGCAAGGGAAAGCTTCCGTTCTGCCAGGATACCGGTACTGCCATCATCCATGGCGAGAAGGGCCAGCAGGTATGGACCGGCTTCGACGATGAGGAAGCTCTCTCTCTCGGAGTCTACAAGACATACACCGAGGAAAACCTCCGCTATTCGCAGAATGCTCCTCTCACTATGTACGACGAGGTGAACACAAAGTGCAATCTTCCTGCACAGATCGATATCGAGGCCACTCATGGTTCTGAGTATCACTTCCTTTGCGTGACCAAGGGCGGTGGATCGGCAAACAAGACCTATCTCTATCAGGAGACCAAGGCTATCCTCAATCCTCAGACTCTCGTTCCGTTCCTTGTTGCAAAGATGAAGACTCTCGGAACAGCTGCATGCCCTCCATATCACGTGGCATTCGTTATCGGTGGCACTTCAGCTGAGAGAAACCTTCTTACAGTGAAGCTTGCTTCATGCAAGTACTATGACAACCTCCCTACGACGGGCGATGAGACTGGACGCGCATTCCGCGATGTAGAGCTTGAGAAACTCGTTCTCGAGGAGGCTCACAAGATAGGCCTCGGTGCGCAGTTCGGCGGAAAGTACTTCGCGCATGACGTACGCATCATCCGTCTCCCACGCCACGGAGCAAGCTGCCCTGTAGGTCTCGGAGTAAGCTGCTCAGCTGACAGAAACATCAAGACTAAGATCAACAAGGATGGTATCTGGATCGAGAAGCTCGATGACAATCCGGCACGTCTCATTCCGGAGGAGCTCCGCCAGGCAGGCGAGGGAGAGGCAGTTAAGATCAACCTCGACCAGCCTATGACTGAGATCCTCAAGGAACTCTCCAAATATCCTGTATCGACGCGTCTCAGCCTCAACGGTACCATCATTGTAGGCCGCGATATCGCTCATGCAAAGATCAAGGAGCGTCTCGACAGGGGAGAGGAGATGCCGCAGTATCTCAAGGATCACCCTATCTATTATGCCGGTCCTGCAAAGACTCCAGCAGGTATGCCTTGCGGCTCTATGGGACCTACTACAGCAGGCCGTATGGATTCATATGTGGACCTCTTCCAGAGCCACGGAGGCAGCATGGTCATGCTAGCAAAGGGTAACCGTGCACAGTGTGTGACCGACGCCTGCCAGAAATACGGAGGCTTCTATCTCGGCTCGATCGGAGGCCCTGCAGCGATCCTCGCTCAGAACAACATAAAGAGCATCGAGTGTGTGGAGTACCCTGAGCTTGGAATGGAAGCTATCTGGAAGATCAAGGTAGAGGACTTCCCTGCATTCATCCTCGTGGACGACAAGGGTAACGACTTCTTCAAGAAGCTCGGATTATAGGGTTTTAAATACTTGTATTTAACTAAATTCCTGTCTTTGACACTTGCATTTAGTGCAATTTGATATATTTCGAGGCTACAGACCGCTGTAATGGCGATTTGTA
>CANBDX010000064.1 GCA_947367315.1 uncultured Bacteroidales bacterium | reverse complement strand
TTGGTGAGAGATTTCCAGCTCTGCGAGAGCTGCTTGAAGATTGACTTCACAGCTGCCTGAGCTGAGGTCTTGAATCCACCGCCGTAACCGCGGTTCCTGATGTACTTGCGACCACGCACCTTGGCTGCGGTCACTCCTTTTGCAGATATGATATGATGTAACGTAAAATTCAATATCTTTGCACCCTCAAACATAAAAAACAGAATATGAATAAGCGAGGCTGGTTTATCCCGATATTGATAGTATCCGTAAATGCTTTGGCTATAGCGCTGCAGTGGGCATTCTTGCCGGAATCCCTTCCTGCCCACTTTGACCTTGATGGAAATGCAAGTGGGGAAATGTCCCGTAGTGCCTTGCTTATGTACCCTCTGCTCTGCATTGGTCACTCTCACCTCGGGAACTATGCCTGTTTTCATGTTGGCGGAGCCGGTGATCCCGCTTGCTGCAATTGTCGCTTTTGTCGTCAGCTTAATCAGATCCCGTTGCAGTAAAATCTGAACTACGGTCCTGGAAATAAAGATTGAAGCGAGATGATTTCTGATTGAAATTATTGTGAATGAAATCAGGAATTCATAATTTTGCTTATAGTGAAGAGTATATATAACAATTAACTTGTTGCATTTTGAGACTTATTTTATCTGTAATTTCTGCGCTGATAACTTTGGAGCTTGTTGCCGGTGGCATCATGTTATGGATGCGACGCAAGGAGACAAAAGATTATTCACGTTATGTCCTGGCAATTTTCTGCTGGTTTACATCGCTGAATTCCTTCTTCTTCATCATCCGTCACTGGGTTGGAAATATCGTGGTCAATAAAAGCTTGCTGGAACCCGAGCTTACTTTTGCTTCGATCATAATGCAGATGACATACTTTTTCTATCCTTTAGTGTTCATCCGTTCCATTTCAAAACCAGGCAGAACCCTCACCATCCTTTTTGCACCTCTTGCAGCAATTGCATCTGTAGGAATGTTCGCAGGTATTCAGTACACTGCACTTGACACATTTGCAGATCTGTTGCATAATATCTGGAAACCGGATGTCATGTTCAGATTGTTTGCAGTTACAATGATGCTTGTATATTCTTTTGTCCTTTTCCTTGTTCCATATGACTGGCAGAAGAGTGGAGCGGATAAAAAGTTCATTCTTAAATATTCGTTAGGATTCTGCTCGATAGGATTACTGCTCTTTGGACTATTTATTACTAATGCAAGGATTTTCACCATTCTACATCAGTTGAGCATGCTTTTCTTCTTTTTCTGGCTTATATGGTATGAGTTGAAAGAACGTCTCCCGGTACCAGAAAATGGCAGCATAGCCGGTGCTGAGGATAAGCCGTATGAAATTATTGATAAGTTGTGGATAGATGTGACCCATCTGCTTATAGAGCAGCAAGGCTGGCGAAATCCAGAACTGAGTCTCATGTCACTGTCTGAAGAACTTGCATCCAACCGTACTTATGTCGGCGAAGCATTCAAGAAATTTGCCGGGTGCACATTCAGCGAATATATAGCAAAGCGACGGATCGAATATGTAGTGTCCGAGCTTAAGCGCAATCCTAAAGCAAATCTGCAGGCTTTATTCAGTTACGCTGGATTCCGACAGCGTTCCACAGCATACAGGAACTTTCAGAAAATAATGGGGGTTTCACCCACCGAATTCCTTGAGAGTCTAAAATAGCAGAACAGCCTTATTTCTTCAATGGAATAAGGCTGTTCTGCTATTATACATGCCTCAAAGGCCGTTTTTGTAATATTGCAACACTTCTTTTGAAGTATTGCAACACGAGTTTTTCCCTATTGTAATATTATGGGTATAAATTTGTGACCAGGTTATGAAAGCTTTAAATTACATACTGGCCATCATGGCCGGGCTTCTTATGTATATCGCTTCATCTGCACAGACAAAAGATTCATTGCGTCTGTATCAGATTGAGAAACGATATAATATTTTCTTTCCAATCAACAGTTCGAAAATTGAACCAAGCTTTCAGAATAACTCCCATACAATAGAGATTATCCGTCAAGACATTGAGAACACATTCAGAATGGGACTAGTATCACTATCTCCCAAAGACTCAATCCTGATTCTATCTACAGCTTCTCCGGACGGTTCAGTACATTTTAATCAGTGGCTTGCAAGAAACCGAGCAGTAAGCACAAGGGAACTGCTTCAGGAACTCTTTCCTGAATTTCCCGTATCAAACATAAAGGTTCAATATCTTGAAGAGGATTGGGATGGTCTGCGCCAGATTCTGCGCACTGACCCGTATTTTCCTCAGCGCGATATGATGCTTGATATAATAGAAAGCAAACTCACGGCTGATGCTAAGGAAAAGGCCTTGAGAAACTGTAATGAAGGGTGGGCTAATCTCGTCAGCAATCACCTTTATGCACTCAGAAATTCATCTATCACTTTGACAGTACTCGGAGTAAGTGATGAATTTGCGACATCAAGACTTATTGAACAATTACCGGGTATAAGCTATCTTCCAATATTTGAAGCGCCTGCTACAGGAATCAACACCGAAGTAAAGGAAACAGAACACATCAGAAGAAAGATCTTCATGGCATTCAGGAGCAATCTTCTTGTTCCTGCAACCAATGTCGGCATGGAATTCTGTTTAGGCAACAGCTGGTCTGTAGGAGCGGACTACTATTTCCCATGGTTCAAGCGTCGTGCTGACCATCAGAACGCGATACAGCTTCTCGGATGGGGACTTGAGGGCAGATACTGGTTCGGAAGCTCTCGTACTGATGAAGATAGGCTGAAGGGCCATTCGATAGGATTGAGCACCTATGCCGGTTACTACGACTTCGAACGTTCATATAAAGGAATACAGGGCGAATTTGCGACCATAGGCCTTGACTACCTGTATGCAATGCCTATATGCAGAGGCAAGCTCCACCTTGAATTCAACCTTGGACTTGGATATATCTACTCATATGTGAAGCCATACGATGTATTCGAAGCCGGTGGAAAGGCTTTCAAGGAAGGATACATAAAGAATTTTCATTGGGTAGGGCCTGTCAAGGCTGGGGTGTCACTAGTGGTACCTATCCACACTAGAAAAATTGTACGATGAGAGGTTGGAGGGTAGCATATCTGGCGATGGCCATGCTCCTGATGATGACTGCAGGATGTAAACGTATTCCGCTCTACGAGAGGTCTACGAAGGTCAATCTTGTGGTAGATCTTGAGCTGGGACTTGGCCATGACATCGTGCTGTCATATGAAACATTTCTCTCGGAAGAATATCAGAAAAAGATTGATGGTGTCGCACCTGAATACTATGAAGTGCTGGTATATGACATCCACACACATGAGCTTAAGTCCACTCACATCGTAGGAGAAACAGGTGGTCCTCTCAGTCTCTTCCCTGGCAGCTATCATCTGGTAGTATATAGCTTCGGAACAGAGTCTACACAGGTAAAGGATCTCCACGACAGACATCTCGCACAGGCTTACACGACAGATATCACAGACATGAAGTCCGGCATCATAAAGTCTATGTCAAGTAAAATGGCTCAGGAGACCAAGAGCGTCACAAGAGCATATGAAGATGATCCGATCATCGTAGAACCGGACCATCTATATGTCGCGAATGAGATGGATGTATTCATCGAAGCATTCCAAGGAAAAGAAGAGGAAATTACTATTTACACGACAGCAACATCCATTCTTGACACATATAGTCTCGAGGTTCTGAATATCAAGGGAGCCGAAAATATCCAAAAAGTAGAAGCCTTTGTTACAGGTCAGATCATGTCCAACTATTTCGGACGTCCGGAAAGAAACTACTCTCCAGCTACGGTACATGTAGAAATGACACCTGATGTGCAGAATCAGCGTCTATATACCATTTTCAACACTTTCGGAAAGCTCCCGGGAGAAGAAAACAAGATTTTCCTTGACATTACGGTTACAGATTCTGGTGGTGGTCAGTACAGATATGTCTATGATGTGACCGATCAGTTTGATGATCCTGACAATATAGACAATCAGCTCATCATAGATGGCGAAATCATCGACATTCCTAAGGCAGAACACGGAGGAGGAGGCTTCCAGCCTTCGGTAGATGAATGGGAGCGCGAAGACATCGATGTCCCTCTCGGATAAATGACAATACAATACCAATCAACAATATTTTTTAACTTTTTAACTTTTTAACTCTTTAAACAACTTTATTATGAAAAAGATTTTCTTTTTGGCAGTCGCTGCAACAGCAATGCTGGCAGCCTGCAACAAGACCGAGATCGTTCCTACAGGAGACGCTCAGGAGATTTCTTTTGTAGCAGTCAATAAGGTGGCTACTAAAGCTCCAGTAGATGGCGCTACATTCCTCACAGGAGATGATATGGACGTAGTTGCATATCTTGCTGCTGGTGATGGGGCTACAGCTGGTACTTTCTTTACTGAAACAAAATTCACTTACGCTTCAGCAACAAACACATGGACCGGAAAGCGTTATTGGCCATTGTCTGATGCTACTATTAACTTCCTTGCTGTTACCAATATTGGTGGAGGAGTTACAGGACATGTAGAGAATACCTTTGACACAGTCACCCCTGCTTCCAAAGTAGTATCAGTTCTCACAGGAAATAATGATGCAAGTCAGACAGATCTCATGTTTGCTGCTGGACAGGGAACACATGCTCAAGGTGCTGCATATACTAATGTCGGTATGGTTTTCAAGCACGCGCTTTCTTGGGTAAATTTCCAGGTAAAAACTGGAAATGGTCTTACAGATGCTGATCCAAAGATTGTTATTAACTCAATCACTCTGAATAATGCAGCTGTAAACGGAACTTTAACTGTGAATAATGCTAATTATGCAGCTACCACAAATGCCTGTGTAACAAATAATTTAACAACAGATTGGAGCTCAGTTTCATATAGCAACATGAAGCTTATTGAAACTGGTATTGTTACAGATGATGCGACTGATGCATTACTGCTTACAGAGGAGTTCGCAGAATTCGGAGGTAACGGTATCTTGGTTATTCCTAGCAATCAGACATCTTTTACAATCAATTACACTGTTACTCAGCCTGACGGAACTCCAAATACATTTAATTATACTTACAACTTGGCAGGCAATACTTGGGATATGGCTAAGAAGTATGTTTATCATATCACAATGACTCTTTCTGAAATTCAGATCGAGCCAAGTATAACTTCATGGGGTGAGCCTATAAGCACATATCCATCACTCGATGGTCAGGGTACAGAAGAAGAAAAGCCTTCTATCTAATCTAAACCTTTTAACCCAACCAGGCCTGACCGCCTGGATGGGTGCCAATTTAACATACAGCAATGATGACATTGATAAACAGATATATGATTTTTGTGATAGCAGCTCTTGCTATACTGTCTTCTTGTGCAAAAGAAGCATATGAGGGTGATCAGGAGCAGACTGCCATATGTCTGACTGTCGATGTGCCAGAAACCAAGGCAAGTATATTCGACTCGCCTGCGAGCCTTAATAATCCTGGCGTGGGAGGAGGTGACTTTGCCGTGTATGCCATTTTATCTGGAAATACATCAGCGGCAGGAAATATATTTATGAACAATGTAAGGGTCAATTATTTCCCTGATGCCGGCGATTGGCGTTTTATGGATAAAAAAGGTCAGTATGTGAATTTCTATTGGCCTTTAGGTGATGAGACTCTTGATTTTTTCGGTCATTTCCCTCTTAATCCTGACGAAGCAGCAGTTTCGGATGTATCATTTACATATGAAGGCGGTCCTTCATTCGAATTTTCTTTGCCGCTTTATTCTTACGATCCTTCTGCAGACAGGAACGCTGCGTTGGTCGATTCTAAGGTCTCCAATCAGGAAGGACTTCGTGAGTTTGTATATTCATATGTACCTGCGCAGTCAAAAGAGACTCAGAATGCCGATCCTGCAAATCCAGGTATCAAGATGAATTTTTCCCATCCTTTTGCTGCTGTTTCTTTCCATTTGGGACAATCTTACCGAATGACCTTGCACGACATTACCTTAACTAATATAAAATACGAGGGTATCTATAGCTTTGATGAAGGATGGTCTGTGGATTTTACTGTAGACGGTCAGACCGGTAAGCCAAAGGTTGGTGATTTTTGGATTGAAGTCGAGAAAGGCATACCGACTCCCATCAACTTTAACAGCCCGATCGGAGGACCTTACCTCGTCGCACCACAGGCACTGGATAATGAATCATATCTCAATGTCCGCTATACACGACTTGATGGAGCGACAGAGACTAAGTCTGTGGTCCTGAATGCATTGGGCGCCACTAAATGGGAGGCGGGCAGACATTATGTTTATACTCTCGGATTGGGTAATAATGAAGAAGAGATCCTCTTCCAGGTGAAGGTGGAAAAGTGGACTATCATAGACTATAAGAATGAGGTAGATGTTGAGTAAGATGAGAAGAATTATTCATATAAGCTTGTTGATATGCCTGATTTCGTGTCAGCAGAATGGTTTGGACGCAGTACAGGTCGGTGCTCCTGTGTATATAGCTGCATCTGTCGGCGGGGATAGTATGACCAAGGCTCCTTATATGCCAACGAATAATCAGGGACATATGCTCGAGACTCCGTCTCCTGAACATCCTCTGAAGACTGATGTATGGGGTTCAACTATCCCATATATATTCACGGAAGAATTCTATGATCAGGAAAAGACCAGGCCTTGGGACGGAAGCGACGAATCTGGAAAAGTTGCCATTCATACTGATGCGACCTTTCAGAGCGGAGACCCGCAGTTGCTTCGTGCGGCCATCTATAACAAGAATACCAAGCCTACTGTATATTTTGTAGCTTTCTCCCCGATATCACAGGGCGCAGAGAAATGGGTAGCATCAGAAGATGGTAAGTCTGCATCATTTGTCTTTTCGGGTAATGACGATGTTATGTTTGCTCCACAGGTTCAAGGTACATATGCAACAGATTACAGTAAGTCACCGGTCCTTTCATACAGCCACCTGCTTACATGGCTGCGAGTTGAAATGCAGGCAGAAAGCAAGGAAGTCTCGGATTCGTGGGGAGCAATCAAGTCCATGACAATAAGATCCAACAGCAATGTAAAGATCGACCTTCAGAAAGAAGCATATAATAATGATGGCACATATAACTTTGAGAATGTAGTCTTTTCTGAAGAGACGGATCTGAATTTCTATAAGACTATCGAGGAGGAATCATATGATGGAGCCCAGGTGACGATGAAGAAGAAATTCACTGACGAAGTGTTCACAGACATCAAGGTTCCATATCTCAAGAAAGAAGAATTGGCGTATGTTCTTTGCGCTCCGGTAGTCGGTGCGGATAAGAAAGTGGTCGATGGCGAGGAAATCGATGCAGAAGAATATGTGATTACTATCTCAACAGACAAACGCAATGTAGCAATTCCGGTGGACTTGCGCCATATGGTGTCCGGAGTAGTCCAGCCGTTTCTCGGTAGCACAAGATGCATGCAGTTTACGCTGTCGCTCAATTTCAAGATGGGTAATACGATTTATTTGACATCAAGCGTTCAGGACTGGAGAGTAGGCGGTCTTGTAGTTGGTAATATTGGTGATGGTAATATTCAATAATTAGGTTTACAATTATGAAGGTCCGATATATAAATATACTTTTTATTTTGATTATGCTCGTGTGTGCATGTACACATGAGGTACTTCCTCTGGCGGAGGTCCCGATTGCAATGAAGGCGGGCATAGACAATATTGATGTGCAGCTTAAATCGGGCGATGTGCCTATCTCTTCAGAAGACAATGCATATATAGGCAGTGTACCTTCCGCTGAAAGGCCTTTGAAGGTGGATCTTTGTTTTTCACTCACCTCAAGTGTTTATTCAGTTGCCACCCCGACCGATACAAAGACCTATCTTCCTTGCCATACAACTGCAACATTTAAGGATGAAAATATCACCCAGATATATTATAATGGTGAGAATGATAAAACGTTAGCATATCCGACAACTGGCCAGGATGTATATTGTGTGGGTTTTTATCCCCAAGGTACGTGGAAGTATTCTGACGACAATACATTTAAAGCTGACTTGACAGGAAAAGCCGACTTGATGTTTGCACCTCAAATCAGTGGCAAATGGAATCAGCAGTTTGGTACAGCAAATAATTCTCCTGTATTTCAACATCTGCTTACATGGTTGAAGGTTGTGATATGTGCTACTTCATATGACGCAATTGATGCTTGGGGTGCCATCACAAGTATTACTCTCAATACTGCTAAAGAAATTGAATTATCACCTATAGATAATTCTGTTACATTTAGTACGGACCAGCAGACTTTTGAGTTGATCAATACTCCAGAGGAGCTATCAATCCTCAAGAATGATGTTGGATCTGTTTTCATTGCTCCGAGCAGCGATTCCATCAAACTTACTATAAAAGCGGAGGATGGACGCATTGCGACAGTTGATGTCAATTCTGCAGAAGGTTTCAAATCTGGTTGTCAATACATTGTGGTTTTATATTTTGATTCTCTTTCAGTAGTGGACGCTCTATGTACTTTGGAATCATGGGAGAATCAGAACGACAACCTGTATTTTGAGTAAGAATGAGAATTATATAGTATAAAGGAAGAATGAGAAATTATATAGTAAAGATCATTTGTTGTCTTTCCATTTTAGGCATGGCGGGATGTATGAAAGAGATTGCTCCAGAACCAATCGAAAGTTCCGAGCTTTCTGAGTATATCCAGTTTACTACTAAGATTGGGGGGATGACCAAATCGACTGTGACTAAAACATATAACTTAGGATATCTTGTTGCAGAAGAAAGTCCTTGGCTGGATTTTGATGGAACTCAGACTAAAGCAGATGCGATGATGCAGCTTTCAGGTGACGTAGCATTAACAATGTTTGCATATGATGCCTGGAGTGAAACTGCAGAATCATGGGCAGCAAATACAAATGCTAAATATCAGTTTGATGGTAACACCTTGGCGGGAAAGAAGGTGCGTTGGAGCAGCATCGGGAACAAGGAAAAACTTAGAGTATTTGCCTGTGCTCCGTACTTTGAGTCTGCGGTACAGAATGATGTAGTCGTAGGCACTCCAAAAATATCTTTTTCACCAGATTCGGATGTCAAAAAGCAAGTGGACCTTGTTGCAAGTATGGCAGAGGTGAGTGTCGCTGAAGACAGAAACGAACGTATTGCGCTCGGATTTGAACATGTACTTACAGGTATCAAGTTCAGGGCCGGATTTGATTGTACCTTAAATTGGATAAGTATAGAAGGAGTCAACACCAAGGCAGATTATCTTATCGGAACAGGTTGGACCAATTTGTCTGCGTCAGGCTCATATCGTATTGAGTATAATAAGACTTTCAAAGCCGGAGATAATATTACCGGTGCAGATGAAATCTTGATGCTTATTCCTCAGACATTAGGAGATGGAGCAAAGGTTGTCATGAACTATACCGTAGGCTCGCAGACAAAAGAACTATCTTCAAGCCTCACCGGAATCACTTGGGAGCAGGGAAAGATGATTACTTATACCTTGTATGATAAGGCGACAAGTGGTGAAGTCATTTATTTTGATCTTGCTGCAGGTAATGTGTTGATCGGCTGTCGTGAGAATGCTGAGGGGGCACTGACGGCGACAGAAGTAAAAGAATACTCTGGCTATGTATATGAAAATGGTAAAATAAAACTAGTGAGCGGAACTCACGATAGTTCAAATATCTATTACGTATACCAGACAAAGAAAGATAATCCCGGCACCAGTACTATACCTGATTATCCTGCAATTACATATCAGGGTAAGAGTTGGGCTGATTACATAGAAAATAATACAGCTGTAGCTAAAGTCATAACAGCATGGAAAGAGGCCGCAAAGGATGCAGGCAGAGAGCCTACCAATAATAGAGTTAGAGTTTATGCCTCGAATAATATAAGTAATGTAAACCTCACAATTCACGACATTTATTCTACATATGCTGAGAGATCAATGTCTCGCACCAAGGCGGGCATCTCTTTCAGATCTGCAACTAACTCAACCCTTACAATCACAATGGTTGGTGATAATAGAGTCAGTGCAGTACACTATTATGGCAGCAGTACAGGTAAGAATAAGTTAATCTTTGAAGGTCTTGGCTCACTCACTGTTGCGTCCGCTTCAGGAAATACCTCCTTTTACAATAATAACTATCACGGGGAAGCAACACCGAATGATACAACTTTTGTTGACAATCACTGGTGTGCTGCTATCGGCGGCAATGACAGCGGAGAGGGATATGCTTGTGGAATTGTCTTCAACAGTGGTAATATCTATGCTGGCACTACTAAGGCAGACCAATGTTCTGCAATTGGTGGTGGTGGAAATGATAAAGGAGAGATTACCATTAATGGTGGAACCGTAACAGCTGTTGCGACAACAACCGGTACGGCCCTAGGTGGCGGCATTGGCTATAATTCCGCTGGTGGAGAGGGAGTTGTTACAATCAACGGCGGTAATGTTTATGCATATAATCATGCAAACAGATGGAATATCCCAAGTTCTGCTATTGGTGGAGCTGGATCAAGTGCGAGTACCGGTACAATCGGAACAGTGACTATCAATGGCGGTAATGTATACGCTCAAAGTGCATTGGGAACAGCCATCGGTGGTGGTAGCAGCAAGACAAAAAAAGGTGGACCTGGAGTTGTCACAATAACAGGTGGAAATATCATTGCGCGAAGTGTGGGTGCTTATAGTGGCGGTGGCACGTCTGGTACATGGATTGATGCCGGAGCTGGCATCGGAGGAGGTACGGGATGCAGTGGCGGTTCTGAAACATCTGATGCGTCAGGAGGAAATGCAACAATCAAGATTTCTGGTAATCCTGTAATTTTAACAGGATCAATTGGTGGTGGTCGAACAGGTGCTGAAAAAGGTAACATCGGTACTGCTGTCATCAATATCCATGGTGGAGACATTCAGGCTCAGTTCGTGATGGCTGGTTCGGTGCTTGAAGGTTCTGCTTTTACTCCGCCTTCATTCAATATGACAGCAGGACTTATACGAACCAGTAAATATAACGATTCACAATACTTCCATATCAAAGAGAATGGTGGTGCTGTGTACATGGAGGACGGAAGCTTCACAATGACCGGTGGAATGATTATGGACTGCTATGCGAAGAAAGGTGGTGCCATATACATCAAGAAGGGCGCAAAGACAGACACTCCACCATCATTCAAAATGAGCGGTGGTGAAATTGCAAAGTGTTATTCGGAAACTGATGGCGGTGCCGTGTATCTGGAAGACGGAACCGTGGAGGTGTCCGGCAGTGCGAAAATACGTTCCTGCTATACTGGAGAAGGAGGTAAGGGTGGAGCAATCTGCATAAATAAGACAGGTACCCTAAGTCCATCATTCACGATGACAGGAGGAGAGATTTCCAAGAATGTGGCAGTTTCCCTTGGCGGAGCTGTGCATCTTGAGGGTGGCTCCGTTACGATTTCAAATGGTACAATCAGCGGAAACCTCGTGGAGAATGGAAACGGAGGAGCGATAAGCATAAACTCCGGCAGTTTCCTTATGGACAAGGTTTCCCAGGGTAATGGTGCGACAATCTTTGCTAACTCTTCAATCTCTCAAACAGGCAATACCGGTTACGGTGGAGGTGTTTACATTACCACGGGAGGTCAGGATGTGGACGTGGATATCCTTGCAGGTTCCATTGTTGGAAATTCTTCGACCAGACATGGCGGTGGCATATGCGTTGATCTGCCGTCGGATAAAGTGACTGCAACGGTGACAGTCGGTGAAACTGGTTCAAATAATCTGGAATATCCTAATATCACTTCAAACATAACCCTTCTTTCTGGAGGTGGCTTGTATGTGAATGGTAGACAAGCGTCGGTTGTCATAAATTCCGGTAAGATTCAGGATAATAGAACCGTCGGCTATGTCGACAATCCGGATATCATGAATGAAACCGGTATGGTGACGCTGAACGGCGGTGATGTAAAGAGTGTGAATGTAATATATAAGGGTAATAAAGGAGATTCTATAAATGGTGAGGAAATCGGTGATGTGGAATACATACAGAGAATAGTCACCGATACGAATAACAAGCTTGCTGCTCCGACTTTCTACCGAAACGGATATAAATTTGTTTGTTGGAATACCCGTGAAGATGGATTGGGACTTGACAACTACTATGATGGTCAGACTGTAAAAAGAAGCTCCGATCTTATTCTATATGCAATATGGGAACTTAATTAAGCTCTGTTTGGAAAGATCTGCTCAGTGGAACTGATATGAGCGATCCTCTACAGCGCGGAAATATGGGTGTGGAGTCTCATCACTATCTATGGATGTATGCAAGGTTTGCGCATCGCTGAGAACAGAATCGCGTCGTCGCCTTTCTTGCAGTAAATTTACTACCGCACCACTCACATATTTTTTTATATATCATGTCGCATTTATTTCGCCAAATTTGTCGCATGGTATCGCATGGTGTCGCACCATGTCGCACGTATCTACTACTTCGGATTGTTAGGCATGATATCAGAGGGCGAGGTAGAAAAGATGTCAAAAAAAAGTGCTAAAATTCGATGAAATATAACGGATCAACGGAAAATCGGCTCAACGGAAAATCCCGGTTGTTTTGCACCTTTCTCCGGATAAACATCTGCATCATGGGTTCATACGAGATTTAG
>CANBDX010000063.1 GCA_947367315.1 uncultured Bacteroidales bacterium | reverse complement strand
AGTCGGTAGGGGAATCGAACCCCTCTTGCAAGAATGAAAATCTTGAGTCCTAACCGATAGACGAACCGACCAAACTGCCCGTTTTTTACAAATGGGAGTGCAAAGGTATAAAATCTTTTTAAACTGACAAAATATTTTTACCTTTTTCTCAAAGAATTATTTCTCGTCCTTGGATTTCTTCCATTCGAAAGAGTAGAGCACGGATTCCACCTGTCTGAGATAGTGCCTCTTGTCATATTTCGGTGCATAAACGAATGCCTCGAGCATGACCATATATTTTCCGTCCGGGCTGTAGAACACGTGCGTCACGAATGGTCCGCCCATATAGTCGTTATGCACATCCCATAGTCCTCTGAGCTCTGCGAAAGCATGCTCCTTGTACTTCATGTATTTCACCGAAGGACGGATGATGGGGCTGATGACCATATAGGTGTTCTCAAACATGCCTGGTACATTGTCCTTGAGCATCTTGCTGTTTGCTGCGATGAGATTGTCCGGAGCCATCATGTCCACACCTTCCTCCACAGGATACTTATAGACGAGGATGCTCTGCTGGGTGAACTGGGTGTCGTAGGTAATCCAGATGAAGTCGTCGGTCTTCTTCTTGAGCTTGTAGCCTGACGGGAAGTGAGGCGAGCCTCCCACCATCTCCGTGACTACCGGAGCGAGAGCCACTTCCTCATATCTCTTTGCGTTTGTGATGACGCGGTTCCTTTCCGCTTCCTCAAGCAGACCCTTGATCCTTTCGCTGTTTTCCTTGAAAAGGGTCACTGCTGTCTCGCTGTCCGGTGCGTTGAGCCTTATCACGCACTGTGGAGCGGCCCACACATCGCTTTTATATACGACTCCCGGCTCGGTCACGTCCTTGCTGATGTTCACCACTATGATGTTGCGGTGGAGCTGGAACATATTGTTGAAGCCTGCCATCGGCACGTCCACGAGGCTGTAGAGCGGTTCTCTCTGCGGAAGATACGGGCAGTCGCATGCGAGGGTGTCGCGTATTACTGTGCCGAGGGCTCCTTCCCAGTCGGTCTTTCCGATGACCACAATCACTTCACCGGCCTTTCCGCTGATGTTCGGGAGCAGAGCCTTTTTCTTCTTTTCCTCGCTGCATGATGCAAGTGTGAGGACGGTCGCCAGAGCGACGAGGATGTATTTGAATGTCCTTTTCATGATGTATGGATTTTATCTTAATATTCTTGCAATATCATTGCCGAAGGCCAGGAACATGAGCGCGAAGACGAGCAGCATGCCTATCAGCTGCATCACGTACATGAACTTGTCGCCCGGCTTTCTGCCTGTAATCATCTCATAGATGGTGAAGACCATATGTCCTCCGTCAAGTGCAGGGATAGGCAGGAGATTCATGACTCCCAGCATTATGGACAGGAGGGCGATTATGTTGAGGAAGCTGTACCAGTCCCAGGTGGATGGGAAGATCTGTCCGATTGCGATGAAGCTGCCTACTGATTTGTAGGCCTCGGTGCTTGGCGTGGCCACTAGCTTCAGGTCTTTCAGATAGCCGCCGATGGTGTCGAAGGTCTTGCGGAATCCTGCCGGGATGGCCGAGATGAACGAATATTTCCTGGTTACGACCCCCGGCTGCTGGAGATAAACCCCTATGCGTCCTGTCGTGTCTACATTTACGCTCATTGCAAGTGTGTCGGCTCCGCGCAGTACGGACACCGCCGCCTCGCCGCCTGCAGACTGTTCGAGCTGCGGCCATGCGTCCTGTACGAATTCCGTCTGCTTCCCTCCGATGCTTATGATCCTGTCGCCCGACATGAGCCCGGATCCTGCGTTCGGCGAGTCCGGCATCACCTTATCTATGGTGAAGGGCACTGCCAGCGCGAACATTCCTGGGCTGTTGAGCACCGCTCCGATCATGTTCTGGTCTATATAGATGTCAAGCGTGTCGTTGCCTCTCTGCACCACGGCCTTCTGTGCCATTTCCCTGGCCAGGTCAGCCTGCAGCATGCCGAAATTTTCCGGGATATATTCGTCGAAGCTGATTATATGGTCGCCGTTCCTGAATCCCATCTCATGGGCCAGCTCATTTACATAGATGCGGCTGCCTTCGTTGCTTACATATGCTTCGCCCCATCCGGCAAGTATTCCGGTATATGCGAGGATGGCGAATATGAAATTGAAAAGCACGCCTCCGGCCATCACCAGCAGCCTCTGCCATGCCGGCTTGCTGCGGAATTCCCAAGGCTGAGGGTCGCTTTTGAGCTGCTCTGTGTCAAGGGACTCGTCTATCATTCCTGCAATCTTGCAGTATCCTCCCAGAGGGAGCCAGCCTATGCCGTATTCGGTGTCCAGTTCCTTTGCCTTCGGAAAGAGCCTTGCAAACCACCCCTCCTTGGTGCTGAGCAGCTTGAATCCGGGATTGCCCGCATCGAAGAATAGGAAGAACTTTTCCACCCTTATGCCGAAGAGACGGGCAAAGAGAAAGTGGCCGAGCTCGTGTATCAGAATCAGCAGCGACAGGGCAAGTACCACCTGAAGTGCCTTTATAAGTATGATCATATTGTCCTTTTTCCTGAAATACGGCCGATTATCTCGCCTGCTCTGGCAAGGGCGGCCTCGTTTGTCCTGAATATGGTGTCAAGGTCGGGCTCCGCTACAAAATCCGCACCAGCCATGCATTCGCTCACAACATCGGTGATGTCATAGAATCCGATCTTTTCCTGAAGGAAGGCTGCCACTGCGGCCTCGTTGGCTGCATTCATGATGCAGGCCATGTTTCCGCCCTTTTCGAGCGATTCGTATGCAAGGCCCAGTGCCGGGAATCTTTCCTTGTCAGGAGCATAGAACGAAAGTCCTCCGAGCTCCGCGAAATTGAGTTTCCTGTTGTCCAGAGGAAGTCTGCATGGGTAACTGAATGCGAATTGTATGGCTTCCCTCATATCGGGGTGCCCCATCTGCGCAATCACGGATCCGTCAGCATATTCCACCATCGAATGTATGATGGATTCGGGATGTATGACCACTTCGATCCTGTCGCCAGGAGTACCGAACAGCCATCGTGCCTCTATTATTTCCAGTCCCTTGTTCATCATGGTGGCCGAGTCGATGGTGATCTTGCTGCCCATGCTCCAGTTCGGGTGGTTGAGGGCCTGTGCCCTTGTGGCCTTGGCTATCTGCTCGCGTGTCCATGTGCGGAAAGGTCCGCCGGATGCTGTCAGATGGATTTTCTCGATGTCAGCTCCTGCTGAGCCCATCAGGCACTGGAATATCGCCGAATGCTCCGAGTCCACGGGCAGGATGCGTGCGTGGTGCTGTGCTGCGAGTCCCATCACGATCTTTCCGGCCGCCACGAGCGTCTCCTTGTTTGCCAGCGCGATGGTCTTTCCGGCCTTCACTGCCGCCACCGTGGACGCCAGTCCGCTGAATCCCACCATCGAGGTCAGCACGATGTCTATGTTGTCTCCGGTCACAAGGTCGCATACAGACTGCATGCCGGCGAACACCTTTATATAATGTGGCTGCAGAGCGTCGGACACTTCCTTGTATTTGTCTTCGTTGCAGATCACGACGGCGTTGGCGTCGAACTCGATGGCCTGGCTGATAAGCAGGTCCGAACTGTTGTTTGCCGTAAGAAGTTCCACTTCAAAGAGGTCCCTGTGCTGCCTTATCACGTCAAGGGCCTGTCTTCCGATGGATCCGGTGGATCCGAGTATCGCGATTCTCCTTTTTTCCATGTTCTGGAGGCTGTTTCTTAGAAATTGATGTAGCTGGTAGGGTCAAGGGCTTCCCCCTTGTACCAAAGTTCGAAATGCAGGTGCGCTCCGGTGGTTTCCGACCCTGTATTGCCGACAAGGGCGATAGGTGCGCCGGCGCTGACCTTGTCACCTGTTTTCTTCAGTAGCTTTTCGTTGTGCTTGTAAATCGATATCACGTCGCCGTCATGCTGGATCTGGATGGTATATCCTGCGTCCTTGTTCCATCCGGCGAATACAACCGTGCCGTCGAGAACGGACTTGACCACGGATCCCTCAGGAGCGGTTATGTCAATGTAAGGATGGTCGATAGGGTCGTATCCCTGCGAAATCACGCCCTTGAGAGGCGAGAAGAAATGCATGCCCTCCACAGGGAGGTTCCTCTTGTCGCGGTCGGATATGCCGAACTGCTCTTCTTCAATCACGTTTTCTCTCAACAGGGAGTCCCTTGCCTGAAGCCTCTTCATGTCCGCTTCTGTCTTAGGCTTTGCCGGAATCGCGTTTATGATGCTGTCTAGCTTCACGGGGTCCATCCCGGAGAGTACTCTTTTCAGGTTCTCCGAATAGATGCCCCAGCGGTATATCACGTTTTCCAGGGAGTCTATGGTTATGACGTTCTGGATGGCTGCTCTCTTTGAATGGGCGTCGGGATATCCGGGGATGAATGTCCTGATCGGAGTGAAGGCGATAAGCGAATAAATGGTTGCACAGATTGCTATGAGAGTGGTCACGCTCGTGATGACGAGACTTGTCTTCGTGAAGTGCACTGTCCACAGCTGCTTGTGTGTGCTGTTGTCTATCAGCGCAAGACGGAATTTGCGCGTTTTATGCTCTTTATTGCCTTTGCTCATATCTGCTTTTTTCTTAACTTTGCACGCTATGGACAGAATAATCGGCATTGACTATGGAAGGAAAAGGGTGGGTGTTGCTGTAAGCGACCCTCTCGGAATCTTTGCGTCTGCCCTCGAAACGGTACATTCTGCAAAGATAATAGAATATCTCAAAAAATACGCGGAAACCGAGAAGGTCGTGCGCTTTGTGGTGGGTTATCCCATCAATATGAACGGCGCTCCTTCCGAGGCAGCCAAGGATATCGATATATTCCTGAAGCATCTTGCCAAAGCCTTTCCGGATATTCCTGTGACATTGGAGGACGAACGCTTTACTTCCGTGCTCGCGCACCGCGCGATGATTGATGGAGGCATGAAGAAGCAAGACAGGATGAAGAAAGAGTCGGTGGACAAGATCAGTGCGGCGATAATCCTGCAGTCCTACCTCGACAGACTGTCCAGATGACCGTCAGTCAATAAAATGACCAAAAACGTGACTGACGGTGCTGTAATTGGTGCAAAAAGCAGGATTTTGGCTACCGTCAGTCAATAAAACAATCAAAAATGTGACTGACGGTGTAAAATGAAACGTCATTGCGAGGCGCTTGCGTCGTGGCAATCTCAAAAACGAAAATTTTATAATTATGATACTACCAATTTATTTATATGGCTCAGAGGTTCTCAGAAACGAGAATGTGGATGTGGACCTGAATGACAAGGAAGGCATCGCAAAGCTCCTTGAAGACATGAAGGAGACCCTGAAGATGGCTGACGGATGTGGTCTTGCCGCTCCTCAGGTGGGCGTGAACAAAAACCTCGTCATAGTGGACGGAAGGGATCTCAGCGACACCTATGACTATCTCCATGATTTCTTCCGCGTGATGATTAATCCGGTAGTGCTGGAGGAAAGTGAGGAGACCTGCGAGTTCTCCGAGGGATGCCTCAGCGTGCCCGGAATCTATGCAGAGGTTACCCGCCCTGCCTGGATAAAGGTCGAGTACTACAACGAGAATCTTGAAAAGGTGGTCGAGGTGTTTGACCGTTTCGCATGCCGTATGGTACAGCATGAGCTATCTCATCTGGAAGGCAACCTTTTTGTGGATAATGTCTCGCCGATCCGCCGCAAGATGATCGCGCGCAAGCTGCAGGCCATCTCAAAGGGCTCGGTACAGACCCGCTATAAATCAAAACGATAAATAATTAACTTAACTTTCGCAAGCTGCACAAATCTTCGAGTCATCAATAACTTACAACTTGCGAAACTTGTGATAGATAATGTTATGGGAGCATTTCATGCATACGACATCAGGGGAATCTACAATGTGGATTTCGACAAGGAAACGGCCTACAAGGTAGGGTTCTTTCTTCCTGAACTTCTTTCAGCAGACAAGGTGCTGGTGGGAAGGGACGCCAGAGTCTCTTCGCCGGAAATCCATGATTACCTCGTCAAAGGAATCACAGACGCCGGTGCGGATGTCTATGACATAGGGCTCAGCACCACTCCGATGGTGTATTTCGGAACAGCGAACTACGGCTTCAAGGCCTCGGTGCAGATTACGGCTTCCCACAATCCTGCCGAGTACAACGGCATGAAGGTGTCCCGCGAGAACGCCCTTCCTGTAGGCCTCGACACAGGTCTCGGCCAGGTCAAGGAATGGATAGAGAGCGGACGCGAATGCGTTCCGGCAGAGGTGAAGGGCCAGGTGCATCCGATGGATGTGAAGGCGGACTACCTCGCGTTCCTGTTCAAATATAAGAAGGACTGGTCTTCGCTCAAGATCGCGATGGACGTGTCCAACGGCATGGCTTCTCTTTTCGTGCGTGACATCTTCGGCGACCAGCCTGCATATATATATGAAGAGATGGACGGCAGCTTCCCTAACCACGAGCCTAACCCGCTTGTGCAGAAGAATGTCGAGGACCTGAAGAAGCTTGTGCTGCAGACAAAGGCTGATATCGGAGTCATCTTCGACGGCGATGCAGACCGCGTCATGTTTGTGGACGAGAACGGCAGATTCATCTCGCCGGACCTTATGATTGCAGTACTCGGTCATTACTTCCTTGAGGAAAGGGGAGAGAAGGGCTATGTACATCAGGATATCCGCAGTTCCAAGGCAGTCGGAGAGTATCTCGCTCCTATGGGAGGAATCATGAACACATGGCGTGTGGGACGTGCATATGCGGCTCTCAAGCTCCGTGAGATTGACGGAGTATATGGTGGCGAGCTTGCCGGACATTACTATTTCCGCGACTTTTTCTATTCTGACAGCGGGCTTCTCGCTGCCATCCTCATCATCAATGTGGTGGCTAAGATGAAGGAGCAGGGAGTGTCGCTGAGCCAGCTCATCGGACGCATCGAGAAATACCAGAATTCCGGAGAAATCAATTTCCGCCTTGAGGACAAGAAGGGAGCTATGGATGCCGTGCGTGACTACTTCATGCAGACCGAGCAGTCCACCGCCTACATGGACTTCGATGGCTACAGGGTCGAGTTCCCTGACTGGTGGTTTAATATCAGGCCTTCGAATACAGAGCCTTATCTGAGATTCCTCTGCGAGGCCACGACCAAGGAACTTCTGGACGAGAAGGTTGCCAAGGTACGTGAGATAGTTACTTCACAGTTTGGCGCGAAGTAATCTCCTTCGGTCTTCCCAGCAGTGCCGAAGGATCTATATAAGAATAATGAACTGAATGTATATCAAGAGTTTACGAAAAATAATACTATTGTCGGCCATCTGCCTCTCAGCGCTCCTGAAGGCAGATGTGCTTTGTGCATATAATGCGGCCAGGATCGACACTGTCAGGAATCATCTGATTATCGAGCGCCCTGCACTGTCGCCTTTGAAGTCACTCATCATTTCCCCTTCCGATCCGGTGGATACGCTGGATACCGTGAACGAGCATGTGAAGGTGATCCTTTACGGTGACAACACCTGGCAGTACTACAAGACACCGGAGTTCATGCAGGCTTCCGGAGTGTTTGACGAACATTGGAGCGACAGTGCAAGCAATCCGTACGGACTTGCCCTCAAGGACCTTCCGGACCATTGGTCTATCTGGTGTGTGGACAGCCTGGGACAGTATCATTGTCCTTTTCAGGGCAAGGTGCATCCGCGCGGAAAGTTCGGTCCGCGCAGGGGTCGCCGCCATCAGGGTGTGGATCTTCCGCTTAAGACGGGCGATCCTGTATATGCTGCGTTTTCGGGCAAGGTGAGGATGTCGAGATATTTCGGAGCTTTCGGAAACCTTGTCGTGCTCCGTCATGAGAATGGTATCGAGACATTCTATGCCCATCTATCAAAGAGGTCTGTTGAGGCGGGTGACTGGGTGAATGCCGGTGAGGTCATCGGACTCGGAGGGTCCACAGGCCGTTCTACCGGCCCGCACCTCCATTTCGAGACCAGATACAAGGGGTTCGCATTTGACCCGCAGTGGCTGATCGACTTCGAGAAAGGAATCCTCCGTCATCGTCTCTTCGTGCTCAAGAAGAAGTACTTCAATATCTACAGCAACTACGAACAGGACTTTGAGGATGAGATGCGCAACCATGAGGATGACAAGGCCGAGGATGCCGAGAAGGCTGCCAGAAAGTACTACACTATCCGATCGGGAGATACCCTTTACAAGATCGCCCGCAAGAACGGCACCACTGTCAAAGCAATCTGCCGCCTGAACAACATGAAGGAAAACGCCACACTCCGGGTCGGAAAACGCATCCGGGTTAGATAAACAAAAGAATCCGGCCTTCGACTGAAGACCGGATTCCTTTTTTATTCTTTATGGGTGATTACTCCCATTCGATAGTAGCGTTCGGCTTCGGTGAGAGGTCGTAGCATACGCGGTTCACTGTAGGGATCTCAGCGAGGATACGGTCAGTGATCTTCATGAGGATCGGCCACTCGATCTGCTCGATGGATGCTGTCATGGCGTCGATGGTGTTCACGGCGCGGATGATTACAGGCCAGTCGTATGAGCGTGCATTGTTGCGTACTCCCACAGACTTGAAGTCAGGAACCACGGTGAAATACTGCCATACCTTCTTGTCGAGACCTGCGATGGCGAATTCCTCGCGGAGGATAGCGTCAGCCTCGCGGAGGGCCTCAAGACGGTCACGTGTGATGGCTCCGAGGCAGCGTACTCCGAGTCCCGGACCTGGGAACGGCTGGCGGTAAACCATCTCATATGGAAGGCCGAGTTCCACTCCACATGCACGTACTTCATCCTTGAAAAGCTGCTTGAGAGGCTCCACGAGCTCGAACTGAAGGTCTTCAGGAAGACCGCCTACATTGTGGTGTGACTTCACGACCTTGGCAGTCTTTGTGCCGCTCTCTGCAATGTCAGGATAGATGGTTCCCTGTCCGAGGAAGTCGATTCCGTCGAGTTTGCGTGCCTCTTCCTCAAAAACGCGGATGAACTCTCCCCCGATGATCTTTCTCTTCTGTTCAGGGTCTGCAACACCCTCGAGAAGTCCGAGGAAGCGGTCTGTTGCATCTACATATATAAGGTTTGCACAGAGCTGGTTGCGGAACACTTCCACAACGTTTTCGCTCTCGCCCTTTCTCATGAGGCCATGATTCACGTGAACGCATACGAGGTTGTCGCCGATAGCCTTGAGGAGAAGGGCTGCAAGAACCGAACTGTCCACTCCGCCTGAGAGCGCGAGGAGAACCTTCTTGTCGCCTACCTGCTGGCGGATGAGCTCGACCTGATCGGCAACGAAGTTCTTCATGTTCCAGTTTGCTTCTGCCTTGCATGTGTCGAATACGAATGGCTTGATTGCAGCCTTGATGGCTTCTTCGTCGTTATCGAACTGAGCAAGCTTTACTTCGCAGAGCGCCTTGTCGTGGCCTGCTGACATCACTGGAATGCCAGCCTCGTAGATTTCAGGCAATACGTCGATCGCAACTCCATCTATTACGTTGTTAGGTCCACCGTTGATGATGATACCTTTTACGTTAGGAAGAGCCTTGAGCTCCTCTGCTGTGATGTCGTGCGGGTGGATTTCGCTATAGACTCCCAATGCACGGATTGCCCTGGCTACCACTGTGTTCTCGTGGCTGCCGAGGTCAAGAATTACGATCATGTCCTGTTTCATATACGTTTAAATTTATTTGTTTTTCTAACCAACGCGCAAAAATAGAAAAAGTGTTTCAAATATTTTATAAAAATATCTACTTTTGCAAAACTTTTTCGGCCGGAAATCCGGTCGTGATATCTTATGCACATAATGTGCTTAATATGGAATGATTATGCAGGATATAAGAAATATAGCCATCATCGCCCATGTCGATCACGGAAAGACGACAATTGTGGACAGGATGATATATCAGGCGCGTCAGGCGCGTGAGCAGGAAAAGCTGGGAGAGCTGATTCTCGATAATAATGACCTTGAGAGGGAAAGAGGTATCACTATCCTTGCGAAGAATGTGTCTGTGATTTATAAGGGTGTGAAGATCAATGTTATCGATACCCCGGGCCACAGCGACTTCGGTGGAGAGGTGGAGCGCGTTCTCAATATGGCGGACGGAGTGATCCTTCTTGTGGATGCATTCGAAGGCTGTATGCCTCAGACCAGGTTTGTGCTCCAGAAGGCCATCGAGATGGGCAAGAAGCCTGTGCTGGTGATCAATAAGGTCGATAAGCTCAATTGCCGTCCTGACGAGGTGCAGGAAGAGGTGTTCGACCTTATGTTCTCTCTCGGAGCGACTGAGGACCAGCTCGATTTCCGTACTATCTACGGAAGTGCAAAGCAGGGATGGATGTCTTACGACTGGAAGCAGCCTACAGAGGATATCACTGCTCTTCTCGATACTATCCTGGAGGTTATCCCTGCTCCGGAAATCCAGGAAGGTACGCCTCAGATGCTCATATCCTCATTGGAATATTCTCCATATGTGGGCCGTATCGCAGTGGGAAGGGTTACCCGCGGCTCCCTGAAGGCAGGGCAGAACATCACTCTCTGCAAGAGATATGACATTCAGCAGAAGCAGAAGATAAAGGAGATCATGGTATTCGACGGCCTCGGAAAGGCGAAGGTCGAGGAAGTGCAGTGCGGTGACATCTGTGCTGTGGTAGGTCTTGAAGGCTTTGAGATCGGAGACACCATCGCGGACTTCGAGAATCCGGAGGCTCTGCCTCCTATCGAGGTGGATGAGCCTACGATGAGCATGCTCTTCTGCATCAACAACTCTCCTTTCTTCGGCAAGGAAGGCAAGTTCGTGACATCGCGCCATCTGAAGGAGCGTCTCGACAAGGAGCTTGAGAAGAATCTCGCCCTTCGTGTGAAGCCGGGTCCTAATGCCGATTCGTTCATCGTTTACGGACGTGGAGTCCTGCATCTTTCAGTGCTGATCGAGACCATGCGCCGTGAAGGCTTCGAGCTCCAGGTGGGACAGCCTAAGGTCCTCGACAAGGTGATCGGAGGCCAGAGATGCGAGCCTATTGAGATGCTTACCATCGATGTTCCTGAGGAATTCGTGGGAAGATGCATCGAGATGGCTACCCGCAGGAAAGGTGCCCTTATCCAGATGGAGGGCAGGGGAGACCGCACGCATCTGGAATTCGATATCCCGTCACGCGGACTCATGGGACTCAGGAGCAATCTCCTGACCGCCACTCAGGGTGAGGCTGTCGTAGCACACCGTCTCAAGGGTTACGAGCCATACAAGGGTGATATCGAACGTCGTAACAATGGCTCACTGGTGTCTCTTGAGACAGGTCTTTCCGTGGCATATTCGATGGATAAGCTTCAGGACCGTGGCCGTTTCTTCATCGAGCCCGGCGTGGAAGTATACGAGGGACAGGTTATCGGAGAGCATACCCGCGAGCGTGACCTTACCATCAATATCTGCAAGACCAAGAAGCTTACGAACATGCGTGCATCGGGCAGTGATGACAAGGTGATGCTGCCTCCTCCGGTGGTGTTCTCGCTCGAGGAAGCGCTGGAGTATATTCAGGAGGATGAACTTGTTGAAGTTACCCCTAAATCCATGAGATTAAGGAAGATAATCCTTAATGAATTGGAACGCAAGAGAAAATCTTCGGATTTCGATTGCTAATAAGAAAAGTTTTTGTTACCTTTGCGGGCTCAAATCTGTTTACGGGTCAGTATGAACGGTGAATTTATTATACCTTTAAATGGATTGGCTGCCGGTGAGAATGAGTTCTCGTGGCATGCCGGGAAGGAGTTCTTCGAAGATTTTGAAAACTCGGAAATCCTTGATGCACAACTGGATGCAGATGTAAGGGTGGAGAAGTCAGGACGATATATAGGAGTCGATTGCTATGTGGAAGGTGAGGTCGTGGTGGAGTGCGACAGATGTCTTGACGACCTTGTGATGCCTGTGGATGTTGAGATCAGACTCAGCGTGAAATATGGCAGCGAGGAGTCTTCGGAGGAGCCGCAGCCGGGAGAAAGGGAAGTGATTTTCATTCCTGAGACCCAGGCGGAACTGGACATGAGTCAGATAATTTATGACTATGTATGTCTTTCGCTCCCGATGCAGCGTGTGCATGAGGATGGTGAATGTAATCCTGAGGCGATGAAGTATTATGGAGGAGCAGTAGAGGAGGTTGAGGACGAAGCGGGAGCTGATGCCGGTGAAAATCCTTTCGCCGCCCTGAAGGATATGTTCAGATAAAATGAATCCAGAGCGTGGCTTATGGCTGTCATCCTGAGCCGGGCGATGGGGCTTTAAATGATTATTAATAATTAAAAAAATATTTAGAAATGGCACATCCAAAACACAAAGTCTCTAAGCAGAGACGTGACAAAAGAAGAACACATGACGTGGCTGTAGTTCCTACACTCGCTACATGTTCAAATTGCGGTGCAACTATCATGTACCACAGAGTATGTCCTGAGTGCGGCTTCTACAGAGGTCGTCAGATCATCGAGAAGAAGGCTGAGTAATCGCCCCTCGAGATGATGGATTTGGCCCTGTAGTTCAACGGATAGAATGGAAGTTTCCTAAACTTTAGATAGCAGTTCGATTCTGCTCGGGGCTACAAAAACCCGCAGACCTGAAAAGGCCTGCGGGTTTTTGCATTCCGCCCATCAATCATTGCGAAGCCCCTTCTGCGATATAATTGACAAAACTTCTGCACACCTCATCGCGAAGCTCTTGGCTCAACGTAAAATCCCGGTTGTTTTGCATTATCTGCATTACCGGCACAAAGCAGGCGGAGCGAGCCCTTTGGCGTAGCTCGCGCAGCTTGCTTTGAGCGCTTGGCTGACGTATTCGCCAAGCGCGATGCCCGCACTCCCTCAAGTCAAGCTATTTGC
>CANBDX010000062.1 GCA_947367315.1 uncultured Bacteroidales bacterium | reverse complement strand
AAACTCTCCGGCCTGACCGATCTTGAGTGCTCCCGAACCGAGCACGAGGACTTTCTTTATGCTGTTGTCTATCATAATTCTATATATTCCGACCATTCGAGGGTTCTAAAACTAAATCCCTCCCAACTTCGTTGGGCCCCTCCCACTCACCAGGCCGTGGGCGGCCAGGGTTTTATAACCCTCGAATTGTCTATATTTTAATGATACCCTACTGTCATTTCGAGCAACCGTCTTACTGTCATTTCGAGCGACCGTCCTACTGTCATTTCGAGCGACCGCAGGGAGTCGAGAAATCTACAATTTAGATATGAATTCATCCAATGGTGTCACATTCTCGGTGAGTCCGACGCATACTTCCGGAGCGAAGTTCAGGCCGATGAACGGCTTGGTCTTATGGCGGAGGCCGTCGATGGTACCGTCATTGAGGTTGGTGAAGTACACCTCCCAGTCTGCAGGCACGCTTGCCGGCTTGATTGTGCGGCATACATTCTGAGATGAGATATACGTGCGGTTTGTCCACTCCTTGCGTACAGGCTGGTTTGCACCTCTGTGCGGATGCGCAAGCCTTGTGACTTCGCATCCCGCCGCCTTTGCGATGAGGTGGTAGCCGAGGCCAAGGCCGAATACAGGCTTATTGCCTTCAAGTGCCTTCTTTATGTTTTCGACGGTTGCCTCGCATGATTTTGTGCATCCAGGTCCGTTTGACACATAGACTCCGTCATAATCGAGCGTTGTGAAATCGTAGTCATATGGAACCCTGATGACTTCAGCACCCCTGCTCAGAAGTCCTCTGATGATGCTGTGCTTTGCACCGCAGTCCACGAGTACGACCTTCTTGCCGGCAGTCGTAGCTGCCTTGCTGCCGTTGATGTTCTCTACATCCTGAGCTGGCTGGGCTGCGTAAGTGATAACTTCCTTGCAGCACACGTCTGCCGGGGTCACCTTTGCAGGTTCATCTGGCTTTGCAGCACCTTGCGGTATGATTTCTCCCTTCATGGAACCCTTGTCCCTGAGAATCTTTGTGAGCTCTCTGGTGTCAATGCCGAAGATACCTGTGAGGTTCTGCTCATTCATCCATTCTTCAAGGCCCTTGACTGCCTCCCAGTTGCTGTAGTCCTCACATACATCAAATGCGATGAGACCCTTAGGCTGAATCCTTTCAGACTCAAGGTTCTTGGAGAGTTTATCAGCAAGAAGTTCCTCTGACGGAACACCATAGTTGCCGATGAGCGGATAGGTCAGGCACAGGATCTGGCCACAGTAGGTCGGATCGGTGAGCTGCTCAGGGTAACCGACCATTGAAGTGTTGAAAACCACCTCACCGCTTACCGACTGTGCACTTCCGAATGACCAGCCGTGGAATTCCATGCCGTTCTCAAGACGAAGTGTTGCTTTAAGTTTCATTTTATATTCTGTTTAAATTTATATTTTCATAAAAAAACGACCACTTTCTCGATTAGAGAAACTGGCCGACAATAATAGTTTTCAGGAAAACGCGAGGCTGTGCATTATCTGGTAATGCGTTCACTTTCAGATATGTACCGACTATTGAGCGTTTACACATAACGTTCCCTGTTAATTACCCATATGCGTTACACGCGTACACTCACGCGTAAAACCTTGCGAAGATAGATATTTTGTGATAATTTTGCAAGACAAATCAACATCAGAATGTACATCAGAAACGAAGATACGATCTGCGCACCGGCGACGGTTCCGGGAACTGGCGCGATTTCAGTAATCAGGGTCAGTGGTCCGGAGGCATTGACTATTGCTGACAAAGTTATCAAATGCAGCAAAGGTACTATTGCTGACGCCGCAGGATATACAATTAAATTCGGTAATATCTACGACGCAAACGGTGGTATTTTGGACGAGGTATTGGTGAGCGTTTTTCGTTCGCCGCATTCATATACTGGAGAGAATTCTGTAGAGATCTCCTGCCACGCATCATCATATATAGTATCTTCATTAATGGAGCTTCTATTTGAGGTAGGAGCACGCGCAGCTGAACCTGGCGAATTCACTCAAAGAGCATTCCTCAATGGCAAGATGGATCTTGCTCAAGCTGAGGCAGTTGCAGATGTTATAGCATCACAAAATGCCGCATCACACAGAATAGCTTTCAAGCAGATGAAAGGGGGCTTCTCATCGGAACTTAAGGGAATGCGTTCGGAGTTGCTTGAGTTAGTTTCATTGATGGAACTCGAACTTGATTTCAGCGAAGAAGAAGTGGAATTTGCAGACCGGACTCGCCTGAATGAACTGCTCAACGCATTGATTGCACACACAACCAAGCTTATTGAATCGTTCAAACTTGGAAATGCGATAAAGAATGGAGTTCCTGTGGCGATTGCCGGAGCTACAAACACAGGTAAAAGTACACTTCTGAATGCACTTCTTGGTGAGGACCGCGCCATCGTTTCCGACATCCACGGCACAACCCGCGACACCATTGAAGAAACCCTTAATATCGACGGCATTCTGTTCAGATTCATTGACACTGCCGGCCTTCGCGAGACTGATGAAGTAGTGGAAAAGATTGGAATTGAAAGGACCATCAAGAAGATTTCAGAGGCGTCAATTGTGCTTGGAATGGTGGACCTGACACGCGATTTTGAGAGCACTTGTGAGACAGTAAGTTCGATTATAGATTCAGTAGATTTCGACACTCAAAAGTTGATCATTTTGCTCAACAAAACCGACATTTCCGAAATTAACAAAAATGTTACCATTATTAACTTTATTGTTTCTCTCCTTAATAAAAGGGATATTAGATGCACGCTTCCAAAAATTGAAGTTACTGTTGGTAATTTTGAGCAAACAGGCGGGAAACAACCATATTCTGACGTTCAGGTCATCCCTATCTCTGCAAAAACAGGCTCAGGAATCGAAAATCTACGCTCAGTTCTTGCAGCCAGCCAACGCGATCTTCTCGCCGACAGCGACACCACTCTCGTCACTAACCAACGTCACGTTCAGGCCCTCTCAGATGCCCGCACTTCCCTCCTTCGTGCCAGCGAAGGACTAGCCCACAGCATCCCGACTGAGCTCATCTCACAGGACATCCGTGAATGTATATATTCACTCTCATCGATTTCTGAAGGAATCAGCAGTCAGGACGTGCTGATTAACATCTTTAGCCGCTTTTGCATCGGCAAGTAATTAATAATCAATTACTTACAAGTATTTATAGACAATTAGAGCAAGTGATTGACGCTTAGAAACATTGATAAAATTCGATTTTTAGGAGCATTTATAGGTGTTTATCTACCTGTGATTTTCCAATACTCATATGCCAATCGGATCGGATAGCAATGAGAGTCGATCTCCCACTTTCTTTCGTGGATACCCGGCTTCATGTCGGTAATATCCGACTTCCAGTATCCCTCCTTATCGGGTTCCTTATAGAATGCATTCGCATAAGGATCAAGGCAGATGCACTTGAACTGGCGGAGAATCACTCCTGCAATCAGTTTGCGCAGAGCTTCGTCTTCATTGACCATTGAAAGATATGGCCACACCTGTGCTCCCGAGTCCCTGAGCCACATCGCGGCGATGTCACCTGTATAGACAAATGTATCATACTCACCTACAGGATGAACCGTAGTATCCAATGTGTTTGGAAAACAATTGGCGAACATCCACCTGAGTTTTTCGTTCGTAAGCAGGGCTGTGACTTCATTGATCCTGGCCTCGACTGCCTGAGAGACAAAGAGCCTGTCCTCGGGAGCAGGACGCTGCGATTCGTATTTTACGGTCTGGGCATCAATGGCAAATGGAACTAAAGCCAATGCGATAATTAGAAAGAAATGTTTCATGTCAGAAAAGAAAAATGTCCCGCAATCAGCATGATTGCAGGACAAATATAAGAAATTTACTTCACTAAAGGATTACTTTTTTATAAGACGGAGTCCTCTTATCTTGAAGTCATTGATATGGTAGTCCATATTGTCTGCATCTGACTCCATCTTGAGTGTGAAGACATGATTACCCTTCGAGAGTTCGAGCTTTTCCGGAATTGTCCAGCCCCAGTTATCCCAGTCATTTGTTCCTCTGTGCGGGAAGATATTGATACCGGCCTTGACACCATCGACATAAAGCATTCGGATGCCGCAGTTATTGTCAGTGTTTACCGGACCTGTACCGTTGGCATAATTCCAGGTAAGGAACCACTGGCCATCCTCAGGTACATTGACAGTGACATTAAACTCTGTACCGCTTTTCTTTGTAAGCATTGTCTCAGGAATCCTGACGCTGATCTTCTCATTGATATTGACAGGCTTCGACGGGAATGAAGGTGTGCCGTCCTGTGCGACAGCCACTACCTGGATATCTCCCTTCCACTCGTCCTCGATGATGATTTCAGTCGATGTTGCACCAGCTACAAGTTCTCCGCCTGCATATACATTATAGATGACAGCTCCTTCGACAGGCTCCCAGGAGAGTCGACCGTCTGCCATGGTGACTACCGGCATGAGCGGAGCCCAGCAAGCAGGCTGATAGTTCACGCCGAGATCTTTCCTGAAAGTATTCGACATCTCGATTTCTACAGTATGATGTCCCTCAAGATTTCCGGGAACGACTGCCTCAGACATCTTCTGTCCGTCGAGCTTGAAGCTTCTGATAGTGTCACCGTAACCTGAAACTGTAACATCAAGGGTAGCATTTCTGTAACGGAAATTCCTTACGGTTCTGTCAGCCTTGAGATTCTTCGGTACTACAGGAGCAAAATAAAGCTGATCTGCACCGAATTCCATACCCATAAGGAGCTTGAAGGTTATACTGATGTTACCGGCAAGGCACCAGAGCATATTGCTTGAATTGATCTGAGTTCCTCTCCAGTTTCCTGTATCAGCCACATAGTTCTCCTTGTTTGTCGCATACATCATCACGGCGCGCCATACTGCACCCACTCCGTGGAGCACTCCGTGCTCATTGCCCACCTTTGCACAAGCATGGATCCAATAAGCCTGCACCCAAGGCCATACAGCCTGGTTGTGATAAGGCGGCTGATCGGCAATCCAAGGCCAGAACACTGGTGCGCCGTAATCTACGATCGGAAGGGACTCGGAAAGTCTGGTGGCTCGGTCTCCCTCTGCTACGCCCCAAAGAATGGCAAGAGCCTCACCAAGTGTCTCGCTCTTTGTGTAAAGAAGGTCATCTGCACGACCACCGAGATACTGTGCATAGTATCCTTCCTCATCCATCCAGAGATGCTCGTTGATACCCTTCTTGATGCGGTCTGCCATTTCCTCGAAATACTGAGCTGTGTCCACATCACCGAGGATACGTCCCATCTCTGCAGCAGAAGTAAGGGCAATGTAGAATACCATATTGGTACCAAGGCACTTGGTATCATAGATATCGGCAGGCTCCATCCATGTAGGATAGCTCTGTTCTCTCCAGTCGATGAATGAAGATTCTCCTCTTACGAGATTGGTTTCAGACTCAAAAACAGTCCTCATATCTACTTCAAGCGACTTTTTGGCGATAGGATATACGGTCTTGAGCCACTCCATGTCACCGGTCACCTTGTAGATTTCCCAAGCGGCACCTACCCAGATCTCGCGGTCTGTACTGCAAGGCCAGGCTCCGCCTGTACCTGTATCCTGAACAATCTCACCCTTGGAATTGACCTTGCACATAAGGCTGGTCTTCGCAGCCTCAGTCTGAATGAAAGACATGCTGTGGATGATACTGTAGCTGACATCTCTTGTCCATACTCCTCCCCACTCTGTTCCGGTGCGGAGAGTTCCGTCAGGCTCGACAGCATTCACGCTCTCATCCACTCCGATATTATACGCAGTCTCCTCGATAAGATACGGGGTCTCGAGGACCGGATATGTGCTCAGATCGTTCTTCTTCTCCCAGATATATTCCTCACCATCAAGGTTCGAAATGATCTTATAAGGAGACTCTGCTACACCGGTGTAATCCCCCTGAACGATTCTGTCCTCATACATGACGTATGAGTCATTCTCATAAATCGGCTTTTCCTGACAAGAAGCCAGGGCAGCCAAAGGCAGTAGAAACAAAAATTTCTTCATGATATAATGTTGTTTATTTCATCTTTTTAATGGTTTCGGCCTTGACCTTGAAGAAGTTGACATTCGGATCCGGATCAAGAAGCCTGTACTCGTGATGGTTTCCCCAGCTTGCAGGGCGGTCCTTTATCTCCATACCGTCACCCGTGTCATTGGACGTCATTCCCTGAATCCTGCCATGCCAGTCCCTTATCCGGGCTGTTGCCGAATCATAGTCCATGAAACCATTTGCAGGATCGATCATCCTCATGAGTTCTGCCCTGTAGATTTCTCTGAAATCTTCATACTTCATAAGTCTCTCGATCAGAATTCCCTGATTGCCCCATTTGTATGGATCATGACGTCCCGAATCGGTCTGAGCCCCACATACGTGGCTGGTACCCAGAGTATTGTCATAGTCGTAAGGAATAAAGAAGAACTTATAGTCCCTGGAACTGTTGGAATTGAAATATATGTAGAAATTATTGGAATTGTTCCAATGGTCATCCCACATTCCCAATGCCACATTCACAGCATAAGTCTTTAACAGAAGCTCCACATCGCAGACTCTCTGAATCCATTTATAGAAGTCCTCATCATTGAGCTGACTGACATTCAGGATGAAATTCTTCAGCTGAGCGGACGCTTCTTCAAAAGTACCTTCATTTTCCTTCAATTCATATGGAAAATCCTTGTCATCAGTGTCCGGACCTATCTTTCCGGGATCTATATTTCTGAAATCGGCTCCAACCACACATTTCCAGAGATTTCCCTCATCACTTCCGAACTTGGCCACTCTGCGTTTTACATAATGGTCATCGACTCTTTCCAGCATATTGTAAACGCCGAAATAAGCAGGCTTCGAATCTCCCTCAACGTGTACCCAGACCCTGCAATAGATGTCCTGCAGTCCTGTCCATATGCCTGCGCGCTGAAAAAGATCATAGCAGAAGAGTTCCCTCACGTGAGAAGGATCTTCCTTGAACCACTTCAGGTGCAGCTTACGGATTCCTTTGATCGTGTGCTCATCGTCCTTATTGTATTTGCGGAGATTCAGACCGAAATGACACTTGTGCCAGTCAGCCTTATCCTTTTCATGCATCTGACCATATTCACCTTCAGGACGCACGCGGGATGTATTGCCGCGAAGACGAAGAGCCGCATCCTCGATATATGTAACCTCTCCACCCCTGTCGTACTTCACATTGCAATGGACATATTCCTCGGTATGCGGATTCTTGTCATACGCCTTAAGAAGATTATTCCACTGCTCCACGGAAACTTCTATAGTGATTTCAGGGATATATGTATCATCCCATACATATCTGACTCCTTCATCCCATACAATTTCAGTATCCACCTCCGGCTGAGGCTCCTGCTGAGGCGGTTTTTCAGGCTCTGGTTTTTCAGAACAAGCGACAATGGCAATAGCGGCAAGTCCTGACAATAAGTACCTTACATCCATTAAAATACTAATTTTACATTATGTTTATTTCCGTCATCCTTGATATGGAATTCACAGGTTCCCTCCTTCTTGTCAGCAGTCCAGAACTTGCCTTTCTTAGCCTTCACTCCGTCCAGAAGCACTGTCTTAGGAAGCATGTCAGTGTATATCCTGAAGATGAATTCCCTTTCACCCTCGATCTTGTAGACGCTTCCTTCTCTCTCCCCGATCTCGATCTCATACCCTTGGGCTGAAGTAGCGCAGGAAACCGGCGTACGGAGATATTCTCCACGAAGATAACCAAGATTTTCCCCATCATCTTCATACAGTGAAAATTCTGCCTTCTCTCCCTCGATGGCCGGGAAGATCTCGAATGTCACAGGATATACCTTATGCTCGCGGGTATAGTTCATCACAGGCATACGCGGAATGATGCTTCCCTTGCGAACGAACATAGGGATGAAGTTCAATGGGGCATCCACTGTAAGCCACTGCTCTCCGGTGTATTCTGTCTTCTTGTCATTGAAGTCGATCCAAAGTCCCTCTGGAAGATAGAGATTCTTGGTACGGGCACTCTTCTTCACTACAGGAGCCACAAGGATCTCCTCTCCGAACATAAACTGAGCGTCCAGATCATATGTCTCTGTGTCCATAGGGAACTCCATTACCATAGGACGCATGACAGGAAGTCCCAGGTCGTGAGCCTCACGGGCATAGGTGTAGATATATGGAAGAAGGGTATATTTAAGTTCGATTGCAGCCTTTGCATTCTTCTCGGCCTCAGCACCGAAAAGCCAAGGCTCGACAGCATTGTTACCCTCGTGATGGATACGGCTCAGAGGATTGAATGCACCCAGCTGGAGCCAGCGTGTATAGAGCTCGGCCATTGCCGGATAATCCTTGATATCTCCACAATATCCTGATATATCGGTAGTTGTAAACGGAATCACGCCAAGACCGGCAGACAGAAGTACAGGGATCTGATTTGCCATCTGGGCCCAACCTTTGTTCACGTCATCAGCACATCCGCTGTCTCCGGTCCATCCGAAGGTATATCTCTGGAGTCCGGCATAAGCTGCACGGGTCATCTGGAATATACGCTTATCCGGATTGCGCTTGTTGAACTGCTCTGTGACCACCTTATCCCAGGTAAGACCATATACGTTATGGATCTCAGCGTGCATTCCCAGATGATGCTTCATCACAAGACGCTCCGTCGACTCTTCATTGCTCCAGGCAGGCTCACCCATATCAGTCCAGAATCCGGCAGCACCGTCGTCGAGAGGCTTCTGCTGATATGCTCCCCACCAGTCGGAAACCTCCGGAAGAGTGAAATCCACCACTCCGCAGTTTCCGCCCCAAGGCCAAGGCATATCATAGCTCTTCCCCGTGGTCACATCCTTCACGAAATAGCCGAGGCTGTCTGCCTCACGCCATTGTTTCTTATTGGCCTGTGAAATCACCGGATCCTGCGAAAGAATCACCTTGAATCCCATTGAATCCAGATCAGAAAGCATCTTGCGAGGGTTGCGGTAATTTGGCTTCCTCCACTCGAAGTCCTGGAGATGCTGGGTCCATCCTATGTCCTGATAAATGATATCACAAGGAATGCCTCTTTCTCGGTAGCCGCTTGCAATCTCATATGTGAGGTCTTCGTTAGTCAGGAGACCACGGCACTGAGCGAAGCCAAGGGCCCAGCGCGGAGGCATGATAGGCTTGCCTGTAAGGCCCACATACTGGGTCATTATCTCCTTATAATCCTTACCGAAGATAAAGTAATATATCATTTCACCGTCCGGAGCCTCAAAGCTATAGTAGTCACGGCTTTCCGTTCCGAACTTGAACTCCGTCTTGTAAGTATTGTCAAGGAAGATACCGTAGCGGTAGCTGCTCATAAAGAACGGAATGCTCTTGTAGAGAGGATCCTCGACTGTACTGTAGCAAGGCTTGTCGCTGTTCCACATCTTGTAGCTCTCGCCTCTCCTGTCCAGCTTGCCTGTCTTTTCGCCAAGTCCGAAGAAATGTTCGTCACGACGAAGTGACTTGTATTCGATCTTCTTCGTGCCTTCGCTTATATGTCCTTTGTCCAGATGATCACTGAAAAGCAGTTTCTGCCACTTATCGAAGATCTGAAGATTTAAAGGGGACTTGTTCACCCTTATACGGAGCTTGTCCGTAAAGATTTCGTAGCAGGCATTCTGCTCATTTACAATAAGTTCTCCGATATCCTCAAGGTCTTCGTTCACCACAGCGAAAGATTCGTTGCTGCGGGTCAATGTACCGTCAGGAGAATACCACACCCGCACTACTGAAGGGCTGCAGAGCCTCAACTGGATAACCGAACCGTCTTCAAGAGAAAAGTTCACGCAGCGTCCGTCCTGCGTATATGAAAGACAATTTCCTGTCACATCGCCCGCATAAACCATAGGGGCGATGAGACAGAAAATCAATATGAAAATCCTACGCATAAATTACTCTATTACAAGCATTGTCCAATACTCAAGAGATGGAAGAGTCACTAAAATGTAACCGTTCTCCTGGGTGAAGGCGAGCTCCTGAGCCGCACCTGCGTGCTGGTCAGGCGAAGCCACCCACACCTTGGTAGCCTTAGCCTCGTACTTGATCTTTATCGGTGACTTGATCACCTTTGCAGGAGCTGGTCTGGTACCCTTGAGGTCTCTCCAGCTGAGATTATCCACTGTTCTGAAATTCAAGAAGTTGATAACAGTCTTATCACCTATCTTCTTGGCATATGTAGTGACGGAAGCTTCCTTTGGAGGCCAGTTATTGAAAGGTACCTTTCTGGTAGCCGTACTCACTACTTCCACCTGCACCTCAGCCTTTGAACTTTCCCCACGCAGAAGATTCTGATATGCAGTCATAAAGTCATAATAACGTACGATAAGAGTCTTCAGAGCCGGACTCATCTTGACATCCTGGCTCGGGAAATACTCACGGCAGAGCATATGGTCACCAAGTTCGAGGTGAGCACCTCCGAGAGCAAAGATCACAGCATCGGTAAGAAGTACTCCAGGGATATTGAACTCTCTGTTACTGCATTCGTAGTTCATGTAGGCGGCAAAGATACTCTTGAGAGTATGGTTGCTGTTCATGTCATTTGACTTTATGATGGTATAGAGATCCTTGAACTGTTCTTCGCTTCCCCACACCTCATTATAGCAGAAATCCACATTGCCTGTTTCTGCTATCCTGTTCGATCCGTAGCTTGACACTGCATTGAATACCAATCTCTTGTCCGGATGCGCCTTCTTCATTGCATTGATGAATGATGCATATCCTGCAGGAAGGTCCACCTTCTTTCCGTTCCAGTCATAGCGAGTACCACGGCTTCCGAGCTGGTCGATGTGGAATCCGTCGAAATCCAGATGGTGATATACCTCCTTATTGCGTTCGATAAGGTAATTCTGCCACTCTGTATTGCCCGGATTCACAAGGTAGATATTGCTCTTCCATCCGCCCGGAAGGGTATGTGCATCCTGATCTTCGCGGCCAGATTTCTTGTACAGGTTCCATTCTTCCTTGACTCCGTCTGCACGGGCATCATCCAGAACTCCGAATGCAAGGTTATAGAACATAGCCTTCATTCCATAACTGTGCTGCACATCGATATACTTCTTCACAGCAGCATTATAGACATCACGGTTTGCAATGTCCTTGTAGACCTCATCAAGCTTATCCATTGTACCTCCGAGAGGCCAGTGGTGCTTGTTGTGCCAGTCATAGAACTGCACTCCGTTGATGTGGCAGCGGCTAAGGAATTCCATTTCTGCCTCGATGACACCTGCGTCAAGCTTGTTTTTTCCGAAATCTCCTACGAAACCGTAGCGAGGGAACATTGTCCAGTCGCTTGACACATCGACTGCGATGGTTCCCAGCACGAGATCCGTCTTTTCATCTCTCTGACGATACACTTCTACCATATAGCCTTGTCCGTCAGCAGATGGGGCTGTCCAGGTCCACTGACTGCCGGAAGCGGCATGCTCGTGGATAGTCTCTCCCATATGACGGTATCTGATCTTAGCATCAGAAGGGACGTTACCGGTGAAGATAATCTCTTCTCCCGGAGCATAGATCGCTTTATCAGTCTTGAGATCGACTGTAATATCTGACTGAACGGTAATTACCTCAGTCACGCTGTTTGTTTCGCCCGGTCCCGGATTTATACCAGGATGCTCGCCGCCCTGCGGATCTTTTCCGCAGGACACAGCGAGAATTACCAGGGTTATCGGATATAATAACCTTTTTACCATTATTTCTTTACAATCGATATTGTTTCCTTAAGCTGATTGAGAGTGATGGTGTATGTACCGGCCTCGGAAATATTCCACTTCTGATCGAAGCCGCCATCACCTACATTTACATCGAGATACTGAGCCTTGCACCAGTCGCTTGACTTGTCGACAAAGAGGACCTTCTCTGTCTGACCGGTAGGAGTTTTTCCTGCCTCAGTCGCCATAAACCATGCTCCCATCCAGTCAGACTTCCTGTCGCAAGTGAACTTGAGCTCACCTTCGTTCAGATGACCCTCCCAAGTGAATGTATATGCATCAGCACCCGGAGTCATAGGCGTAGCGTTGTCAAGGCTCCAGCCTGCAGGAGATGCACTACCGATGAGATAGATCATTTCATAAGGAACGAACTCCGCCATAAGCATGCGCTCTCTTCCGTTTCTTGTGTCGAAGCAGATCTTGTACGCCTTGTTTATCTCAGAATCCTGAAGATTCCACTTATTATCAGGCTCGAATCCGCTTACGAATACAGTGCTGCTCTCAGTATAAGGAGCGTTTGCGTAAGGAGCCTTGAAGTTATTCTCCCAGCTTCCGTTTGCTGTAGCGAACTTGAATTCACCACCCTTGTCGAAGAATCGGCCCATACGGAAGAGGAATGGATCCACTGGGTCCACTGTGAGTGGCTCGAAACTCCAGCTTGTAATATTACCGATAAGGTACATGCTGTCGAAGAGCGGACTCTCAGATGCACTTGCCTTGATGCTTACAGTCAGGTCGAAGAGGTTTACATCCACCTGATAGTTACCTGTTTCCGCTACAGAGAATGTCTCATCCGGATCATCGTATGTAGCACGGTAAACAAGCTTGCCTTCCTCCGGAGCCTTGTTGTACGAAGGCACCCAGTCTGCTCTTGTGGTCATGAACTTGAATGACTTGTCTGCTATGAGCTTTCCTGTCCATGTGAAGATACCGTTATCCACCTTCTTCATTTCCTCCATAGAATCAAGAGACCATCCTGTCTTGGTAGCGTCACCGATGATATAAAGAACAGAATGTACTGGCTTGTAGGTAGTTACATTGAATGATACTACACTCTCCTGAACTTCATCCACTTCAGGAACTACAGCGATGACCCTTGCCTCGAGAGCAAGAGTTTCCTCTGACTCACCGAAGAATGAACGGACAGCAGAGTTGAACTGTGCAGTCGTTGCCTTGAATGAATAAGTCTGGATCTTATTGTCAATCACCACATAAGGTGCTGCAAAGTCAGTTCCGGCCTTGGCGATCTCGAGAGTATAATAGATCTTGTTGCCTGTACCGAAATTGGTACCGGTAGTCCAGGTAAGAGCGATGGCATCAGCTGCATGCTCTGCCTCATTGAGGACGAAATCAGAAGCATTGACAGAAAGTGTCAGCTCGTCATGTCCCTTGTCAAGCTCCATATAATTATCATCCACGCAAGACGCAAGAGCTGCGCATCCGAAGATGATTGAAGCCAATTTCAATATTGTTTTCTTCATACTCGTATATAATCTTTTCTATTAGTATCCAGGATTCTGTTCGATGAGCGGGTTGGCATCTCTCTCTGTCTGAGGGATAGGGAAGATCAGACGTTCAAGAGTCGCATTTGTCTTTCCGATAGAGTGGAGGAAGTCGATGGCATACTGTCCGTTATTGATACGGATCATATCGAACCAGCGGTGTCCCTCGAATGCAAGCTCCATACGGCGCTCGTGGAT
>CANBDX010000061.1 GCA_947367315.1 uncultured Bacteroidales bacterium | reverse complement strand
TAGAAAATGGCAAAGAAAGCAGTCGCAACCTTCAAGGCCGGTACACTCAAGAAGATGGTTAAGTGTATCCGCATGGATAAGTCGCCAAAGACTGGAGCTTACGTATTCACAGAGGAGCTCCTAGAGGAAGATAAGGCTAAGGATTTCTTCGCAAAGAAATAATTTCCTTTGGAGTAATTTAAGAGAGGCATTGCTGAACAGGCAGTGCCTCTCTTTTTTGCGTCAATCCTCTTTTTTATTCTGTTGAAAACGTGTATATTTGTGGGTTAAACACTAATTATGGGTATTTTTGATAAAGGAGTAAAAAAGACTAACAGAAGTTTCTTTGAGAGGCTCTCCAGGGCCATTGTGGGTAAGGCTGAAGTGGATGATGACCTGCTGGATGCAATCGAAGAGGCCCTGTTGGCTACAGATATGGGTGTGGATACGACCTTGAAGATCATCGAGAGCCTTGAGGAAAGGGTAAGGCGTGACAAATACGTGTCTCTTGATGAGCTTGTGGATATCCTCAGGGATGAGATCGCAACCCTTCTGAATGTGAAGGAAGGAGAGGGGGTGGATGATGTTGTGGTACCGTTTGATTTCAGCAGGAAACCGTACGTGATGATGATTGTGGGTGTGAACGGAGTGGGCAAGACGACGACGATAGGAAAGATAGCAAGCAGTCTGAAGGCTCAGGGAAAGAAGGTTGTGCTTGGCGCTGCGGATACTTTCCGTGCTGCGGCTGTGGATCAGCTTACCATATGGGCTGAACGTGCAGGGGTGGATATCGTGAAGCAGGGTATGGGATCGGATCCGGCTTCAGTGGCTTTCGATACCCTTAAGTCTGCCGTGGCGAAGGACGCTGACGTGGTGCTTATCGACACAGCCGGACGTCTTCACAACAGGATTGACCTTATGAATGAGCTTACGAAGATAAGGAACGTGATGAGGAAGGTGGTGCCGGATGCTCCGCATGAGGTTCTGCTTGTCCTGGATGGCTCCACAGGCCAGAACGCTTTCCAGCAAGCCAAGGAGTTTTCACGTGCGACGGACATAACAGCTATGGCCATCACGAAGCTCGACGGTACGGCCAAGGGTGGCGTTGTTATCGGTGTGGTGGACCAGTTCCGCGTTCCGGTGAAATTTGTGGGAATAGGTGAGGGTATCGATGACCTCAAGGTGTTCAATAAGCGCGAGTTCGTAAGTTCGCTTTTCTCAAAGGATGATATAGTATAAAAACAGTAATATATGAAGATTTCATACAATTGGCTCAAGGATTATCTTGAGTGTGACCTTTCTCCGGAGGCAGTGGCTGAAGCCCTGACCTCCATAGGACTTGAAGTGGATTCTCTCGAGCAGGTGGAGGAGATACCTGGAGGTCTTGCGGGAGTTATCGTGGCTGAAGTTGTCGAGTGCGTGGAGCACCCTGATTCAGACCATCTCCATATTACAAAGCTCAATACCGGTGAGGGAGAACTTCTTCAGGTAGTGTGCGGAGCTCCTAATGTGGCTGCAGGTCAGAAGGTCCTTCTTGCGACTGTGGGTACTGTCCTTGGTGAGGATTTCAAGATCAAGAAGTCGAAGATCCGTGGCGTGGAGTCATTCGGAATGATCTGCGCGGAGGATGAACTCGGCATAGGAGAGTCACATGACGGCATCATGGTGCTTGAGCCGGAGGCTGTAGTGGGTACGCCTGCGAAGGAATACCTCGGCCTTGCTACTGACGCCATCATCGAGATAGGTCTTACGGCTAACCGTGTGGATGCAGCATCCCATATAGGAGTTGCAAGAGACCTTTATGCGTATCTCAGACATAACGGCGTGCCATGTGAGTTCAAGCTTCCGGACGTGTCTGCGTGGGAGGACAATGATTCGGAAGGGGCGGTTCCTGTAGAGGTTGCTGCACCGGACGGAGCTCCGCGCTATACAGGTACTACCATCAAGGGAGTAAAGGTGGCTTCATCTCCAGAGTGGCTCCAGAAGAAGCTGCTTGCAATCGGCCTGAGGCCTATCAACAATATCGTAGATATCACCAACTTTGTGCTTCATGAGATAGGACAGCCTCTTCATGCGTTCGACCTTGCAAAGATCGAAGGCGGCAAGGTGGTTGTGCGCAGGGCAGAGGAGGGAGAGAAGTTCGTGACGCTTGACGGCGTGGAAAGGACCTTGTCATCTGCCGACCTGATGATTGCCAATACCGTTAAGCCTATGTGTCTTGCCGGTGTGTTCGGCGGTGAGGAGTCAGGGGTTACCGAGTCCACGACTGATGTGTTCCTCGAGAGCGCATATTTCAATCCGGTATCTATCAGAAAGAGTTCGAAGAGACATGGTCTAAAGACTGATGCATCGTTCCGCTATGAGCGCGGAGCGGATCCTCTCGTAGTGGAATATGCGGCAAAGCGTGCTGCTCTTCTTATCCAGGAGCTTGCCGGCGGTCAGATTGCAGGCCGTATGCAGGAGTTCTATCCTGAGAAGATCGAGAAGAAGATTGTGGACCTCGACTATGACCGTATCGAAAACTTCGTAGGCAAGAAGATCGGTCATGATGTGATAGAGGGTATCCTTGAGGGCCTTGCATATGAGTTCCTTGAGAAGACCCCTGCCGGAGCAAAGGTTGCCGTGCCTTCATACATGATAGATGTTTACCGCGAATGCGACATCGTAGAGGAAATCCTCCGTATCTACGGTTACAACAACATCGAGCTTCCTCAGGCCATGAGGATGTCGGTGAATGCTCCTCAGAAGCCTGAGCCTGAGCTTGTGCGCAAGTCTATCGCTGACTTCCTTGCGGCAAACGGCTTTGTGGAGACAATGAACAACTCCCTTACCAAATCGGAATATTATTCGAAGCTCAAGACATATCCGGAAGAGAGGTGCGTTAGGATAATGAATCCGCTCAGCTCCGACCTCAATGTGATGAGGCAGACGCTTCTTCTGAACGGTCTTGAAGTGATAGCATACAACATCAACCGTCAGATCACGAATATCAAGACGTTCGAGTACGGTTCTGTCTACTCCTTCAATCCTGAGACCGACGGCAAGACCCTGGACTCCTATGAGGAGCACACATGCTATGCACTTTTCATGAGTGGCCAGCCAGAGAAGTCATGGAGGACAGACCCTGGCAAGGGAAGCTACTTTCAGCTCAAGGGCTATCTCGAACTTCTTCTCAAACGTTTCGGATGCGATATCTACTCTCTTGAGACAGAGGCGGCTCCAGCTGACCTTTTCTCTGAGGGACTTGCATACAACCTTCCAGGCTCACACCAGAGGCTTGCAGTGATGGGTACAGTCGCTCCTGCGAGACTACGCAGTTTCGGTATCCGTCAGCCTGTATTCGCAGCAGAGATCAACTGGCCTGTACTTTTTGAGCTTGTAAAGAGAAACAAGATCAGATATAAGGAGCTTCCGAAGTTCCCTGAGGTGAGACGTGACCTTGCTCTTCTCCTTGACGAGTCCGTGAACTATGCTGACCTTCGCAGGAGCGCTCTCCGCGTGGGCAAGAAGCTTCTCAAGCAGGTGAGTCTGTTCGACGTTTACAGAGGCGACAAGATTGCCGAAGGAAAGAAGCAGTATGCGCTCAGCTTCGTGCTCCAGGATCTTGAGAAGACATTGACTGACAATGATGTGGAGAGGATCATGAGCAAGCTACTCTCTACATTCCAGAATGAATTCGGCGCTGTTCTGAGATAATATGATAAAGGCTTTCCGACATATGTCTGCTGTCATGGCGGCATTGGTGCTTCTGTCTTCCTGCAGCAGGGATGAGGCAGAGGTCATTCCGCGTGGCAAGCTTGCCGAGATATATGCGGAGATGCTGATGACAGACCAGTGGATAACCTCCACTCCGGGATTCAGGCATATCGCCGATACTTCTCTGGTTTATGAACCTATCCTTGAGAAATATGGATATGATTCAAAGGACTATAGAAGGACTGTGGATGTATATATGGATGACCCGGAGAGGTTTTCGAGGATTCTGAGGACTACTGTGGCTATCCTGGACGAGCGCCTGAACGAGCTACGTAAGCAGGAGAAGATACTGGAAGAGGAAGAGGCAAGGAGGAAGAGGCTCGAGATGCTGAGGTATGACTCCGATCTCGATATCAACGAGTTCTTTCCATGCCTGTTTGACGAACCATATGTGCATTATTACGACAGCGTGACCTTCGAACCTGATTCATCTCTCTGGATATACAGGCTCATGGCAGTGTCGGAGACTGACACGCTTTATGAAGGACCTCGCATGACTGTGGCGGCAGACACTCTGGCTCTGTCTGACAGCATTGCAGCTGTGGAAGCAAAGATATTGGAGGAAAAGGAGCAGCGACCTGCAATGACGGAGAATGCTGATAAGAAGGTGAAGAATCCTGTTGTCAAAACGCAGATAAACCGTGTGATTGATGGCAGGTTTCTGAAACCGGAAGTAAAAAAGAAAGATCTGGAATCAAGATAGACAATGGGTTTGAAGAGAGCAACAGCCTCGTATGTATATACGCTGGAGGCGGAAGATCCGATAAGGAACGGCTTTGTAGAATATGACGATGAGGATGGCAGGATTCTTAATGTGGGAATCTGCAGTCCGTCTGAGGTGGTGGCCTCCGGTGCCATTGTGCCGGGATTCGTCAATGCCCATTGCCATGTGGAGCTGTCCCATCTTCACGGTAAGTTCGTCAAGGGGACGGGTATGGCGGGCTTCATAGACCAGATCAATGCCCTGCGTGACTGGGCCGGACGCGAGGCCAAGAAGAAGCTTGTGAAGGAGTGGATGGACCGTATGTGGGAAAGGGGAGTGTCGGCTATGGCTGACATCAGCAACGACGACTCGTCTTTCGAGGTCAAGGCCTCCCATCCTATGTATACAAGGACCTTCCTTGAAGTCTTCGGCAGCGAACCGGAAATGTGCGAGGGAGTGATGAATGAGGTGACTCAATTGAAAGAGGTCGCTGATGCTCATGGCATCGATGCAGCTCCGACTCCTCATTCGTGCTATACGATGAGCCCTCAGCTTCTGAGCGCATCGGCTGCAGCGGGGCTTGAGTCCGGTTTCCTTTCCTATCATTCGCAGGAAAGTCAGGAGGAAGAGGACCTGATTGCAGAAGGTTGTGGCGCGATGTATGAAAACAGGAAGAGGGCTGGGATGAGTACGCCTCCGGTGACAGGAGAATCGTCCTTGAAATATTTTATTGACAGGCTTGCCGCAGTCAAGCCTGCACCATATGAAGAACATGTGCTGCTGGTGCATAACGTATGCCTTCAGCAGAGCGATATAGATGCTGCAAAGGCAGTTATGGCTAATCCGTATTTTGCCATCTGCCCTTTGTCTAATATATTTATCCATAATGCTTTGCCTCCGGTGGAGCTTATGAGGAAGAACGGACTTTCCATCGCCTTGGGCACGGATTCCCTGTCAAGCAACGACGACCTTGACATTGTAAAGGAACTGGTCTGTCTGCATGAGGCCTTTCCGGATGTGCCGATGGGCGAGATGCTCGTCTGGGCTTGTCTCAACGGTGCCCGTTTCCTGAAGAAGGATGCACTGATAGGTAGCATTGAGGTCGGAAAGATGCCGGGACTGGTGCGTATAAGCGACGTGGATGAATGCGGATATGTGACACCTTCAAGCAGGGCGGAAAGGATTATTTAAATGCTGCATTTTGACGACATAGTGTTTGGCCCAATATTCAGCCGCAGGCTGGGGTCTTCTCTGGGAGTGAATATTCTTCCTTCCAAGGGGAAGCTATGCAACTTCGACTGCGTGTATTGCGAGTGCGGATGGAACGAGGACGGGGTTTCGGACAATGTGTTTCCGCGTCTGAGTGACGTGGCAGAGGCTTTGGAGGCAAAGATGAAGGCCGTCCTCGATGAAGGAAAGACAGTAGATTCCATAACTTTTTCCGGTAACGGCGAACCTACGATGAATCCGGATTTTGCGGAAATCATAGATGTTACCCTGGAGTTGAGGGACAGATATTTCCCTCTTGCGAAGGTGTCTGTGCTGTCGAACGCAACGCTTGCCGGCCGCCCGAAGATCATGGAGGCGCTGATGAGGGTGGATAACCCTATCATGAAGATAGACGCTTCCAGTGATGAACTGGTGAGGAAGATAAACAAGCCGACAGGGTATTATTCACTTGCGTCCGTCGTGGACAGTCTCCGGAAATTCGAGGGAAGGTTTGTGCTTCAGACCATGTTCCTGAGATCGGCAGATTTCGACACCCTTGCTCCGGAACCGCTTGCAGCATGGATGGATATCGTGAGGGAACTGCGTCCGCGTGAGATAATGGTCTATACGATAGACAGGGAGACGCCGGACAAGACATTGGAAAAATATACAGTGGAGCAGATGAGGGAGCTTGTGCAACCTCTTGTGGATGAGGGATTCAATATACAGATAAGAGGATAATGAGGACAGTTGTACAAAGGGTGAAGGAGGCATCGGTGAAGGTGCAGGAGGAAGGATATGAGTCTGCTATAGGTCCTGGGCTTCTGCTGCTTGTAGGGTTTACGGATGATGACACAGAGGAGGATCTGCAGTGGACTGCGAAAAAGATTGCCGCGATGCGCATATTTGATGATGCCGAAGGAGTAATGAATCTATCGGTGCGCGATGTGGCAGGAGATGTGCTTGTGGTGAGTCAGTTCACGCTGTATGCATCTACCGCCAAGGGAAACAGGCCATCCTACATCAAGGCTGCCAGACCTGATGTGGCTGTACCTCTGTATGAAAGGTTTCTGGAATTGATGGAGGCCGCAATGGAGAAGACGGTGGGACGCGGCATATTCGGCGCAGACATGAAGGTGGGACTGGTTAATGACGGTCCTGTAACTATAATAGTTGATTCAAAATTAAAATTTTAAATACTATGGATTACTTGGTAAAGTATGGCTATGCTCCTGATCAGGAAGCGATGGGCAGAGCACTGGAAATGATTGCTGCAAATCTTGACAATATGGCATGTGAGCAGGTCTATAAGGAGTGTTTCTCCATGATGGACCTTACAACATTGAAGACTGACGATACACCGGCTTCAGTAACAAAACTTGTGGAAAAGGTGAATGCATTTGGCGCAAGCTATCCTGAATGGCCTTTACCGGCATCGATATGTGTGTATCCTAACTTTGCTGCTGTCGTGGATAAGGAAAGGAAGTGCGATGTGAACATAACGGTCGTATCAGCATGCTTCCCTTCATCACAGAGCTTCCTCGAGGTGAAGCTTCGTGAGTGCGAGCTTGCTGTGGAACAGGGTGCTGATGAAGTGGATATCGTGTTGGCACTCAATGCTTTCCTTGCAGGCGACTATGAGACTGCTGCGGAGGAAATCCGTCAGGTGCGTGCATGCATCGACAAGGTTGCTGAACGCCAGAACAGGCATGTTCACCTTAAGGTGATTCTTGAGACCGGCCTTCTCCGTACTCCGGAGGCTGTCGCTCAGGCTTCTTTCCTCGCTATGGAGGCTGGTGCGGACTTCATCAAGACTTCTACAGGAAAGGTGGATGTGAACGCCACTCCTGCAGCTGCATATGTGATGTGCGAGTGTATCGCCAAGTATCATGAGGCCACAGGAAAGAAGATCGGATTCAAGCCTGCCGGAGGAATATCATCGGCTGCCGATGCCCTCTGCTACTATTCGATCGTGTCTTCAATCCTTGGCAAGGAATGGCTCAACAAGGACCTCTTCCGTTTCGGTGTGAGCCGCGTTGCAAACAGTATCCTTTCCACTGTCGAGCAGAAGACGGTGTCGTTTTTCTAGGAAAACATATCTTGTTTTTAGGAAAAATTTGATAAATTTTGACTGATAGAAGTGCCCTGCAGGTGTCTGTGGGGCACTTTTTTATAAATAAGCATGTAACTTTTTTTTACACGGATAAGTGTCCGGAACTTTGCCTCCGTAATTAAATGTTCATATTATGAGAGGTAAATTCAAACTTTTGCTTGCGGTATTTCTGCTCATCTCGTGCGGAAAGGACGGGATGGATGCAGAAAGGGGGATTGACTATGTTTATGGAAGAGGTCTCGCACATGAGAAGATCGTTTTGGGCAACCGTCTCGAGAATCCCTACAAAACGGAAAACATGGCGCGCGCCCTGCAGTCTCTGTATCCTGTCAAGGCGGACCGGGTGGATGTCAAGACCACCAATCTGTATGTCCGTTTCCTGCCTTCAGACGAAAACGAGTGCAAGGCTCTGGAGGGGCTCGGAGTAGAGCTGGTGGACCATCCTTTGGACTATGATATCCTTGTGGACGGCGACTGGTATCATGACCCTGAAATTCCTGAAGGGGATGTGACATGGCAGTACGCTGTGGTTCCCCACGACTTTGATTTTCCGGACATCAGGTATGAGGTGATAGATGAATGTCATATTTCGGAGGAATCTGCCGGAACGCGCTCCGACGGTATAGATTGGGCTGCTGTGGAGGCTGAGTCCTATAGGCTGACCGGTAATGCCGGTAGACTTTCGGATCTTGCCGTCAAATCGTCAAAGACGGCTCCTTCAGGGCGCATAACCATTGTGGATGAGCATGCTAACGGAGGAAAACCGTTCGGAGTGGCAGGAGTCAAGGTTGTATGCAATACCTTTGTGAAATTTGCAAGTACCTATACCGACCGTGACGGATATTATACCATGGACAAGACCTTCTCGTCCAGGCTTCGCTACAGACTTGTCTTCCAGAACTCAACAGGCTTCAATATAGGGGTGAACCTTGTCCTTGTTCCAGCTTCCGTATCCACTTTGGGAAAGGCTGAGCCTTTTGGGATAAACATGACCGTTACAAGGGATTCGGAGGCCAAGCTGTTCAGAAGATGTGTGGTAAATAATGCTGCGTATGATTATTTCGCCAGATGTGCATCAGATGATCTGAACATCACCTGTCCTCCTCAGGACCTGAGGATATGGATAATGAACGGGATGAGTGCCAGCAGTGCGGTCATGATGCATCACGGAGCATATGTAGAGGATGGTCTTATAGGATCATTTCTCGGAGAGTTCTCCCAGATAATCAAATACTTCCTCCCTGATGTGACTATAGGTACCAAGACGAAGGATGACTATAGGGCCATATATTCCTCAGTGTGTCACGAACTTGCCCATGCAAGCCATTTCAGGAATGTGGGCAAGACGTATTGGAATACCTATATCACTTATATAATAAAGTCGTTCATAATGTCAGGGGGAATGACCTATGGTGACGGCACAGAAGATGGAGCGGGATATTGTGAGGTTGGAGAAAGCTGGGCTTATTATCTGGAAAGCTTGATGTATAAGGACCGTTATGGCGGTGGCTTCCCATCATTCGGTACGTCATACTGGTTTTATCCGCAGATCTTCCGTTATCTTGATGAACGCGGGTTGGTCTGTTCGGATATATTCTCAGTGCTGGATGAGAGTGTTGCATCCCGCAATGACCTGCGGACAGCCCTGATTGCTGCATTCCCGGCCAAAAGAAGTTTAATAGAACAGGTGTTCAGCAGATATTGATGCCATGAAGAAGATTTATCTCCTGCTGTCGGCACTGGTCCTTTCATGCAGTACGGTATCAGCACAGAAGTTCAGCCTGTCCACGGATCTTCTCGGATATGCAGCCCTCGGCACGATGAATCTGGATGCCTCATGTGCACTTTCCCGCAGGTGGAGCCTGGTTGCTGGTATAAGGTACAATCCGTTTTCATATGGATCGGGTGATGAACAGTTCCAGCTTCGTCAGCAGTCTTACTCCTTTGGTGCGAGGCTGTGGCCGTGGCATATATGGTCGGGGTGGTGGTTTGCGTCCAAGATCAGATATCAGGAATACAATATGGGAGGCATCATGTCTTCTGAGACTGAGGAGGGAGACCGTCTTGGGGCAGGGCTATATTCCGGATATACCTATATGCTGTCTTCTCATTTCAATATTGAATTCGGATTAGGCCTCTGGGCCGGGATAGACAGGTATAGAAGGTATTCGTGCCCGAAATGCGGCATTACCGTGGGTGAGGGTGACAGGGGCTTTATACTTCCTGATGATGTGACTGTGTCGTTGGTATATGTGTTCTGATATGAAATATGTCTTCATCAGCCTGCTTGTGATGGCGGTGGCCTGCGCTCCGTACAGGAAGATGCAGAAGATACGTTCCGGTGAGACGGCTCTAGCTATATCGGTGCCGGGAGACGAGGAGTTTGAGCGAAGCCGTGAGGCGGATACGGTGCGGATCGACAGTATACGTGGGACGTTGGAGGAAGGGCCTGTGATAATGAACGCAATCCGTGACACAGAAACAGGAGAAATGGTGGCGACTGATATCCTTGCGGCATCTGTTGTTACCGCGAGGTTCCGGAATGTGGCAGAGAGGGCGGGTATGGTGTCTGTAAGTTTTGATGTTACGGTGCCTTCGGGAATGTTGGATTCTGCTTGGAAACTGAAGATAAGGCCCGTAATGAGGATACAGGAGGATACCTTGGTGCTGGAACCTTTGTTTATAACAGGATCTGGATATCGTCAGGCCCAGATGCGTGGGTATCAGAAGTATCGTGAGTTCCTGGCTTCAATAATTACAGACACTACAGATTTCATACGTGTGGGACAGCTGGAAATCTTTCTTCAGCGTCATTTCCCTCAGACTTATGCGATGAAGAGAGATTCCGCGCTAGTGACGGACGATATGGAGAGGAACCTCTTCGGTGTGACTCAGAAAGACGCTCTGGAACATTATACCATGCATGGAAAGATACGGAGGAATGAACGTCGGAAGGCTATGAAGGACAAGATGTACAGGATGTATGTGAAGGATCCGATTCTTACGGAAGGCATACGTCTGGATACGGTAATTACCCTTGATCATGGAGCATTCGTATACAGGTATGTGCATACATTCAGGACAAGGCCCGGCTTGAAGAAGGTGATGGTATCCCTCGACGGAAGTCTATATGAAAGGGGTGAGTGTATTCTTACGCTTCCTTTTCCGGAAGAACTCACTTTCTATATCAGTTCGCTCTCCACTCTTGTGGATGATACTCCAAAATACAGGATGCTGGTGCTTGAAAGGAGGGTGTATGATAATACAAGAGCCTTCATAGATTTCCGTCAGGGCAGTTCAGAAGTGGATACGCTTCTGGAAGGGAACGGTGATGAGCTTGCCCGCATACGGAGATGTATCGGAGATGTGGTGGCCAGACGGGAATTTGCCTTGGATTCCCTGATAATCAGGGCCTCGTGTTCCCCAGAGGGGACCTTCGCCCTGAATGAAAGATTATCAGTTGCCAGGTCTGAATCGGTGAAGAAGTATCTGGAGACATATGTGCCGGAGCGTTGGCGTGACAGCATGAAGGTGTCAAGTCTTCCGGAGAATTGGGAACAGTTAATGAAGCTTGTGAGGAATGATACGGTCATGAAGCCGGAAACTGTACGCGTTCTTCTCGATATGATGAAGGACCTTTCTTTTCCTGACAAGGTGGAAAGAAGGATCTCATCAATGCCGGAGTATCGTTACCTGAGGGAAAAACTATATCCCAAGCTGCGTAGTGTGGGGTTTGAGTTCCATATGCACCGTGTGGGGATGGTGAAGGATACGGTGCATACTACGGAACTTGACACAGTGTATGCGGCTGGGGTGGAGGCGCTGAAACGGCTTGATTATAAGACAGCCCATACCTATCTGAGACCATATGGTGATTATAATGCTGCCCTTGCCATGATGTCTGCTGATTACAATCACTCAGCTCTGGCTGTTCTTGAAAGGCTTGATGTGGAGGATCCGAAGGTGTGCTACCTGAAGGCATTGGTTCTTTCCAGGTTGGGACAGCTGCAGGAGGCTATGAAATACTATAGGCTGGCTTTGGCTATTGACCCGTCTCTGGAGTATCGCGCGAATCTGGATCCGGAAATGGCTGAAATCATTCGTGAAGTCAATATAAACAAACATTTTTAAATCATTCAAATTATGAAGAAAACATTATTTTATGCGGCTGTGGCTGCTTTTGCACTGATAGGGTGCACGGAGAAGGAAGTGGAACCGGTAAAGACGCAGACTGAATCGGCCAGGTTCACTCTGAACGTGTCAGTGCCTGTGACGGCAACCAGGAGTATGGAGGCTGTTGATGACAGCGCAGTGGAGGATGTCCAGATTCTGGTGTTCAATGATGCAGGCGTGCTGGAGGCTTATGCCCGTGGTGGAAATGAGTCGCAGCTGCAGTTGAGATGTACGGCCGGTACCAAGAATGTGGTGGCCATTGTGAATGCGCCGGACATGTCTGATGTAATGAACAGATATGTACTTTCGGCCAGGTGTACAGACCTCTTGACTGACAATACTCCCGGACGTCTGATAATGGAGGGGGAAACCGAACTGGTCATCAGTGCCGGTGAGGAATCATATGAGGTTACGGTACCTGTCAGGAGAAAAGTTGCAAAGATATATCTGGGATCTGTCGATCTTGATTATTCTGTGGAGCATTATAGATACAAGACCTTCACAATTGATGCAGTATATCTTATCAATGTGGTGGGAAACAAGTATTATCTCTCAGATTCTGAATCTTATACGTGGTATAACAAGCTTATGGTGGAAGATAGCGGTAAAGTTCCTATGCTATATGACTGTCTGACCACCCCGGCAAGTGTTCATCCTGATGTCGCATATACACGCACACATGTGTTCTATTGCTATCCGAATTCTGCTCCTGATTCATCTCGTCCGGCATGGGAGCCGAGGTCTACTAGATTTGTGGTTGAGGCTACGCTTGACGGCAAGAAGTGCTATTATCCTGTAACTATGCCGGTGATTGTTCAGAATAAGGCTTATAAGGTAAATCTTGTTATCAAGAGACCGGGCTCGGATTCACCTGATATTCCGGTACAGACATACTGGGGAGACGGAAATGTCGAGGTGAAGGATTGGGACGAAGTCATAACAGTTGATAAGGAACTTTAATAAGTTATGGGAAGAATGTCGTCCGGCATGCTGGTGTGTGCAGTCATGCTGCTTGCCTGTGCAGGGTGTTCGGTCAAGGAGGACAGGGATGTGTGTCCTGGCAGGCTGATGCTTGATTTCAGTGGTGTTGATACCTCGGTCGGGTCTTTGGATATGCTGGTTACGGGGCCGGACGGCATCATTTTCAGAGATATGGTCGCACCGTCCGGATTCCGGGAAGAATATATGAGGGAGGTACCTCATGGGATGCTGGATGTGAATGTGTTGAGTGGTGTCGATGGCTTTGTGGAAGAAGATTCCGGATTGGTCATACCTTTAGGCTGCGAATGTCCGCCGGTTTATAAGCATTCTTTCGTGGCTGATACGAGGGGTGAAATATGGCGTCAGAGAGTGGATCTCCGTAAGAGTTATTGCTGTTTGACAGTGAAACTTAAGGGAAAGGATGCGATGCCTTACATCATTTCAATATGTGGGAATGTGGATGGATACGCCTTGGATGGAAGCCCTCGTAAAGGAGAATTCCGCTGCGAGGCATGTCCGGAGGATGAAGGGGAGATAACCGTAAGGGTGCCGAGGCAGATGGATGCTTCGATGATGCTTGTGGTGGAAGGAGGAAATGGAATCCGTAAGAATTTTGCGGTCGGGGAGTATATCCGGGCGAGCGGCTATGACTGGGATTCGGAAGATCTCAGTGATGTTACGGTCACGTTGGATTATTACATTACGGGCGTGACCGTGCTGGTGCAGAAGTGGGATGAGGAATTTGTGTTTGATCTGGTTCTATAAGTTTGCAAAGTGTGTTAAAAAATTGCGCATAATTCAAAAATCTTTTATATCTTTGTCCCACTTTGCAAGCCCGAGTGGTGAAATGGTAGACACGCTCGTTTCAGGTGCGAGTGCTTCACGGCGTGTAGGTTCGACTCCTATC
>CANBDX010000060.1 GCA_947367315.1 uncultured Bacteroidales bacterium | reverse complement strand
ATACTAAATATCCTACAACTATCCAAAAATAATTGCAGGATATAAGCCTCTACAAAAGGACTTTTTCAGCGGCCTCGATAATCGCCCACCTATAAAGATGTAAAGTGTTTATTATCAGTGCTTTATGAAAAGCGGAGGTTGCGCCTTACTACCGTTGTGACACGAAATGATGGATCACCTACAAAATACCGTGTCTGTCCGCTGAAATCAGTGCATCCGAGACCTGCCACATATCCGGAATCTGTTGCACATCTGGAATCTATAGCATATCTGGAACCGATAGTATATCGTCGTAACATGGAAGACTGAAAGGCTGTTCTCTGTAAAGCTGTTCTCCTTCCGCGACGCAGGGTTTTTAGCTGATTTCCCTGCGTCGTGTCCTGGTTATCTTTCGTCTGTGCCGCTTTCCTTCCGTGACGCAGGGTTTTTAGCTGATTTCCCTGCGTCGTGGCATCGGGTCTAGCGTTTGCGTGGTGCTGTGACACTGAAGCAAATCGGGCACCATCGCTGCACGAAATGCCGATTTTATGTAGCGATGGCATGCAAGGACACATTACTTCGGGAGCGTCAGTCAGAAAATTCCTCGAAAACTTGACCGACGGTCCCCCAAAAGCATGAAAAACGACGATTCCGGCCACCGTCAGTCAGAAATAAGGCCGATTTCTTGACTGACGGTCCCGTATCAGGCCTCAAAACGACCGTCAGCTACAGATATGGGTAAGAACTCGATCAGGAACGGACTGAAGCCTGACTGATATTCTTGGAAGAGGTTTTCATAGACACAGGCGTTTGCAGGTGAGCCGAAATGATGATTTTATATCACGTTGCAGAGAATAAAAAAAAGGGTAAGCTGATTACATCGCACCGCTACGACCTCCTACCCTTGCTGCGGTCAAGCCCTGGGGGAATTCAGAGGGAGCTGGTCGTGTAAGACTTACCCGGCTGCAAAGGTAGTCATTTTTTGGAATCCCGCAAAAATAACTGCCCTAATTATCCTTGAAGTATCTAAATGCTGTCGAAAATCAGCGGAAGCAGGTCGTCGATCTTCTCGAATTTCCATATCTTGTGCGCTCCGACAAGCAGTACTTTCATAGGAAGCCCGCTCTTGAGCTGGTACTGAGCCATCACCTGACGGCATGCTCCGCATGGTGTTGCCGGCATTTCAAGGAGCTGCCCGTTCTGTCCTGCAGCAATGGCAATAGCTGTCATCGGCTTGTCCGGGCGGCTGGCGCTGGCATAGAAAAGGGCAGTTCTTTCTGCACATAGACCTGACGGATACGCTGCATTTTCCTGATTTGCACCCTTGACAATCACTCCGTCCTCAAAAAGGACTGCGGCTCCCACGTTGAACTTGGAATATGGGGCATATGCCTGAGCTGTGGCGTCTATCGAAGCCTGTGCGAGTTCCCTGTCCTTCGGATCGAGTTCAGCGAGACTGTCGTACTCCTGATAGGCTATTTTAATCTCTTTGTTTGTCATAACTGTGTAATTAGTTATCTTTGCACGTCGGTTGCGCAACTCACAAATATAATGCTTTTTATTGAAAAATTCGGGTTTTATGACAGATAATCGCAAAATAAAGGTGTGTATAGGGCTTTCGGGAGGGGTCGATTCGAGTGTCGCTGCTCTTTTGCTGAAGCGTCAGGGCTATGATGTGTTCGCGCTTTTCATGCAGAACTGGCACGATGCCTCCACCACTCTCCATGGTGACTGCGAGTGGGAGGAAGACCGTTTTGTGGCTGAGATGGTGGCTCGCAAGGTCGGAATCCCTTTTTATTTTGTGGATCTGAGCGAGGAATACAGGAAGAGGGTAGTGGATTATATGTTCGATGAATATGAAAAGGGACGTACACCAAATCCTGATGTATTGTGCAATAGAGAGATAAAGTTCGATGCTTTCCTGAAATGCGCTAAGAAGCTCGGAGCTGATTATGTGGCGACGGGACATTATTGCAGGAAAGAAACTCATGAGGGACCGGATGGCAAACAGATATACCGCATCCTTGCAGGTGCAGATCCCAACAAGGACCAGAGCTATTTCCTCTGTCAGCTGACTCAGGAACAGCTTTCTCAGGCCATGTTCCCGATAGGTGATATCGAGAAGCCGCAGGTACGTGAGCTGGCGCATGAGGCGGATCTTCCCTCTGCCGACAAGAAGGATTCTCAGGGAATATGCTTTGTGGGCAAGGTGGACCTGCCGACCTTCCTGCAGCAGAAGCTAAAGCCTTGCGAGGGAGATATAGTTGAGGTTTATGATGCCTACTATGCAGAAAACCCGCATTATAAGTTTGTCAGCGGGACCCTTGCCTCGATCCTGCGTGACGATGCCGGACAGCTGAAGATGATTACGGATTATATCTCCGAGGACAAGGCTTCCCCTGTGCATGAGGAGTCCTGCCCTTTTGACCTGGCTAAGGTTGCGGAACTTTCTGATGAGACCCTGATGAGGCTTTCTGAGCCTGTGAAATATGATATCCGTTTTGAAACCGAGACCTATCGCAGCGGGCGCAAGCATATAAAGAAGACCCGCTACAAGGAGAACCCATGCGGAAAGATTGTCGGTAAGCACGACGGAGCGCAGTTCTATACGATAGGGCAGCGCAAGGGTCTGAATGTCGGAGGACACAAGGATTCGCTTTTCGTAATCGAGACAGATATTCCTTCCAATATAATATATGTAGGTGAGGGCCATACCCATAAGGGCCTCTCGCGCAGCTGTCTGCGCGTGGACCCTTCTGAAATCCATTGGATCAGGGAGGACCTGCGTATGGCTCCGGGTGAAATCCGCCGCTATCGTATCCGCATCCGTTATCGTCAGCCTCTGCAGAACGCCACCCTCATCATGCGTGAGAATGGTCTTTACATCCTTTTCGATTCTCCGCAGCGGGGAATCACTCCAGGCCAATTTGCTGTCTGGTATGCTCCGGTGGAGCCATCTTTGGAGACGCGTGCCAAAGATACATCAGTTGAAATGCTTGGCTCAGGGGTTATCTGACTCCAATCTCCTTTCCGGCACTGATTCCTGCGAGGTATCCCGTGGAGAATGCTGTCTGGAGATTGTAGCCTCCTGTGTCCGCATCAAGGTCCAGGACTTCCCCTGCGAAATACAAGCCGGGAATCAACTTTGATTCAAGTGTCTTCGGGGTAATCTCTTCAAGGGATACTCCTCCAGCAGTGATTACGCATCTCTCATATCCCACATAGCCATCTATATCAAACTTCCAACTCTTTAGAGCCTTTGACAACGTCTTGTGGTCGGCATTCGGATGATATTTGACAAATGCAGGTATAAGCGACTGAGGCAGCACCTTGGTCAGAAGTATGCGGAATCTGTCCTTGTAGAGCCTCTGGGCGTTGCGCCTGTCCTTTGATATCTCGTTCCAGAGAGATGATATGCGTGAGTATAGGTCTTCATACTCGACTGCCGGCTTCAGGTCCACGACTGCCGTTACCTTGGAACCGTTTATCATGGCGTTCACACATTTTCTGCTTACCTTGAATCCTATAGGACCTTCAATGCCTCCGTCGGTGAAGTCCAGGTCTCCGAATTCGCTCTGAACCTCGTTGCCGTCGATGAATAATGTAAGATTGACATTCTTGAGCTGGTTGCCGCAGAGCATCTTTCCCATTTCAGACAGGGGCTCCCTCCTGTGGATATGGCCTCTGCCTGCCGTTTCGAACGAGGCTGCAGTGCGTGTCGGGAAATCTTTATATCCTTTCGGCACAATGGCTGTCAGCGAAGGAAAAAGCGGTTTCACCGAATGCCCCATCTTACCGGCCCATTCATATCCGTCTCCCGATGAGCCTGTCTTTGGGTAGGAGAGGCCTCCGGTGCAGATTATCAGCCTGCTGCAGGTAAAGCTGCTGCCGTCGCTGCATGTTAAGGAAAACGATTCTGCAGATGCGTCATGAAATATCTCTTTTACTTCCTTTCCGCAAATCACCTCTGCTCCTGCTTCCTCCGCCGCCCTCACAAGTGCATCCACCACGTCGGAAGCCAGATGTGAGGCAGGAAATGCTCTGTCTCCACGCTCCACGATGCTTTCCATACCGTATGCAGTCAGGAAGTCGATCATCTTTTCGGAAGTGAGATTGTAGAATGACGGCTTCAGGAAATTAGGCTTGGGATGTATGTGGCCGCTGAATTCGTTCCAGTTCTTGACGTTTGTGAAGTTGCATCGTCCCTTTCCCGTAATCATTATCTTGCGTCCCGGGCGCGGCATCTTTTCCAGGACCACCACACGTCCTGAATTCCCGATTGTGCGTGCAGCTCCAGCCGCCGCCATCAGTCCGGCTGCTCCTGCGCCTATGATGATTATATCTGCTGCGTTGTTTCCCATATTCCCTTATATAGATGTCACGACTTCGTCCTACATGATGTTCTGAGCACACAATGGCTGACGATTTTTTAAATCAGGATGCAAATTTATTGAAAATTCTCTATATTTGCAGTCCCTTTCGCTATTGGCGGAGGAGTTTCGTTGCCAGTTTAGCTTAGTCGGTAGAGCATCGCATTCGTAACGCGAAGGTCGTGGGTTCGAATCCCATAGCTGGCTCAAAGGTAAAATGAGGTGGTTTTTCGGAACTTCCTCATTTTCTTTGTATTATGCCATGTATCAAAAAGGTTGGCTTGTGTTCAGTTAATGGGCTATAATGCACGATTTTGAATGATTCTGTCGCAAAATCGAATTAGTTATAGATGTCTGTAGGAGTACTTGTTGCATAAATATGCAAATATGATACGTTCAGAATTCTTGGCCTGTCCGCCGTCCTATGGTTTGCGATATCATGAAGGTAGAGCCCTTTAAGAAATGCGTTGTGTGTGACATCTTCCGCCCGTCAGCCAATGACTGCAAAAGAGACTTGCAGCAATATCGTAGCAATTATACATGTGATTCCCGTTTAAGGTGTGATGACAAGACACATTTATACGTCATGTCCTGATTTAATGCTGATATAAAATTTGAAATTTTTATGTAAGTTTGCAAAAGTAAATTTTGTAGATATGAATAAGATTGTATTGATGTTTGGACTGCTGGCGTTGATGGCTACAGCCTGTTCCAATGATGATGGTCAGCTTAAGGCAGATTTAAGTCTGGCCCATGGTTATGAATCTGATATTGTAATGGCTCCTCTTGGAGGTGTATCTAATGTACGCTTCAGTTCTGCAAAGGAATGGCGTATTCAGATGTCTGGAGAATCATCGTGGCTGACAGTCTCTCCTCTTGAAGGAAAGGCAGGAACCGGTCGTATCAAGATTTCTGCCGTGGCAAATGAGACGGGTGAGGTCAGGACTGCAGAAGTCAATATCGTTTCCGGTGGTGTGGTTTTGCCCTTGACTGTCACTCAGGAAAATTATGTACCTGTATTTGAACTTGTTGCCAATTCTGTTAATGCCGGATCTACCGGTGGTATGGTGTCCATGGTTGTGTGCTGCAACCATGATTTCGAGTACGAATGTAAGGCAGATTGGCTGAAATATCATTCTGAGTCATCTGTTCTGGATGCAAAAGGCAATACTATTTCGGATATCGTATTTACCGTTCTTCCTAACGAGGGACAGGAATCCCGGACTGCGGAGATATCCCTGAATGACGGAGAAAACACCTTAGTATATAGTATTTCTCAGAATTCATTGCTTGCCGATAAGCAGACATGGAATTCGTCTGAGATCAAGCACAGGTCCTTGGCCATGAGGTTTACTGCCGACTGGTGTGGATATTGTCCAATGATGGCGACTTCTTTTGCCTCTGCAAAGACTGAGGTTGGAGATAAATTGGAGCTTGTCAGCCTGCATGGAGGACAGTCTTCTTATGAATTTGATGGGGTGAATTCATTTATAAACAGATATAAGGTGGACGGATTCCCAACGGGAGTGGTTGATGCCCGCGCTATGGTACAGAATTCTGCCTCGACATCGCGGATAACCGTCGATTTGGTTAATGAGTCTGCTGCCGCATATCCATCTAAGGCTGGTATCGCTTGCAGCAGCAGGATTGTAGATAAACGTATTGAAGCATACATTTCCCTCTATTTCAAGGAGGCTGATTCATACAGGGTCATGCTTATGCTTCTTGAAGATGGCATTGTGGGCCCACAGAACGGAGCCGGCAATGACTATGTTCACAATGATATCACACGTAAGGTACTTACAGGGTTGTCAGGTGACAGTGTAAGGATTACCGGAAATGGTGAGGTATGGACCCAAACATATACTGCCGATATCACTTCAGACATGAATCCGGATAATCTCAAGCTTCTGGTCTGGGTTGAAAAGCCATATGGCAGTCAGAATAAAGTCCAGGGTGTCAGTGGAGCCATATATGGTAACTATGGCGATACTTACATCGACAATTGCCGTGTAGTTCCTGTAGGAAAGGATGTCACGATAGAGATTCAGTGACGTTGAAATAGAATCGTATTGATTTCCTCCTTCATCTTTGCCTTTCCTCTCAGTCCCACAGTCATGACCGGTTCTCCGTCAAGAGGGATGTAGAGGATTGCAGGGATGGATGTGATTCCGAATGCTTCGGCAATCGACCTGTTTCTGTCCACGTCCACTTTGTATATCACGATCTTCCCGTCATATTCCCTGGCAAGTTCGTCCAGGATAGGAGCGATTTTCCTGCAGGGACCGCACCAGGTGGCGTTGAAATCGATGATGGCAGGCTTGTTCCCGAGATATACGGGTTTTTCTGATTTCATGTCATAAACCAATGTGTTGAAGGCTTCTGTTGTAAGTTCCACTGCAGCAGGAGCCTTTTGCGCATCCTTTTTCTTTTCGTTTCTTGCTCCGGCGTTTCCGCATGCGGTCAGCAGCATTCCCGTGAGAATGACCGCAAGAGCTGTCTTCATCCTAATGTTCATAATTCTGCGAATCTAGTAATAATATTCCTTAAATGCCGGAAATTCTGTATACGGATGTCTTTCAGGGATGTCCTCAGGGACGATGCCTTTTGTAGTAATGATGAACCATGGCATCATTACTGACGCCTGTCCCGACACACCGTTCGTGTGTCCTGCGATCTGCTCTTCATTCTTTCTCATGGGAAAATGATTTTGAAATTCGTGTCTATCTGTAAAATTCGTCTGACCGTAAATCAAAACATGTGCCATGGAAAATCATATTTCATCCGCACCGACAAGACCGAGGAGCAGGGCCTGGAGGGTAAGGCGTGGAATTGAGCGGGTGCCCAGCTTGGAGCAGATATTGTTCCGGTGGAATGTAGCTGTCGGGAGGGAAATGCCGAGTTCTCCGGCTATTTCCTTGGAAGTCATGCCTTGGGCCAGCAGTCTGAGGACTGCTCTTTCACGGGATGACAGGAGTGCTTCTCCGCCGTCCTTCCTGCGTGCGTAATCCGGATAGCATGCTCCGTTGCGGAAGTTCTCCCTGAGGTCTTTCAGAGCTGTCATTATGTCTTTTTCCGATGCGGAGATGTCGAGGATATGGTATCCGGATCCGGCCACGAGGGTACCGGATGTCGAAAGGACGGTGGTGCTGCCCTTCAGGGGCTCGAATTCATCGGTCCTGCTCAGCAGCATGAGGTCGCTTACGAAGAAATGTATGAAATGCCTGTTGGAATCCCTTATGAATCCGTCCACGGTGTCATAGGTGAAGACTTCCATGCCGGGGAATACCTTCAGCAGGAGTTCTCTCAGCTTCGAACTGCCGAGGGTGTTGCGGTCGATTATTGCGAAACACGGATTCATGACCGCAAATTTAGAAATATTTTCTTTGGGAATGTCAGAATGCTTCGGAGAATCCGAATGAAAATCCCCATGCCTTCTTTCCGAATCCGATGTCTGCCCTGAGGTTGATGTCGTTCTTGTATTCAAACCGTAGTCCCAGGCCGTAGTTGGGCAGGATATCCCTCCATGAGAATTCCGCGAATGACGGGAACAATGTGCCGGCTCCGCCCCAGACCACGGCTCCAAGCCTTTGCCATAACCTCTGCCTCAGCTCGACCTGCGTGCACAGCTGGCAGCTGTCGATGTATCTGCCTGCATAATATCCTCTCATCCTTCCTGGGTAACCGCATATTTCCTCTCTGAGGTTCCACGGGCAGTCCTTGCCGTTCATGTACAGATATATGTCACCTGCCAGGACAGCTCCTTTCCATAATGGCCGGTATGCGCTGAAGGTCACTCCTCCGGACAGGTAACTCCTGCCGCTGTCTGAAAGGAATCCGGGCCATAATGTGCCACGCAATATAATGTAGAGCCCCCTTGAGGGATTTGTGTGGCTGTCTCGTGTGTCGTATAGGAGTGATGCGTTAATCCCTGCGAGGAAATTCTCCGGCCTCTGTCCTTCCATATATTGCGGGTCGCTGATGCTGCTGGCCCGGGCGTAGTTGATGCGCATCCCGATGCCTGAACTGATTCCTTTCCCAAGCTCAAAAATGTAGTCTGCATCTGCCTTTATCTGGGTTCTGATGTAGCTTCCGGTCTGATTGGAGGCACATTCGCTGAATCGGATCCCCCAGAAATCAAGGTCTTTCCGGGAGAATCGTACATTGTAGACAAGCCTGCCTTTACGGTCCGGGAAATAGTTGCTGCCTATGGCATCCACTACGTAGAATCCTCTGAGTGAGGCGCTTGCGCTGAGTATTATGTTTGATGGCATTGTGAGGCTGTCGCTTCTGTCCATACGGTATAGGCCTGTCATCGTTCCTCCAAGTCCGAAGCTGCCTTCCTGGGTGTATGTAGGTGCAATGCCGAATGTTACGTCGAACTTTTTCTCACGTGTCCTGTCCACATTGCCGTTGATGAGGCTCTGCCAGTATGAGTGGAGAAAGCCTTTGCGTGCCGTGGTGCTGTCAGGCTGTGCACTGACGGACAAAGGCAGGAGTACCGCCATGATGGATATCACCACAGTTTCTGCCCGTTTTATCAACGGCGTATGATATTTTGCACCCATGCCTCAGGAAATATCAATTTCCAGACCTTTCCGGTATGGAGTTGTGTTCTGAATTTCGCAGAAAATTGTTAAATTTGTAATTTTATGGATTTTGGGAACGGTTTCTGAAGTCCGGATAAGTATAATTGTTATGCATGATATGAAGAAAATAAGCGATAGAATATTTTATGTAGGAGTGAATGATACCGATAAGGTGCAGTTTGAAGGCCTGTGGCCGCTTCCTTATGGTGTGAGTTATAACTCTTATCTTGTTGTGGATGAAAAGGTTGCCCTTATAGATACTGTGGAGTGCGGCTTTGAAGAGGAATTTATTTCAAATATTGAGGAGGCCATTGCTGACAGGCATATAGACTATCTGGTGGTGAACCATATGGAGCCTGACCATTCGTCTCTTATAGAGTATGTGATGCAGAGGTATCCAGGCCTGATGATCGTGGCAAACGCCAGGACTGTCCCTATGCTCAAAGGTTATCATGGTACTCCTGAGGAGAAGATAATGGTTATGGCTGAGGGGAAGAGGCTGTCTCTCGGCTCATGCTCGCTGAGTTTCCATATGATACCGATGGTTCACTGGCCTGAGACCATGGTTACATGGCTTGACGAGGAAGGCACGGTCTTTTCCGGTGATGCGTTCGGTACGTTCGGTGCGGTGCAGGGAGATGTTGTGGACGACGAAGACACATTCGCTCAGTATCGTGATGAAATGATCCGTTATTATTCGAATATAGTCGGAAAGTACGGCAATCCTGTTCAGTCTGCACTCAAAAAGCTTTCAGGACTTGATGTGAAGCGCATATGCAGCACCCATGGTCCGGTGTGGGAACATAATGTGGATTCAGTGGTTTCACTCTACGACAGGCTCAGCCGTTATGAAGTGGAGAAGGGAGTATGCATAGTTTATGGGTCCATGTATGGCAATACGGCTGCAGCGGCTGATGCGCTTGCAATGGAACTTGAAGCGGCCGGCGTCCCATACTGCATACATGACCTTGCAGGAAACAATTCCGGAGAGCTCGGGATTTCAGGAGCCCTGCGCGATGTGTTCAAATATGACACGATAGTGGTAGGCTCTCCTACGTATAATAACGGTATCTTTCCACCTGTGGAGACCTTCATGAAGGCTCTCCAGGCAAGACTGATAAAGGGAAGACGCTTCTATGCATTCGGGTCCTATACGTGGGCAGGTGCCAGTGTCAGACAGCTCAATGAGATGGCGTCCTCGATGGGATTTGTACTTCTCGGCGAAGGTATGTCCTTCGCTCAGGCGTATTCACGGGAAAAGTGCGACATGGCCGCTCTTGCAGAAATCCTTAAATGATCTTTATGGGACTTCAGTGGGAACAGATAATCACGCTGCTGGTCATTGTCAGTGTGGTCTTTGTCATCATCATTGAGAACAGACATCCGGTCAAGACCCTGGCCTGGTGTATGATTCTTGCGTTCATCCCGGTATTCGGGGTGGTCCTGTACATCCTGTTCGGAATGAACACGACCCACAGACGTCTGATCAAGAGTGCCGATCAGGCAATTCTCAAGGGCCGGACTGCAGATGTGCAGGCTGATGAGGTGGCTGAAACCCTTCCCGCTGAACATGAAGCTCTTATAGGGATGATGAGAAATGCCAACAAGGCTTTCCCGTTGTCCGGCAACAAGGTGGAGGTATATACGGATTTCCGTTCCATGGCGGATGATCTTGTGGCCGATATCGAGAATGCCAGGCATCATGTGCATGTGCTTTTCTTCAAGTTCGAGAATGATTCAGAGGGAAAACGTATAGCCAAGGCAATGATCCGTAAGGCAAAGGAAGGACTTGACGTCAGATTCCTATATGACGATGTCGCCAACCTGACCGTAAGTTCACGCTTCTACAGGAAGATGAAGAAAGGAGGCGTCCAGGTCAGGTCCTTTATCCGTATAGTTTTCCCGATATTGTCCCAGGATTATAATTTCCGCAACCACAGGAAGCTGGTGGTCATTGACGGAAAGGTCGGCTATATGGGAGGAATGAATGTAGCCAAGCGTTATGCTGTGGGACTTAAATGGGGTAAATGGCGCGATACGCATATGAAGATAACCGGTCCTGCTGTGTCGGAACTTCAGACAGCCTTTCTCACAGACTGGCAGTTTGTCACTCATAAACTTCCATCGCTTGAAGGACTTTATCCTTATAATCCTCCTTGTGGCGACACAATGATGCAGATTGTTACTGCAGGACCGCTCGACCGCTGGAATGTGATCATGCAGGGATTCATGCGTGCCATAGCGCAGAGCCGCAGATATGTGTATATTCAGTCTCCTTATTTCATACCGACTGAGCCTGTGCTCAGGGCGTTGCAGAATGCAGCTTTGGGCGGTGTGGATGTGAGGATAATGATTCCTTACCGCGGTGACAGGGGAGTGATTCCTGCCCTTGCATCGCGCTCATACGTCAAGGAAGCCCTTGAAGCCGGTATTAATATATATTTCTATCAGAAAGGTTACATGCATGCCAAGACCATGGTGTGCGATGACAATTTCGTGACAATCGGATCCACTAATTTCGACTTCCGCAGTTTCGAGCAGGATTTCGAGATAAATGCCTTCATGTACGATAGAGATCTTGCTGTTAAATACCGCGATATTTTCATAAAGGACCAGGATTCATGTGACACTGTTGAGCTTGATTCATGGGCCGGCAGACCTTTGTGGGAACGTTTCAAGGAATCTTTCGCGCGTATGTTTTCGCCTCTGCTCTGACATCTGGTAAAATACTATAATTATTTGGACAACGTGTCAAAAAAAAGCCTACATTTGTGGCCTGATTTTAAGTATGACTGATATGAGTCCGAACAATGTTAAAAACTACAGTTTCATGAGTAAGTTGAAAGATCATGTAAACTCCAGCGTTGTGCTGATCTTCTTTACTGTATTGGCTCTGATATGTGCCAACGTACCAGGTGTCAAGGATTGGTATTTCTCATTGTGGCAGAACCCTGTGAGCCTTTCTGTCGGAGAATTCAATTTCTTCAGTCACAATGGACATAGCCTTACGGTAGGTCAGTTCATCAATGACTTCCTGATGGCTCTTTTCTTTCTTTCAGTCGGTCTTGAAATCAAGAGGGAAATCAAGGTTGGGGAACTCTCTACCAAGGAAAAGGCCCTTCTTCCTATTATAGGAGCATGTGGCGGAATGATTGTTCCAGTACTTCTTTTCTGGCTTTTCTGCCCTTCCGATCCGGCGGCTTCAAGAGGTCTTGCCATTCCGATGGCCACAGACATCGCGTTCTCACTCGGAGTGCTGGCGGTGTTCAAGTCAAGGGTGCCTGTAGGTCTGAAGATATTCCTTGCTGCGCTCGCAGTAGCTGATGACCTTGGCGGAATCATCGTGATTGCCCTGTTCTACTCTACGGACATAAATCTGCTGTTTATCGGACTGACGGTCGTGTGCATCGCTGCCATGGTTACGGCAAACTTCATGAAGATCAGATCCAAGGCATTCTATGTGACAATGGGTCTTATACTTTGGTACCTCATGCTTAATTCCGGTATCCATGCCACTATCGCCGGTGTTGTCACTGCTTTCTGCATCCCTGCGACACTGAAGAAGGGTACCGGACATTATCTGGAACGTATCCGTACGAATGTGAACAAGTTCCCTGTGATTGATGTGGATGAGCAGAATAATGCCATTGTGCTTACCCATGCGCAGATACATACATTGAAAAGCATCGAGTCGGCTGCAGACAAGATGATCAGCCCTCTGCAGGATCTGGAAGATAACATAGCTTTTCTCATCAACTATATCGTCATTCCTCTGTTTGCCTTTGCAAATGCCGGAATCGACCTTTCTCAGATGAGTGCTGCAAGTCTTGTTTCCGGAGTTGGTGTTGCTGTGATGATAGGTCTTGTCTTCGGTAAGTTCATTGGAGTCTTCTCCTTCTCATGGCTTGCGATAAGGATGAAGGTGGTTACTCTGCCTGCGAATACGACGTGGAAGGCGTTTGCGAGCGTCTGCGTCATATGCGGTATCGGTTTCACTGTATCCATGTTCATCGCAGACCTTTCATATTCCGGAGCCGGTGAGGCTGGCATTGCTCTTCTGAATCAGGCAAAGCTTGGCGTCCTCTGCGGTTCTGTTATTTCTGCAGTTCTCGGATGTATTCTCCTTAACAAGACGTTGCCGAAGGAGTAACTGATGGATATACAGCCGATAGCACATATACATACCTCTTTCCCTGAAAAGTTCGGAATACCGCGTCAGAGCGGTCTGGCCGCATCTCTTCGGGGAAAGGTCGTCTTTAGCCCCGAGTACCGCAATCCTGATTGCCTTCGAGGCCTGGAAGGATTCTCCCATATATGGCTTATCTGGGAATTCTCCGCGAATATCCGTCAGGGATGGCAGCCTACCGTGCGTCCGCCTCGTCTTGGAGGGAATGAACATATGGGGGTGTTTGCCACAAGGTCGCCTTTCCGTCCGAATGCCTTGGGCCTGTCGTGTGTGGAGGTGGAGAGCATAGAGCTCGTTTCTGACATAGGGCCTGTGATAAACGTGAGGGGAGCCGACCTTATGGATGGTACTCCAATATATGATATAAAGCCTTATATAAGCTATTCAGATTCGCATCCGGATGCCGTGTGCGGATATGTGGATGCTCTTGCCGAGAGGCATCTTGAGGTGTATGTGCCGGAAGACCTTTCGCTACTGCTTGATGAGGCTGGGATTTACGGGTCTCTGGTTGAGACTCTTGCGCTTGATCCACGTCCATCTTATCATGATGACCCTGAGAGGGTGTACGGGATGACCTTTTCCGGTTATAATGTCAGGTTCCGTGTCGAAGGGAATCTGCTGAGGGTCTCTGAGGTTAAATTTATTGAATAAGATTTTGAAATGGTAAAGATATTCCGTTCTTCTTTATTTGCCGGCATCGCAATAGGAACTGCCGGATTCGGTTTTCTGGCTTCCGGTGTTCAGACCGAGACTTATGGTCCACTTGTGGGAGCCGTGCTGTTCTGTCTCGGACTTCTTACAGTCATAGGCTACAGGCTTAAGCTGTATACCGGCACAGCCGGATTCATTGCCAGGAACCAGGCAGGGGAGCTTCTGCTCATCCTTCTCGGAAATATCGCCGGATGTTTCTGCATGGCATTGATGGCGAGGCTTTCACCTATGGATCTTCAGGGGGCTGCTCAGAAAATATTAGAGCTCCGTCTTTCGACTGGAGCTCTGCGTTGCGGTCTGCTTGCTATAGGTTGCGGCTTCCTTATGACCACCGCTGTCACTTTCGCCCGTCAGAAGCAATATATGCCTTTGCTTTTCGGAGTGCCTTTGTTCATAGTGTGCGGCTTCCCTCACTGTGTCGCGGATGCATTCTATTACCTCTGCGTTCCGCTGGACTTCTTCCTGTCCGACCCTTGGGGAATACTCGGACTTTATGCAAGCATAGTCCTGGGCAATCTGGTCGGATGCAATCTTTACAGGATTGTCCTTGCAAAGGATCAGTACCAGACTAATTGACTCTGAACCAATCCATTGTTCTTCCGAGAAGCCCTCTCTTGTCCAGTGAACCACGGACTTTGAGTACGTTCCCTTCGAGTTTCATCGAGCAGTTGTAGGTCTTGCCGTTTCCCGGATCGTATATCTTGCCTTCCTTGTACTCGTTCCCGGACTTCTTGAGTCCGCTGAGCATGTTAAGGCCAATGATCTGTCTGCTTCTGAGCGACTTGTCGGGGTTGTTGAGGTCTTTTGCAGGTGTGCCGTCAGCCTCTGTCGGTTCTGCCAGCCATACGATTTTTCCGTTGAAGACATTGCCCTGCTGATAGATTTCCACGATGGCTGATCCGTCGTCAAGTTTCCATTTCCCTACAACGCTTGGCGTTGCCTGGGCAAAAGCGGCTCCCAGTGGCATCAAAAGAGCGATGATGCAGAATACAATCCTTTTCATTTGATTCAGGTTTTAGTGATTCACAGGCAAATATAATGTTTTTTGATTATTTTTGTAGGAAGTAATTATGATGTTCGGTCCATCCAAAAGCGTCAGTCACTTTTTCTGGCATTTTATTGACTGATGC
>CANBDX010000059.1 GCA_947367315.1 uncultured Bacteroidales bacterium | reverse complement strand
GTCGTGGACGGAAAGGGGCACGGGCGAAAGGAATCAAGGACACGACGCAGGGAAAAGGCTCCAAAAACATGCGTCGCGGAAGGAAATAATGCAGACGTTATGCATCGCCGGACACGACGCAGGGAAAAGGCTCCAAAAACATGCGTCGCGGACGGAAAGGGGCAGGGCAAGAGGAAAGGGGCAGGGCAAGAGGAAACAAGGATATCAGTCTATACACAGACCAGGGACAAACGGCATAACCGCTTGTCCCTGGTCTGTGTATAAAACTTCGGGTTAGAGTTCCCAACCGAGAGCAGATGCTCCGAGGATGGCTGCATCTGACTCCTTGAGCTGCGAGTATACGAGCTCCACCTTGTTCTTCCACAATGGAAGCACATTTGCGTTCATGGCCTCGAGAATAGGCTCTGTAAGGAATTCCTTTGCACGTGCTAGGCCACCGAAAAGGACAATTGCCTCAGGAGCGCTGAATGCGATGAAGTCTGCGAAAGAGCGACCCAGGATCTTACCTGTAAACTCAAAGATCTTCAGAGCAAGCTTATCGCCCTCCTTTGCTGCCTCATAGACATCCTTTGAAGCGATAGTGTCAAGGCTTCTGAGGACAGATGGCTCATCAGTAAGCTCGAGCCACTCACGTGCTGTGCGGGCTACTCCTGTAGCAGAAGCATAAGCCTCAAGACATCCGTTCTTTCCGCAGTTGCATGCGCGTCCGTTGTTACGCACAGCAGCAGTATGTCCAAGCTCACCTGCAAAACCGTCATGTCCATAAACAACCTCACCGTTGATAACGATACCGGAACCGACCCCTGTACCGAGAGTGATCATGATGAAGTTCTTCATTCCTCTTGCTGCACCATAAGTCATTTCGCCTACAGCTGCAGCATTGGCATCATTGGTAAGAGCCACAGGAATGCCGTTCATAGCAGCTGACAGAAGCTTGGCGAACTCCACTGTAGTACGACCCCAAGGAAGGTTAGGAGCGTTCTCGATTGTTCCTGTATAGTAGTTTCCGTTAGGGGCACCGACACCGATACCTCTGATCTTGCCCTCGGCATCAGCATCCTTGATAACCTTATTGATAGCTTCAGCGAGGTCAGCGATATAAAGTTCTACATCGGAATGGGTGTCTGTGCGGATAACAGTCTGCGCGAGAACGGTACCTCTTGCATCAACAACTCCAAGTTTGGTGGTCTGTCCACCGACGTCAATACCGACTACGTATGATGAATTCATATTGTTTGCTTTTTAAATAATTATGCCTTCTTAGGTTTTGATCCTACAAGTCCGAACCAGAGGATGTATGCCACAGCTATTACGAGCACCCAATAGCTGTTGATGAAGCCGAATGAGTCAGCTACGGCACCCTGAACTACAGGGAGCACTCCGCCACCGCAAACCATCACCATGAAGAGGCCTGATGCAATCGATGTATATTTGCCGAGTCCCTCAACTGCAAGGTTGAAGATTGCACCCCACATAACTGAAGTACAAAGACCGCAAAGCATGAAGAACATAACTCCTACAGGAATCTCTACAAGAGAAATTGAGAGGTCTGAAGAAATTGCAGGGAACTTCACAAGGCTGGTAGGGAGATACATTCCGACAAGGATGAAGACAATAGCAAGAGCACTCACTGTGGAAATCATCACCTTGCTGGAAACCTTGCCGCCGATCACACCGCCGAGAAGACGTCCGCAAAGCATCAGGAACCAATATGTACCTACAACTGTACCTGCAACAGAAGCGGCAAGACCCACTTCACCGGAAGTAAGATAGAGGTTGGCGATATTAGGGATACCTACTTCAATACCCACATAGAGGAAGATGGCGATGATACCGAACACGAGATTGCTGTGGGAGAGAGCTCCCTTGATAAGCGGAAGCGTTCCTTCTGCAGCCTCATTTGAACCGTTTGCAGCCTCAAGCTCAGGCTCAGGGATGTAAGAGAAGAGGATGATGAGGAATGCCAGAGCGAAGATACCCATTGCTATGAACAATGCAGGATTGGCATTGGAGATGGTAGCTTTAGATACATCACCGATAAGGTAGCCCACGAATACAGGGACAATTGTCGCAGAAAGAGAGTTGAGCGATCCACCGAGCTGGATAAGCTGGTTACCCTTGTTTCCGCCACCTCCGAGAGTGTTGAGCATAGGGTTCACAACGGTATTGAGCATACACATTGAGAAACCTGACACGAAAGCTCCGAGGAGATATACCCAGAAGCTTCCCACAACGCCTGAAAGGAAAGAAATGCCTACACCCACAAATCCGATAGCAACAGCCACGAGTGCAGTAAACTTGTAACCCTTTCTCTTAAGGATAAATCCGGCAGGAAGACCAAGGAATGCATAAGCGATGAAATTCGCAAGGTTTCCAAGCTGAGACATTGCATTGGTAGCACCAAACTGTGTCTTTACGATGACACCCATCGGATTCTGAAGTCCTGTCACGAAAGAAATCATTGCAAAAAGGAAGAACATGATTGCAATCGCAAGGACATTACTTTTTTTCTTGTTCATTTTGATTAGGTTTTATGTTAATAATTATATAGTTTCGTAAAAACCGCGCCCAAGTTACGAAAAAAAACGACATAATCGGTCAAAAGAATGACAATTCAGACAAACGGAACTTATATTTTATAAAAAATTAGCAGGGTCCCCTCCCCAAGAGACCCTGCCGTATATAAAACGAACTTAACAAATAGACACGAAATAATTCCAATGTCTGATGCAAAGATAATGATTTAAAATCAGTATGCAAATTTTTAGTAAGGATTTTTAAAGATTATCAAGAATACTGTTTTAAATTATTACTCAGGAATTACGATATTCGCTCGGAGTCTGTCCCGTACGCGCCTTGAAGAACTTGTAGAATACAGACTGATTAGGAAAATTAAGGGTATAGACAATCTCCTTAATGGCCGCATTGGAATATTTGAGAAGATTCTTTGCCTCCAGGACCACATACGAGTCTATCCATTCCGGGGCCGAACGTCCGGACGTATCCTTTATCAGCTTCGACAGGTACTTAGGTGTAAGGCACAGCTTGTCCGCATAGAAGCCGACATTCCTATGTCTGGCATAGTTCTGCGAGACCAGCCTGATGAACTGGTCGAATATCATCCTGCTGCGGTTAGTGGCCACAGATGCATTTTCGCGAAGATCGGAAGCCTGACGGGCCCATATACCTGACAACATATAAAACACAGACGACATCACGGAATATATCGCTTCCCTTTTATATGGCATGTCCGACTCCAGAAGATTACCCAGGAGCTCCATATATTTACCTGCAGTCTCCTTCTCCTTGGGATCCATAACCACGCTCGGATGCTCAAGAAGCGACATCCCCTCCGTGAAAAGCTTATTCATATCTATCTTCAGCTCATTCACGAACGACTTGGACATGGCCACACAAAAATAATGCAGTCCCTCCCCCTGGGTATTCACCAGTTCATTCACCCTCAGAAGGTTACCTGGTATATTGAAGAACGCCATACCGTCCTTTAGGTCATATTCGTTGAGATTCACATTAAGCCTGATATAGCCGTTGATGCAATATATAAGCATATATCCGTCCAACCTGCATGGATGGCTCAACGACTGGTGAGGCTCTTCGAACTTTATGTCCATTATGAAGAAATCATCTCCAAGCCCTATGCTCGGACACGAAGGGAAGAAACGCCTGAATTCGGATAAAGAGATATTGTGCATATGTGTTATTTTCAATTTGGAGGCTAATTAAGCAAATATGACACAAAAACACAAATAAAACCGTCCGATAACAGCAATATATACGACCTTTTGACAATAATTCAAAATAAAAAAGGTCGTCCGAAGACGACCTTTCAATCCATATTCAGAAGAGGCTTACAGAGAAGCAAGATTCCTCTCGTTCACGATGTTCTTTCCTTCAGGAGTATATGCAAAGGCCATATGGTCCGCATATACCTGCTCTGCCACACGGCGGACTACCTTCATTGAGCTGTTCATCATATGATTCTGCTCGGTGAAAGGCTCAGGAAGGACGCAGACTGCAGCAGGGAGCCATCTTTCAGGGAATGCACCGAAGTTGCTTCCGCCCTTGCGGTAAGTGTCGATCTCCGCCTGAATCTTCTGAAGCATCATTTCCTTAGCCTCCTGAGACTCTACGTCAAGACCTGGCTTTGCAGCCTGAACATAAGCCTTCAGATTGTCCTTATGAGGCACCACGAGGGCGATTGTATAAGGATCCTGATTGTTGTGGAGGATGATGTTCTCAATGAACTTAGAGTTCTCGCCGATAGACTCCTCGATAAGCTCAGGGCTGTATTTCTCTCCATCAGAGCTGATAAGAAGACATTTGAAGCGACCTACAACATAAAGGAAGGTCTCATCTCTCATATATCCCATATCACCGGTATGTAGCCAGCCGTCGATTACAGTCTCAGCTGTAGATTTAGGGTTCTTCCAATAACCTGCCATGACATTCTCGCCATATATGCAGATTTCGCCCTTCTCTCCGTAAGGAAGTTCCTTGCCGTTGTCGTCAAGAATCTTGATTTCCATAGGCTTCACCACGCATCCTGAAGAACCGAGGATGTGTCTCTCGAGAGAGTTTGCAGAGATGATTGGAGTAGCCTCTGAAAGTCCGTAACCCTGGAACATAGGGATGCCGATAGCATAGTAGTATCTCTGAAGATCGATATCAAGGAGAGCACCTCCGCCGACAAAGAATCTCATTGCTCCGCCAAGACCCTCGCGCACAGACTTGAACACCAGTTTATCGAAGAGGGATACAAAAGGTTTTCTCCAGAATGTTCCGCCGGTACCCTTGTTATATCCTTCCTTGTTGTACTTGATGGCATTGGTAAGGGCTGTGTTGTACATCCACTCGACGAACTTGCCCTTAGCTTTCACACCGCTTTCGATAGTCTTCTTGAAGCTCTTTGCAAGAGAAGGCACCGAGAGCATGATGGTAGGACGGATAGCCTTGATTGTAGAAGGGATGTTGCGGAGGCTGTTGCCCGGAACTGTCGCCAAAGAAGATCCGTAAGACATGAGAGTGTACATGCCGGCTACGTGAGCGAAGCAGTGATCGAGCGGAAGAATGATGAGCATGCGGTCATCCTCACGGCATCCGATCACAGAGTGAGCCTGCTCCACATTGGCGGTGTAGTTTCTGTGAGTGAGGAGGATACCCTTAGGCTCAGCTGTCGTTCCGGATGTATAGCTGATGTTAGCGTAGTCGTCCGGATCCACTGACTTGTATCTCTGCACGAACATTTCCTCATGCTCAGCAAGGAACTCATCTCCAAGCTTCATGAGGTCGCCGATGTACATTTCATTTTCCTGCATATCCTTGAGCTGGTCGAACACGATGACCTTCTCCACCATAGGACACTCAGGAAGAATAGTTCTGATCTTATTGATCTGGGATGCAGATGTGAAGACATATTTGGAATCCGAGTGCTTTACACGGAACACAAGGTCGTTAGCTTCCTCAAGCTTCACTGAGAGAGGGACGCTCACACCTCCAGCATAAAGGATACCGAGTTCACCCATAATCCACATATTGCGTCCTTCAGAAAGGAATGACACCTTTTCGCCTTTCTGGAAGCCGATGGCCATGAGGCCGGCTCCAACGCGATAAACTTCCTTCTTTGTCTGCTCATAAGTTGTCTGCGTCCATTCGCTACCCACTTTCTCCCACAGATATGTATTCTTCGGGTACTTGGCAACATACTTCTCGACAAAGTCGATGATTGTTAATCTTTCTGCCATAATTATATTAGTTTAAATAGGTTTTTAGTCCTGATCTGGGAAAAGCCCGAAAAGTTCAGCATCAATCTTGTCCACAACCTCCTGGAAATCCTCAGGACGGTTCTCGAACTTGATGCGGTCCACATCGAGCACAAGAAGCTTGTGCTTGTAGTCCTTGATCCAGTTCTCGTAACGCTCGTTCAGACCTGTTATATAATCTATACGGATGCTTTTCTCATATTCGCGTCCCCTCTTCTGAATCTGGCTCACGAGGTTAGGAATAGTGCTCTTGAGATAGATCAGAAGGTCAGGCGGATTCACAAGCGACATCATGAGGTCGAAGAGGTCCGAATAGTTCTCGAAGTCCCTTGTGCTCATAAGTCCCATGCCGTGGAGGTTAGGCGCGAAGATGCGCGCATCCTCGTATATGGTACGGTCCTGGATGATCACCTCGTCAAGCTTGGAGATGTCCACCACGTCCTTGAATCTCTTGTTAAGGAAATATACCTGAAGATTGAATGACCATCTTTCCATATCCTCATAGAAATCAGCGAGATAAGGATTATAGTCCACAGACTCGAACTTAGGAGTCCATCCGTAATGGGCAGCAAGCATCTTTGTAAGAGTAGTCTTTCCGCTGCCTATATTACCTGCGATTGCGATATGCATGTCTATGTAATATTTATATAAGTTTTGTACAGTTTATGCCATAATAGTCAGCAAACATACGAAATTTTAATGTAAATTTGTGTGTTTTAAAGGATTTTTTGAGTTATGCATATAGAACAGTTTACATTCAACAGCTTCCAGACACGCTGCTGCGTAATATGGGACGCCGACAGGAAATGCGTCATCACTGACCCCGGATGCTCTTCCGCATCAGAAGTCAGACAGCTGACGGATTTCATTGCATCCAAAGGCCTTGAGCCTGTCTGCATAATGCTGACCCACGGTCATTTCGACCATATTCTCGGCGTGGCTGAGCTTGTCAGGAAATATTCGATTCCTGTATATATGCATCCTGAAGACAAGTTCACTCTCGAGAACAACGCATATTTCAGCCGCATGTTCGGAGTGGCGATGCCGGATGAATTCGAGACAACAGACATCGAGGATGGCGACACCATCGAGGTTGGAAAACTCCGTTTCGAAGTGATCTTCACCCCTGGCCATTCACGCGGCGGGGTATGTTTCTATGAGCGTTCGGGGAAAGTCCTCATCTGCGGAGACACGATATTTGCGGGAGCGATAGGTCGCACAGACCACCCTGGAGGAGACTACGACATCCTCATGCGCAGCATATTTGAGAAACTCCTTATGCTGGACGGGGAGACACGCATCCTTCCGGGCCATGGCCCTTCGAGCGACATCTCGACCGAACGCATGACCAACCCTTTCCTGATGCCTTTCAACGAGCCTTACGAAGACTAGTCTTCCTCTCTCATTTCAAGAGAGACGCAGAAATTGTAGGACCACTCGCCAAACATGTAGCTATAGCCTTCCTTCTGGCCCTCATATAATTTGTATGGGCCTCCCTTGTGCCTTCCCCACCGGTCCTTAACCTCTACAACAACATGGTCCTTGCCAGTTTCAAGTACCTCCACATGATGGTCGGCCCATGTCCTGTCCACACCCCAGTCCACACGACCCGGTTTCAATGAAGAGAGCGGCTTGTAGTACACATAATCTCCACCCATGGCTTTTCCTGTCACCTCACACTCCTTATAGGAGCCGTCGATGAATTTAAGCATAAGAACCTTTGCCATAACACTATGATTTGAATTGAACTTTAAAGACTCTGTCCGTCGATGAACTCGCGAAGGATCGAAGTCGGAGGGATGGCAGCGATCTCACGTGGAGAAAGAGCTACGATATATCCAAGGAACTTCAGCAGACGACTTGCCTCCGTATACGCCGGAGAGGTCGGAGATATCCTGCGCAGAAGTGGTTCCGCGTAATATTTCAATACCGGCAGTTCAAAAATATGCGCTGAATTGAAGATGGCGTCCGCATTCTCCTGGAACGGAAATATATTGCGGTTTTCGCCACGGCGCACGCTCTGCCAGCGCATGATGGTTTCTTCTGGAATGATCCCGCGGGTGCGGTTGTCGCGTATCATGCGACGTATCATGCGGTTATCGGAAGTTGATATATTGTTGTTCTCGTCTATCGAAAGGGATGTCAGGGCCGAGGCATATACGCGAAACACCTTAGACTGATCCACACCAGGGATCATAGCCGGGTTAAGCGCGTGGATACCTTCCATGATGAGGATGTCTTTCTCATGCAGCTGCATCATGTTGCCCTCGAAGTATTTACGTCCTTCCTTGAAATCGAAGCGTGGAATTTCCACTTCCTTTCCTTCCAGAAGGTCGTTCAGCTGACGTCCGAGGAGATCCAGATCCATTGCTCCCAAAGCCTCAAAATCATATTCGTCGTTCTCATTACGAGGTGTAAGCTCCCTCTCCACAAAGTAATTATCCAGTTCTATCACACGCGGATTCATCCCCAGAATACGGCACTGAAGGGCAAGTCGCTTGGATGTAGAAGTTTTGCCGCTGGAAGACGGACCTGCAATGAAGACTATCTTCACACTGCCTCGACGGGCATATATCTGATCTGCTATATCGGCATATTTCCTTTCATGCAAGGCCTCTGAAAGGTTAATAAGATCCACGACATCGCCGGAAAGGACTGCCTTGTTGAGTTTTCCGACCCCACGCACGCCCATGATTGCGCACCAGTCGGAATGCTCCTTCAAGGCTGTAGCAAGCTTTGACTGACGCTTCATATGAAGCACCTTATCCGTATAGCCATCCATAGGATACTGAAGGCAGAATCCGTCATTGAATCCCATCAGACTGAATATCGAAAGGACGCCTGTTGATGGCACCAACGGACCATAGAACGTATCCACACAGCCGTCAAGAGTATAGACACTATAGTTGAAACGCCCGATTGTCTTCATCAGGTTCACTTTTTCGGTCTGGTGCTGCCGCTCAAATATCCTGCAGCATTCCTCCAGGCTCATCATAGTCTTCCCGAAAGGCAGGTCGGACGCAATCGCCGCCCTCATCCTCGCTTCGATGGCTTCAATCTCATCATCTGTCACGAAATACACGCACGGACGGCCATCCTCCATTGTGCGCACTTCCCGGATCTCGCAATAGAGTCCGCTCGGAAGCGAATAATCAATGACCAGCACCTTGTCCGGAAACATCTCACGCACCACCTTCTGCAGGACAAAGCAGAGAGACCTTATATATGTGCGTCGTCCGTCCGGATGGTCATAGCCTATAAACCTTATGTTGTGCGGAGCTATAATCTTGTAATCCAGGGATTTGAGCTTATTATCCACTAGAGCGGCAAGCACTTGGACTCCGGTATCAGTCCCTTCCGGACATATGAGTCCGGAAAGCTGAAGCAGAGTGGTTCCAAAGGATACCTTTTCATATGAATGCGTATTTTCGCAATAGATTCTTATGTCATCCATAGCTGCATGGTTACAAGATTTCTTTCAGGAATGGCCCGGTGACTGAAGCCGGATCTTCTGCAAGCTGCTCAGGAGTACCTTCGGCAACAATCATTCCTCCCGCCTTGCCGCCTTCAGGACCCATATCGAAAATATAGTCCACTGACTTGAGCACATCGAGGTTATGTTCGATGACTATCACCGTATTGCCCTGCTCCACAATCTGCTGCAGCACATCCATAAGCACCTTTATGTCGTCGAAATGAAGTCCCGTGGTAGGCTCGTCCAATATATATAAGGTATTGCCTGTACTCTTGCGGGAGAGCTCCGCCGCCAGCTTCATACGCTGGCTTTCTCCGCCGGAAAGCGTCACCGCAGACTGCCCCAGACGGACATATCCGAGTCCTACATCCACCATGGCCTTCAGCTTAGGTGCTATGGTCGGGATGTTCTCGAAGAACTCGTATGCCTCGCTTATCGGCATCTCCAGCACGTCGTTGATGTTCTTGCCCTTATAGCGTACTGCGAGGGTATCGTTCCTGTATCGTTTGCCGCGGCATTCGTCGCACACCACATTCACAGAAGGGAGGAAGTTCATCTCTATGACCTTGATTCCCGCGCCCTTGCATTCCTCGCATCGGCCTCCGGGCACATTGAATGAGAATCTGCCGGCCTTGAAGCCACGTACCTTGGCATCAGGAGTGGCCTCGAAAAGGTTACGGATGTCGTTGAACACGCCGGTGAAGGTGGCAGGATTGCTCCTCGGAGTGCGTCCGATCGGGCTCTGGTCTATTTCGATAAGCTTGTCTATATTTTCGATGCCGACGATTTCGTCATATGGCAGCGGCTGAAGCTTGGCATTATAAAAGCGGTTCTTGAGGACCGGCATCAGGGTCTCATTGATCAGAGACGACTTTCCGCTGCCGCTCACACCGCTGATTCCTATGAGCATTCCGAGAGGGAAATCCACACTCACATTCCTGAGGTTATTGCCACGGGCTCCACGGATGCCTAGAGTCATGCCGTTGCCGGTCCTTCTCGCAGACGGCACTGGAATGGTCTTTTCGCCACGCAGGTATTCGAGGGTGACGGATGGCCCTATAATCATATTGTCCGAAGATTGCAACGTCGCTTCGCTTCTCGCAATGGCATCAGGCAAAAGCTCCGACATAGGAGCTGAAAGACAAATCTCTCCTCCGGCCTCACCGGCTCCAGGCCCTACATCGACCAGCCAGTCGGCAGCCATCATCGTCTCCGCATCATGCTCTACCACCATCACGGAATTGCCTTCGTCACGGAGCTTCTTCAGCGAAGCTATAAGCTTTCGGTTATCCCTCTGATGGAGACCTATCGACGGCTCATCGAGAATGTAAAGGACATTCACCAGCTTGGAACCGATCTGGGTGGCAAGGCGTATGCGCTGACCCTCACCTCCTGATAGAGAGGCTGTAGCACGGTCAAGGGACAGATAGTCAAGTCCCACATCCAGGAGGAACGACACCCTGTCCTTGAGTTCCTTGAGGATATCCCGTGCGATAAGAGATTCCCTCTTTCCGAATACATCATCAAGAGAGAAGAGCCAGTCCCTCAGATGACTTATCTCCATAGCAGCCACCTCGGATATTGTCTTTCCGTCTATCTTGAAATAGGTAGTCTCCTTGTTGAGGCGCGAACCTCCGCACATAGGGCATACAACTTTCTCGTTGATGTCGGAGACTATGCCCGAGAAGGACACCATCTCAGACGAAGCGCCCTCTCCTACCCTGAACAGTTCGTCCGAGCCGAACACGATAAGCGATATGACTTCGTCAGGAAGTTCCTCGATCGGATCGTATAAAGAGAAATTATATTTCCTTGCTATTGAGCGTATTATATCAAATTTCTTCGTCTCCCGGACCTTTCCCAAAGGGACTATTCCGCCTTCGGCGATGGAAAGGCCGCGGTCCGGAATTATGGTGTCCATGTTGACATCCACAATGATTCCGAGACCCTTGCAGTGAGGACAGTAACCCTGCGGAGAGTTGAAGGAGAATGAATGCGGAGCAGGCTCAGGGAGGGATATTCCTGTATCTGGACATACCAGATGCTTGGAGTAATGGCAGACCTCTTCCGTCTCCATATCCATCACGGCAAGAGAGCCCTTACCGAAATTCAAGGCAGACATTACGGAATCCTTGATGCGTTTCTCGTCCTTCTGCGAAGGCTTGAGCCTGTCCACCACAAGTTCGATGAAATGTGGCCTGTAACGGTCCAGAGCTGTCACTTCGTTGAGTTCGCATAGCTGGCCATCAATACGGATCTGGGTGTAGCCGCGCTTGCGCATCTGCTCCAGAAGTTCCTTGTAATGACCTTTGCGGCCTCTCACCAAAGGTGAAAGAAGATAGCATTTGCGCCCGCTGTAATTCTCCATTATCAGAGACACAATCTGCTCGTCGCTGTAGCGTACCATCGCCTTTCCGGTCTGAGGGGAATAAGCCGTGGACGCGCGTGCATAGAGCAGTCGCAGGAAGTCATATATCTCAGTGATTGTGCCTACGGTAGAACGGGGATTGTTGCCTGTGGTCTTCTGCTCGATGGCGATGATAGGGCTCAGACCGGTAATGGATTCCACATCCGGCTTCTCCAGTATGCCCATGAAATGCTTCGCATAGGTGGAAAGAGTGTCCATATAACGCCTCTGTCCCTCAGCATATATGGTGTCAAAGGCCAGCGAAGACTTGCCGCTTCCGCTCAGTCCTGTCACCACGACAAACTTCCCCCGCGGAATCGAGAGAGACACATTCTTAAGGTTATGCGCCTTGGCGCCCTGTATATCTATATGTTCGTTTTTATCCATGATTCGAATTGAGAATCTACAAATTTACAAAAATCTGATGATTTTCGTACTATACAGAGGAGATTGCCGCAGCGCATTGCATCCAGCAATGACGAATCAGAAGTTTTTCTTTTACAGAGACTATTTCAAGCGGAGAAATGCATAGCCGAACCTTTCTGCGGCCGCACGGTCCAGTTCCTCGCGGACTGACGGATGCGCAATGGCTATCAGTGCCTTTGCGCGCTCCACAAGGCTCTTGCCGCGAAGCTGAGCCACGCCATACTCGGTGACGATATTCTGCACCATATGACGGGTGGTGACTACTCCGGCCCCTTCTGCTAGCACAGGATTGATCTTGGACTTTCCCTTATCTGTCATCGACGGGATGGCAATGAAGGTTCTGCCTCCTTCCGAAAGCGAGCCTCCGTACATGAAATCGTGCTGACCGCCGACTCCGGATATGATGCGTGTACCTACGGAATCGGCACACACCTGACCGGTCAGATCGACCTCCACAGCAGAATTGATGGCCATGACCTTAGGATTCTGAGCAATACGGAACGGATGGTTGGTCCAGGCAACATCCTTAAGCACCAGATCTTCACGATAGTCCATATAGTCATATAGCCTCCGGGATCCCAAGGCCAGAGAGGCCACCGAAATGCCCGGCATGACCTTCTTGCAGGAGTTGTCTATGACTCCGCTTTCCAGAAGCGGAAGGACCCCGTCGGTGAGGGCCTCAGTGTGGAGCCCGAGATGCTGATGGTCCTTCAGAGCTGCAAGTACTGCATTCGGAATACCTCCCACTCCAATCTGCAGCGTCGCTCCGTCTGGAATCATCTCTGCGATATGACGTCCTATGGCCACATCTATCGGAGAGGGCTCGGCAGTAGGGACTTCCACAAGAGGGTCGTCCACTTCTACAGCGGCATCTATCCTGGAAATATGTATGAGGGCATCACCATAAGAGAACGGCATTGACTTATTGACCTGGGCGATGATCTTACGTGCCGATTCCACTGCGCTCACAGCAAGATCGGCCGAGATTCCAAACGAGCACAGGCCTTCCTCATTCGGAGGCGAGACATTCAGCAGTACAGCATCAAGAGGCAAGGTACCGTCCCTGAAAAGAGCAGGTATCTCCCCCAGAAATGCAGGAATTGTGGAGCCGTATCCATCAGCAAGCCACTTGCGCACATTGTTGGCCACAAAGAGGCTCTTCACATTGAATGCATCCTTATACTCGGAACGGCAGAACGGAGCCTCGCGACCTCCCACCGCAAAAGCCGCATATATAGTCACATCCTTCAATTCGCATCCCCGGTCCGCCAAGGCCTGCGAGAGCACCTCCGGAATGGATGTGCTTCCCTGGATATATACGTGGTCGCCAGATTCTATCAGCTGGACGGCCTGTGATGCTGTCATGTATTTCATAATTCTGTCACTTTCTAATGGTCGGCCACAAAAATGATGGTTTTTGTGGCCAAAGCCAGCATTTTCATGGGGTCGGCCACATATAAGCAGGTATTTTGTGGCCAGCCTGAACCAAGGTACTAATGGTCGGCTGCAAAAAGACGTAGACGTTCCGCCAGCATGTCGAACTGGTCCGGGCGGTTCAGCTGAGACACGCAGACTCTGACCCCGTTCTGCCGGCTGCCGGTCATGGACAGGGATATAGTGCACATTCCATACCTCATAAGTTCTCCCATCAGCTCTCCGCTCGGCATATCCTTGTAGCCTACGGTATAGAAGAAACCGTCGCTCACCGGCACATCGCCATCCATGGAATAGACTATATTGAAGCCGTTGTCGAGGAACATCTTCTTGCTCAGCTTCGCCCTGCGCGCATATTCGGCTGCAGCGGTCACAAAGTCCAGTTCCCCGTCGGAAGCGGCCCTGAGCATCTCCGCAAGAGCATACTGGGCCGAATGGCTTGCTCCCGAAGACACTGCATAAAGCACCGCAAAGATATATGCATCTCCAAGGCGAGACATCTTGAAGAACTCCTTCAGCAGAGGGTATTCCCGACGATAAAGGACATCTGAAATGGCTATGATGGCTATTCGCTGGCCGGCATAGCTGAACATCTTGGAACCGGACATCATTATTATGTAGTTGTCGGTATATTTTGCCACTGTAGGCTGGAAAGGCGGTTCATACGGCTGACCGAGAGGCTTACGGAAATCCATGCACATATAGGCAAGATCCTCTATGACTATCGCATCGTATTTTGTGGCCAGAGTTCCAATTGTCTCAAGTTCTTCCTCAGTGAGGTTGAACCATGCCGGATTGTTCGGGCTGGAATAGATGATGGCCGCGATGCGGCCTGTCTGAAGGTGGCGTTCCAGCTCCGGGCCGAGCTTAGCCCCACGGAAATCATAGATATCGAAGGACTCGCTTCTGATATTGAGGATATGGGCCTGGGTCCTCTGGACAGGAAACCCGGGATCCACAAAAAGAATGGTATCCTTCTCACGCGAAAGATGTGCACACAGCAGGAAGGTAGAGAAACTGCCCTGCATGGAGCCTACGGTAGGAACACATCCGGCAGGTGCCACATCGATATCCAGATAAGCCTTGAGGAAACGGGAGGCCTGAATCTTGAGGTCCGGCGTTCCGGCCATGTTGGGATACTGAGAGGCCACACCAGAATCAAGGGCCGTCTTTTCTGCCTCCACCCCGGCCTTCATCGGAGGAAGTCCCGGAATGCCCATTTCAAGATGAAGAATCTCAGAGCCTGTACGTTCTTCCAAGGCCCGGGCGATTGCTCCAGACTGACGGATAGTCGCGCCTGAAATGTCAAGAATGTCCATCTGCTCCAGTACGGATGAAAGGACCTGATTGTCGATAGGAAGTTTCATAATAGCCTTTGGCGGGGAGAAACCGCACCAAATATAACAAAACATGCGCAGAATAGCAAGACGCCCGCCAACCTTAAGGATTCCTTTTCCTTAATGGCGGCCCTTGAAGATGCCCGACACGTCATTGCGAGGAGCGAAAGCGA
>CANBDX010000058.1 GCA_947367315.1 uncultured Bacteroidales bacterium | reverse complement strand
GGCACCTGAATTATAGTCAGCCATTTCTCCGGATCTTCCTGATTCCAGATGCCGTCCACGTATGAGTAGCGTGGCGGGTATGTAATCGTATATCCGTTTGCCTCGATCCATTCAAGTACTTCACGAATATTTTCGTTCAGGCGGTTGTATGGACCATAAACCTTCATACATACAGCCTCCGCAACCTGAGGAATCTGCTTGAACTTGATTATATCAGAGTCCTTTCCCATGGCTGCAACCTGCTCGCAGTACTCAATGTCTATATTTTCCTTCCTGTATCCGCCGTGCTCTATTGTAAAGCAATATCCAGGTTCCGGACATTCGCATCCCAAGCGGGACATCTCAGGACCGATGGTCATGTAACACAGTTTTCCAAGTTCATCGTACGACGGAATTTCTGCACGATGCGATGCGACAATAATCGCAGGTAATGAATCAACGTATATCTTTTCCATTTCTTTAAGTTTCTTTTGGAAAGTAATCATCGCCGACAGCCGGTCCCTGCACTCGACCAGCAGCTGCAACTGTTCCTGGCAACTGCGGATCTTCTCTTCAAGCATATCGATTGAAGGACGTTGAGTCTCGGAATCATACATAGTACGAATCTCCTCCAGACTGAATCCCAGCCCCTTCAAGCGTACGATATTCAAAGCCTTCTGCATCTGCACGACTGAATAATATCGATATCCGGTACTATAGTCGATGATCTCCGGCACAAGCAGTTTGATCTTCTCATAATGCCTCAGAGCCCTCACAGTGACACGACAAAGGCGTGAAAACTCCCCGATTTTTAATCCATTTCTATTCATAACGCGTTATTTGCCTGCAAATATAAAACATGACCTAAGGTATGAGTCAAGGGGTAAATGAAAATATTATATAAAAAGTGGCACTTGCTCACTTCCCTGCCGGTCAGTCGGCAACCTTCATCAGATCCTCAAACTCTCGCTGAACCCCACGCTATCCTTGCCTGCTCGATGTTCGTGCCAGCCTTCCGACACTGCTTCGCAGCGCCGAAAGTCAGTCCCGACCATCCGAGCGGTGAGAGGAATTCCCGACTCTGCATCAGTGCTTCTCTGGGCTTCATCTCCCGCCCTAAAGTATGTGCTTGGTTTATATCAATAGCAAAGGGATGCATCTTGCGGCTATCGCCTCCAGATGCTTTTATTATGTCCGACATACTCAACAGGGCTGAAATATTACAGCAAACAGCCTCGCCAGAAGCCTATAGAGACATACTTCCAGACCGCTGGAAAAAGAACGAGCAGGGCCAGTGACCCTGCTTTTCTTATGCCGCTACGGCAACCTGGAGACGCTTACAAAGCAAAGAGTTTTGAAAGGTGCAATGAACATATCACTCCTTCTGACAGATGTATTCAACACATACAGATGGGAGGTTCATTCGTATAACAAAGTATTCGACCTCACAAACATCAGCACACGCAAAAGCCGCATGATCTGGCTTGGCGTGACCTATAACATAAACTCTTTCAAGCAAAAGAAGGCACAGAGCAAATCGGAAGACGACAGAAGCCTGATCAAGATTGGATTATAAATCCCGTGGACAAACGGGGTACAAACTTGAAATGCAAATTTTGACAAAACCCATGTGAAGAAGGAATTATCTTACCACGCGTGTAAACTCAGGTTTTGCATTTTCTGTGTTTGCCACAGTGACATAGATCGTAGATTTTGCCCAATTGCTTTCTACGTCATAGACGTAATCGACTCCGTAAGGGGTCGTACGCTTACCTACTGCTACCGGTGTGCCTAATGGGAACTGATAATCACCGCAAGCCTGATTGAAAATATTCACATCCTCCTCAGTTACAGGCTGTTTCTCAGAATATTCAGGAAGAGGGTCCACTGTGCCATCGATGTACTTATTCTCGATCATGAACCTTTCAAGCTCCTTTGCCATAGAGTGCATGCGCGCATTGCGGACGCCAAAACCGACTTCAGCAATATCAGCTGCAGGAAGAGCCTTCTTCAAATCGTTCATTGCCGGTTCGAGACCACCGCTGCCGAATGTACAGAAAGTAACAACCTTCTTTCCAGCGAAATCATATTCCTTCACCAATGTAGAAACCGGCATCGCATAAGTGCCATACCATATCGGATAACCTAGGAAAATCACATCATACTTTGAAAGATCTGACTCAAGCGGAAGAATCGCCGGGAGTTCCCCGTTCTGACGTTCCATGCCTACTCTTTCAATCGTTTCAGCATATGTTCCTGCATATGGATTCTCAAGCCCGATGGATTCCATATCTGCACCCAGCATGTTCTGAATCTCCTGAGCAACCTTTTCTGTGGCTCCTGTCTGCGAATAGTATAGTACGAGAGTCTTTGTGGCAGTCTTCTTCTGACCGCAGGATGTAAGTATAAATGCAATCATAGTTGCAAGTAACAGATAACGTTTCATATCAATAGGATTATTCATATATAATTGCAGGATCAGTCAAGCGTGATGCTTTCGATTCTAAGTCGGAGAGTGCCGGAGGGGGTCTGGGCTTCGGCTGTTTCGCCGACCTTCTTGCCCATCAGTGCTGCTCCGATCGGGGATTTCAACGAGATCTTGCCAGCCTCAAGATTCATCTCATGAGGGCTGACTATCTCGAACTTCATCCGTGTATTTGTAGAAAGGTTAGTGAATTCCACCTTGCTCAGAAGGCAGACTCTGTCTTTAGGCAGGGCGTCTGTGTCGATTACGCGGGAATTCTCAAGGATCCTCTGCAGGAAACGGATACGGCTGATGGTCTTTGCCTGCCTGCGCCTCGCCTCACGGTAACCCGCATTCTCGCTCCGGTCACCCTGCGCGCTTGTTTCTGCGACAAGGTCCCTGACCTCCGGATAGACCACGTCGATAAGATGATTCAACTCAGTCGCAATCTCGTCGTATCTTTGTTTTGACAGGTATTCCATGGCTTAACTGTTGAAAAACGTGGAAATTAAATCTCCTGCGGTCTGTATGAGAAGGGTCAGTGACAGTCGTGGTGGCCGCAGACCTCGCCGTTGTCCTTCACATTGCCTGCAAGATATGAGGCTACGAGCTGTTCCACGTCACCTGAACATCCACGGATGACCTCGATTCTCTGTGCCTCAAGGACATTCTTTGCACCCTGGCCCATATTTCCGGCAAGCATCACAGCGACTCCCATCTGTCTGAGCACCGGAGCAATACCGCTCTTGCATCCGCAACCTTCAGGGGAAGCCATCTTGCTCGTCCCGGTAACCTTTCCGTCAATGACATCGAATATCGTGTAATATGCGCAGTGGCCGAAATGGTCGTCCACTCTGCCGTCTCTTGTAGGTACAGCTATCTTCATGCTTCAAATATTTAAATACCAGATGCAAATATACAACATAATTCCATTCACATATAGCATATGCACGGATTCAGGAATGCTGGTCCCGGAAGAATGAAATTACAGGATCATTGGGCATCCACTCCCGGCTCCACATGGATATTAATCTGACTTTCCTGACCGAACCGGATCTTTAGGGCCGTTTCAAGTTCTGTGGCGATATCATGAGCCTCGACAACAGAAATGGCAGGATCCACCACAACATGGGCAATGATTATGAATGATATTCCGTTTCGCCTTGTCTTCAGCTCATGAATGTCCTTCACACCATTCACCGACAGCGCTGTGGCCATGATTTCCTTCTGAATCTCCTCAGGAAGAGCTGTGTCGAGAAGTTCCGCAAGATTCGGCATGCAGATTTTGACAGCAACAACTATGATAGCTATGCTGATGGCGCATGAGGCAATCGGGTCAAGGATGGTCCACCGGTCACCGAGAATGATTGCGCCACCGATACCAATAAGCGCCCCTATCGAAGACAATGCGTCACTGCGGTGATGCCAGGCATTGGCTATGACCACAGGGCTGTTAATCTTCTTGCCCACCTTGGCCGTGAACTGATATAGGATTTCCTTGGAGACAATGGAGACAGCCGCTGCTATCAGGGCGACATATCCGGGTCGCGGAATGCTCTGCCCCTGAATCACGGCAAATATGCTCCTGACGCCTTTCCCCATCAGATCAGCACCCACGACAATCAGAATCACACCTACGATAAGGGTGGCCAGAGTTTCGAACTTTCCGTGCCCGAACGAATGTTCATTGTCCTTTTCCTTTGATGATATGTGGGTAAACACAACTACAACTATGTCACTGAGCAGATCTGACAGCGAATGCACACCATCCGCAACCATCGCCGCACTGCGGCCGAACACTCCGGCCGCAATCTTTCCCGCAGTAAGCACGACATTCACCACGGCACCCCAAAGGGTGATCTTCTGTATTTCCCTTTCTCTCGTGTTTCTCATGACTGATTCCTCGCAAATGGCCTTTCCGGCCATTCAGACTAACATATGCAAATATAATGTAAGTTTACACATCAACATCATCAGAGCAGCTGAATTCATATAAATTTTCATCAGCAGATGCATATAGATATAAAAAGTAGATGTAATCTGCCAAAGATTGTATAAATTCGCAACCGAAATTGACAAATCATGGACAAGGTATCGGAAAACCCTTTCAAAAACCGGGCAGAGGCAGACATGCCGCTGATTGTCGTGACGGCACTCTTCGTCACATGTTATCTCGTATCCAACATAATGGCTGTCAAAGTGATTGGTATACTGAACCTGTTCTATTTCGATGCGGGCACAATCACCTTCCCTTTTGCCTACATGCTTGGAGACGTACTCACGGAGATATGGGGCTACCGCACCACGCGGAAAGTCATCTTCCTCACATTCTTCTGCAACGTCCTGATGGTGGTCAGCACCCAGATAGGAGTGTGGCTCCCGTCGCCTGACTACATGAGCGGAACAGCGGAATCCTACAATACGATCTTCAATTATGTCCCGAGAATCATACTCGGATCACTTGCCGGATTCCTGCTCGGAGAGCTTTCCAATGCATGGATCATGGACAAGATCAGACAGAAGACCAAAGGCAGGCGCCTCTGGGTCAGGACTATAGGAAGTTCCATCGTAGGATATCTGTGCGACACGGTGCCGTTCGTACTCATCGCATTCCTCGGCGTACTTACAACGAGAGACCTGCTGCTGATGATAGCGCTTCAGTATGTGATGAAACTGGGCATAGAAACACTATTCGGAACACCTATGGCATACGCCGCAATATCGCTGCTTAAAAGGATAAGGAAATGAAGATACTGATAACCGGAACATCCCAGGGCATAGGCAAGGCAATAGCTCTGCTTTTCCTCCAAAACGGACACAGCGTGACAGGAATCGACAGGCAGGAGGCATCAATCTCACATGCTTCCTATACCCACTTCACGTGCGATGTAAGGGATATTGACAGCTTTCCCGAATTACATGATGTAGAAGTCCTCATCAACAATGCAGGCACACAGAATGAGGATGACATAGACATCAACCTCAAGTCCCTCATACGCATAACTGAGAAGTACGGCATACAGAAGAACATAAAATCCATACTGAACATAGGTTCAGCCAGCGGGCATACCGGAGCTGAATTTCCGGAATACTGCGCAAGCAAGGGAGGAGTCATAGCATATACGAAGAATGTCGCACAAAGGGTCGCCGCATTCGGTGCAACGTGCAACAGCATAGACCCCGGCGGAGTACTAACTCCGCTCAATGACTGCGTGGTGAATGATCCGCAGCTATGGAATGAAATAATGAAGCAGACTCCCCTGAAAAGATGGGCTACAGCAGAAGAAATCGCACTATGGGCATATTTCCTGACCATCACCAACACCTTCTGCACAGGTCAGAGCATCATCATTGACGGTGGAGAATCAATTAACTCACACTTTGTCTGGCCAAAAGAATAATTATATAAAACAATATAACCATGAAAACCGCAATTTACGGTGCCGGATCATTGGGCACCATCCTCGGAGCATTCATCAACAAGGCCGGTGAACCAATCGAGCTGATCAACCGCAACAAGGCCCATATCGAGGCACTCCAGACCAATGGTGCTCAGGTAGTTGGAACGGTTCAGTTCAACCAGAGCGTCAAGGCATATACACCTGCCGAAATGTCAGGAAAATACGACATCATCTTCCTGATGACAAAGCAGCAGAACAATAAGGAAGTTGTGACCACGCTCAAGGAATACCTTGCCGAAGATGGAGTGCTCGTGACATTCCAGAACGGTCTTCCCGAGATGCAGATAGCAGACATACTTGGCGAGGAACGCGTACTCGGATGTACTGTCGCATGGGGTGCTACCATGCTCTCTCCTGGCGTATGCGAGCTTACCAGCGCACCTGACGCCCTTTCATTCTCTCTCGGATCCATTTCAGAGAAGCGAAGCAGACATTTCGCCAAGGTAAAGGAGATGCTCGAGATGATGGGCACAGTCGATGTAGAGGACAACTTTATCGGCACACGCTGGAGCAAGCTGCTCATCAATGCCTCATTCTCCGGAATGAGCGCCGTGCTCGGATGCACCTTCGGCGAGGCTGCCGCACCTAAGGAATCCCGTCGCGTCGTACAGGCACTCATTAAGGAATGCATCGACGTATGCGCTACAGGTGGCATAACCATAGAGCCGGTACAGGGCAAGGACATCGTAAAGCTCCTGGATTACAAGGGAGCTGTAAAGCGCGCCATCTCATTCTTCATCATCCCGATAGCCATCCGCAAGCACGCCAAGCTCAAGGCCAGCATGCTCCAGGACATCGAGAAAGGCAAGCTGACAGAGGTGGATGCCATCAACGGAGCAGTGTCCGATTATGGCCGCAAGGTGGGCTGCCCTACCCCTATGAACGACCGTGTGGTCGAGATTATCCATAATATCGAACAGGGTAAGATGAAGCCTGGCTTCGAGAATCTCAAATATTTCAAATAAGCCGTTGGCATAATTTGTGACTCAGACAGTGCAAATTTTAAATTTTTGCACTATGAGTAAAAGAAATATCAACGAAGACGGCACAACCGTCATCTTCGGTTCCAAGGAAATGAGGGAGCCGGCGCCTTCGGAATTCATTCCGCAGCATAAGACGCCGGCTCAAATTGCGTATCAGATCGTCAAGGACGAGACATTCCCGCAGACACAGCCAAGACTGAATCTGGCCACATTCGTAACCACTTATATGGACGATTACGGCACCAGACTGATGAATGAGGCTGTGGGCATCAACTATATCGACGAGACGGAGTATCCACGTGTGGCCGTGATGTGCGGCAGATGTATCAATATGGTAGCCAACATGTGGAACACTCCGGAGCCAGGCGAATGGAAGACCGGCGCTGTAGGAATCGGTTCTTCTGAAGCATGTATGCTGGGAGGAGTGGCGGCATGGCTCCGCTGGAGGGATCGCAGGAAAGCAGCCGGAAAGCCTTTTGACAAGCCTAATCTGGTCATGAGCACTGCCTACCAGGTGGTCTGGGAGAAATTCTGCCAGCTCTGGCAGATCGAGATGAGGACAGTGCCTATCACACATAAGCACCCGACACTGAATATCGAAGAGGCATTGAATATGTGTGACGAGAACACAATCTGCATCGTGCCTATCGCCGGAGTGACCTGGACAGGCATGAACGACGACATCGAAGGTCTTAACGATGCCCTCGAAGAATACAACTCCAGGACAGGATACGACATCCCGATCCATGTGGATGCAGCGTCTGGAGGATTCATCCTGCCTTTCCTCAATCCGGAAAAGAAATGGGATTTCCGCCTCAAATGGGTCCTTTCAATATCCACATCAGGCCATAAATACGGTCTTGTATATCCGGGACTCGGATGGGTCATCTGGCGTGACAAGTCTTATCTTCCGGGAGACATGTCATTCAGCGTCAATTATCTCGGAGCAAGCATCACACAGGTAGGACTCAACTTCTCAAGACCTGCGGCACAGATTCTCGCACAATACTACAACTTCATCCACCTGGGCATGGACGGCTACCGGGAAATCCATTCCAACTCGATGACCATAGCAAAGCATTGTCACGAAGCCATAGGCAAGATGAAATGCTTCAGAAACTACTCTGCAGAGCTGGAGAACCCGCTCTTCATATGGCATCTCGACCCGGAATACGAAAAGACCGCCAACTGGACTCTGTTCGACCTTCAGGACAAGCTGATGCAGCAGGGATGGATGGTACCAGCCTACACTATGCCAAAGGACATCGAAGAGATGGTGGTGATGCGAATCGTCGTGCGTCAGGGAATGTCACGCGACATGGCTGACATGCTCCTGGGAGATATCGCCGACTCGGTAGCCGAACTTGAAAAGCTTGAATACCCTACCCCAACGCGCATCGCAGCACAGAAGGCTGAGAAATGCAAAGGCAAGGTATTCACTCATTAATCTTTAAAACGAACTTACAATGAAGACACAGAATACAGGTATGGGCAAGGCGTTCAAACTCAGCGTAACAACCCTTGCCATAATGAACATCACTGCTGTAGTGAGCCTTAGAGGCCTGCCTGCAGAGGCGATATACGGCCCGTCTTCGGCATTCTATTACCTGTTTGCTGCAATCGTATTCCTTATCCCTACGGCAATGGTTGCGGCAGAGCTTGCAGCGATGTTCTCAGACAAGCAGGGCGGAGTATTCCGCTGGGTAGGAGAAGCATTCGGTCCGAGAACGGGCTTCCTAGCCATATGGCTGCAATGGATAGAATCGACCATATGGTATCCTACAGTACTGACATTCGGAGCAGTATCATTCGCATTCATAGGCATGAACGGCGCAGCAGACGCCGCATTGGCTTCAAACAAGCTCTTCACCCTAGTGATAGTACTTGCCATCTACTGGATAGCAACATTCGTCGCCATGAAAGGACTCGGATGGGTTGGCAAAATCAGCAAATTGGGTGGAATGATCGGCACGATCATACCGGCAGGTCTACTTATAGTCCTGGGTATCATCTACATATCCACTGGCGGTCAGAATCAGATGGATATGTCGCAGGGATTCTTCCCTGACCTTACCAAACTGGACAACCTCGTCCTGGCAAGCAGCATCTTCCTATTCTATGCCGGAATGGAGATGATGGGCGTGCACGTGATGGATGTGAACAACCCTTCACGGAACTACCCTAAGGCCATAATCATCGGTTCACTCGCCACTGTCTGCATATTCGTTCTCGGTACATTTGCACTTGGATTCATCATCCCGGCCAAGGACATCAACCTGACGCAGTCCCTGCTCATCGGCTTCGACAACTATTTCAGGCACTTCCACATCTCATGGGCAGGACCTGTCATAGCCATAGCGCTCATGCTCGGAGTCCTTGCAAGCGTACTCACATGGGTTGCAGGTCCTTCGAAAGGTATATTCACGGTGGGAAAGGCGGGATATCTGCCTCCGTTCTTCCAGAAGACCAACAGCCAGGGCGTACAGCGCAACATCCTGCTGGTGCAGGGAGGAATCGTGACACTTCTGTCGCTGCTCTTCGTAGTGATGCCTTCAGTGCAGTCGTTCTACCAGATCCTCTCGCAGCTGACCATCCTTCTGTACCTTATAATGTACATGCTCATGTTCGCGGCGGCTATTGTGCTGCGCTATAAGATGAAGGACACACCACGCCCGTTCCGCCTCGGAAAAGGCAATGCACTGATGTGGATTCTGGGTGCCGTGGGATTTGCCGGGTCGCTGCTGGCATTCGTGCTCAGCTTCATTCCTCCGGGCCAGATAGCCACAGGCAGCAGCACCGTCTGGTACAGCGTGCTCATCGTCGGATGTGTGGTGATGGTAGTAATCCCGCTTGTCATCTATGCCATGAGGAAGCCTTCATGGCGCGACCCTAATGCGGAATTCGCGCCTTTCCACTGGGAGAAACAGGATTAAATGTTCTTAGGCTTGATGTCCAGCTTGACCGGCTTTATCATATTTTCCGGAGCAAGAATGGTGTCAAGGTCCTCTTTAGAAAGGATGTCATGCTCGAGCACGAGGTCATAGACGCTCTTGCCCGTAGCCATGGCCTCCTTTGCTATTTTTGTGGAGTTCTTGTATCCGATCACAGGATTCAATGCCGTCACAACCCCGAAGCTGCCATGGACATAGTCCAGACACTGCTGCGGATTGGCTGTGATGCCGTCCACGCAATTGACGCGGAGCGTATCGAACCCGTTCATCATGATTTCCGCCGACTCGAAGCAGCACTGAGCCATCACTGGCTCCATTGCATTAAGCTCCATCTGCGCCTCCTCTGAAGACATCGCCACGCAAAGATCGTTTCCTATCACCTTATATGAAATCTGATTCATCACCTCCGGAATCACAGGATTCACCTTGCCCGGCATGATGGATGATCCAGGCTGGCGGGCAGGAAGGTCGAACTCATGGAAGCCGCATCGAGGGCCGGAAGCGAGCAGGCGAAGGTCGTTGCATATCTTGTTCATCTTGGTTGCAATACGGCGGAGGGCGGAAGAATATCCGACCATGCAGGACGTATCAGATGTCGCAGCCACCATATTGTCAGCAAGCTTCATGTCCCATCCTGTAATAGCCCTGAGCGCTTCTATGCACTTCTCCGAATATCCCGGCTCGGAGCAGATTCCCGTACCGATGGCTGTTGCACCCATATTCACGGTCAGGAACTCGGAAGCTGCGAAATTAATATTGCGCACTTCATCGCGGAGAATAGAAGCAAAAGCTCCGAAAGTCTGTCCGAGGGTCATTGGAACGGCATCCTCAAGCTGGGTACGTCCCATCTTCAGGATATCTGCGAACTCCACAGCCTTTGCCTCGAATGAAGCAATCAGAAGTTCGAAATGCTTCATGAACTCAAGATGAGTCGCATATAGTCCGATATGAATCGCTGTAGGATAAGCATCGTTAGTGGACTGGGAGCAGTTCACGTGGTCATTAGGAGAACAGTACTGGTACTCCCCTGCATGATGTCCCATAAGCTGAAGAGCACGATTTGCAATCACTTCATTGGCATTCATGTTAGTTGTGGTGCCGGCACCTCCCTGTATCATATCCACAGGGAACTGATCGTGATGCTGCCCTTCCATGATCTCACGGCAAGCCTGCGCGATGGCCTCATATTGAGCGTCAGTCAGAAGACCAAGCTGATGATTGGCCTCTGCTGCTCCAAGCTTTGTGACAGCAAGAGCATTCACAAAAAGCGGATAATCAGAAAGATGAAACCTGCTTATAGGGAAGTTCTCAATACCGCGTAGGGTCTGTACACCATAGAGGGCGTCGGCAGGGACTTCCATACTGCCTATAAGGTCGCTCTCGATTCTGATTTTTGCTGAAATCTCTTTCATTATGTTTTCTTTAATAAGATTCTCCTAAAAATTGCTGCCACCGATGAAGCTTCTGAGGAGCGAAGTTGCAGGCACGTCCTTGTCGGATACAGGCACGAAATAACTCAGGAACTTCATGAGTCTGTGCACTTCCGCATATTCGGGACAGTTCTTGGGTACTGTCATCAGAATACGCTCAGCATGCGGCCTTACCACAGGGAACTCTACGATATACGAAGAATTGAACAGCACGTCTGCACATTCCTGATACGGGTATATCCACTGCACCTCGGAGCGTCTTACATTTGGCCAATGCATGATGGACTCACGCGCAGAGAATGCCCCTTTGTTGAAGTCACGCACTATACGGCGCAGCAGCCTGTTGTCACTTGTCGGGATGCAGTTGTGGTCATCGAGCGAGATGCTGGTGATCGTATTGATGAATATGCGGTATTTCGAACTCTCCGGCACCTTATCCGTAAGACGAGGGTTCAACGCATGGATTCCTTCTATGAGAAGCACCATTCCCGGCTCCAGCTTCAGCTTCTTTCCATTAAACTCTCTCAAACCTGTAACAAAGTTATATTCAGGAACTTCAACCGTCTCACCAGACAAAAGCTTCAACACATCCTTCTGGAGATATTCATGGTCCACGGTGTCGAAATTATCAAAGTCGAACGAGCCGTCAGGCAGGAGCGGAGTATCAAGACGATTCACAAAATAATCATCTGTAGAGAACGATATGGGACGAAGTCCGCAGGCTTTAAGCTGGATGCTGAGACGCTTGCAGAAAGTGGATTTTCCACTGCTGGAAGGACCCGTGATGAGCACAAGGCGCACAGGATCATCCAGACGCACACGTCTGTCGATTTCCTCAGCAATCTGCACGATCTTTTTCTCCTGAAGAGCTTCAGCAATCTTGATAAGGTCGCTGGCCTCCCCTCTCTGGCAAGCGAGATTGACATCTCCGACGTTGTCCAGGCCCATGATGCTGTTCCATCGGAGGTTTTCCCTGAACACCTCGAAGGTCTTCGGCTGTTCTGTGAAAGGAGCCAGTTCCTCAGGCTTATGGCGGTCCGGCACACGCAGAAGGAGGCCGTCCCTGTAGCGCGAAAGGCTCCATACCTTCAGATATGATGTGCTCGGAAGAAGAGCTTCATAATAATAGTCCGGGGTTCCGTCAAGAGTATAATAGTTCACATAGACGTCGCCGGAAGTCTGGAGCAGCTTCACCTTGTCGGTATATCCCATCCTATGAAAAAGCTCGATGGCCTCTGATGTCCGCACTTCATGGCGTCTGAAAGGTATATCCTGCTCCACAATCTCCTTCATCCTGGATATCAGTGCATCGATATCCGCGTCAATAAGTTCACTGCCGTCTCCCTTATCGAACGCACAGAAATAACCTTTCGAAATAGGCCTTCTGAGAGTGATCGCACAACCAGGGAACAGGTCCTTGGCCGCCTTGCACAGAAGGAAGCAAAGCGAGCTGCAATACACGCTTCGCCCGGTATATGATGTATAATCAAGGAATTCAACCTGTCTGCTGTTGAAGGCTCGGTACTTAAGTCCCTGACACACATTGTTTACCTTGGCTGCAATCACTGGATAGGAAATCTCGAATTCCGGAGCGAATTCCGGAAGCATCTCCATAAGGGTGGTCCCTTCCTGGAATGTCTTTGTAGTCTGTGTATTTACGCAGAATATATTGACCATAGAAGATTAGTTAGTTATTGATTCCCAAAGATAGCATTTTTTAGTATTTTTGCGTCAATTTTAAAATAGACAGATATGAAATTCCGTAAAATAGTGGCCATTGAGCCTGTAAGCCTGATTCCTTCTGCTGAAAAGAAACTCAACGATTATGCGGAAGAAGTCATCATGTTCAATGACATCCCAAGCAGCGACGAGGAAATAGCCGGAAGGATCGCAGACGCAGACGCCGTACTGCTGAGTTACACATCGCGCCTTGAAAGACCGGCACTTGAAAAGTGTCAGAATGTGCGCTACATAGGCATGTGCTGTTCCCTTTATTCACCGGAAAGCGCAAATGTGGATATCAGATACGCTGAATCCAGAGGAATAACCGTCACAGGAATACGGGATTACGGAGATGAAGGAGTCGTAGAATATGTAATTAGCGAGCTTGTAAGGCTGATGCACGGATTCGGTCAGGAGCCTTGGGAAGGAATGCCGCGGGAAATCACCGGCCTCAAGGCAGGAATAGTCGGGCTCGGAAAATCAGGCGGAATGATTGCAGATGCGATGAAATTCTTCGGAGCCGAAATATCTTATTTCGCCAGAAGCGAAAAGGAGTGGGCGAAGGAAAAGGGCTATGCATTCAAGCCACTGAAGGAAGTCCTTGCAGAAAGCGACGTTGTATTCTGCTGCCTGAACAAGAACACGGTACTGCTGCATGAGGATGAATTCAAGGCACTCGGAGACAGAAAGATCCTCTTCAACACGGGTCTCTCTCCTGCATGGGATGAGAAGCCTTTCCTGGAATGGCTCGAAAGGGGCAATCTATGTTACTGCGACACAGCTGGAGCGCTTGGAGGCACAGAGCTTATGAAACATCCGGCAGTACGTTGTATGAACGTATCTACCGGACGTACAAAACAGGCGTTTGACAGACTTTCAGAAAAAGTTCTGGCAAACATACATAATCACCTAAATTAAAACACGATAGGAGACATTATATTACGCAGGACTGCAACAACGGACCAGCCTGCAATTTCGGCTGTCTCGCTATACACATCAACGGTCGCGCACACCTGGCGGTTACGGATCTGCACTTTCTGAGTGTCACCGATAAAGCCGGGTGTGCTCTTTATTGTCACATTCACATTGCCCGGTCCGACAGATGCTCTCGATGCGGCAACCGTCACATTCACCTTGGTAGGGAAAGAGGCAATGGCCTCACGTGCAGTTCCCTCGAAGACCACCTTTTCCTGATTCTGAAGCGAATCCTCATAAACCGGAGTCCCCTTCAGTGCATTCGGACCTTTTTCATTGAAGAAGTCCACCTCAGCCTTACCGCCGCTTCCTTCTTCCGCGAAGACCTCACCCATCAATGCAGCAGTCCTCAGTACATCGAATCCACCGGTTGCTCCGGATGCAATATATACACGGGTTCCGGATTCTCTGGCTGCATCCATTACATCATTATAGAAAATATCGTCTGCAAAGGCTCCGATAGAAAGCGTCACGATAGAAGAGCCTCCTTTCAAGGCCGGAAGAGCAAGTTCACGCATCGCTGCCGGAGACGCGGCTTCCGCTATATAGTCCGGCTTCATATCAAGAAGATCGGACAAGGTACGGCAAGGTATGCAGCCTTCAACCATACCGGCAACCTGAAGGGTTTTGTCATAAGTTCTCGAATATGCGGCCACAAGGCGGTATTCAGGAAGAAGTCCTTCCTTCACGGCTCTGGCCACTATCTTTCCAAATTTTCCACATCCTACAATTGCAAGCGTCTTCATAAATCCGGGTTTTCGATGAGGCCGCAAAGATAGGAAAAATATATTCGATTTATTGTATCTTTGCAGACGTTTATACTTAATGTAATATGCATAACTTACCACAGGACCCTTTCATACTTCTAAGCTGGACAAACACTCAGCTAAGGGACAGATACCCTTCTCTTGAGGCCCTTTGTGAGGACCTTGACATCAATCCCGAAGAACTTTCACGCCGTTTGGGTGATTGCGGATACGAATATGACAGAGAGAATAATAAATTTTGGTAAACACTTATTATTTAGCTTATAAAACATTTTAGTTATAATACTAACAAAAATGTTATGTATTATAAC
>CANBDX010000057.1 GCA_947367315.1 uncultured Bacteroidales bacterium | reverse complement strand
CCTTTCAACCTTACAGGTATCCTCTACTTCCCTAAGATCAAGAACAATGTGGAGATCTCACGCAACAAGATCCAGCTTTACTGCAACCAGATGTTCGTGACAGACTCTGTGGACAATATCGTTCCGGACTTCCTGACGCTTCTCCACGGCGTGATCGACTCGCCTGACATTCCTCTGAATGTGTCGCGAAGCTATCTTCAGAGCGATTCGAATGTAAAGAAGATATCAACCTACATCACAAAGAAGGTAGCCGACCGTCTGGACGAGATATTCAGGAACGAAAGGGAGCAGCTGGAGGAGAAGTGGGACAACCTTAAGCTTTTCATTGAATACGGAATGCTTTCTGACGAGAAGTTCTGCGACAGGGCAATGAAGTTCTGCCTTTTGAAGAACACCGAAGACAAGTACTACAGCATTGAGGACTACAAAAAGGAAATCGAGGAAGGTCAGACGGACAAGGACAAGAAAGTGGTGTTCCTCTATGCAACAGATGTGGAAAGCCAGTATAGCTTTATCGAGGCAGCAAAAGCCAAGGGATATGATGTGCTTCTGCTAGACTGTCAGCTCGATAGCCATTTCGTGAATCTCCTGGAGACAAAGGTGGAGAACGCACGTTTCGCACGTGTGGATTCCGACAGCATCGACAATCTGATCCCTAAGGAGGAGAAGATCCGTCCGGAGATGTCTCAGACAGAGCAGGAAGACCTTTCTGTAATCTTCCAGAGTGTGCTTCCTAAGGATAATCAGTATTATGTGCAGGCAGACAATCTCGGAGCAGCAGCTGCTCCTGTACTGATCACTCAGAGCGAGTTCATGAGGCGCTACCGCGAGATGTCAGCCATGGGAGGCGGTATGAATTTCTACGGAGAGATGCCTGCGATGTACAACATCACAGTGAACATGGAGAACCCGCTGGTGGCACGCATAATGGAGGCCAAGATGGCTCAGGTGGCTCCGGCACAGGTGATTCCGGATGCTGCTTCCGATGCTTCGGAAGATGTAAGGAAGACTGTTACAGAAGCAAAGGAGACTGCAGCGGCTGCACATAAGTCAGACCTTGAGGCGTTTGCAGAGGGCAATGAAGTGCTGAAGCAGATTGCGGACCTTGCACTTCTGGCAAACGGCATGCTCAAGGGCAAGGAACTGAGCGAGTTCATTGCACGGAGCACCAAGGTAGTGGAAGATGCTTATCTGAAATAATAAGTGGATATAGACTTCTGGTTATCTGATAAGGTTGAGGAATTCGTTGCGGGTACGCTCGTCGCGGAGAAAGATACCGCTGAAGGCCGATGTGGTGGTGACTGCATTGGCCTTCTGCACTCCACGAAGGGTCATACAGGTATGTGATGCTTCAATGACCACAGCCACTCCAAGAGGATTTAGAGTATCCTGGATGCAGTCACGGATCTGGGTAGTGAGCCTTTCCTGCACCTGCAGACGGCGTGCAAATGTCTCAACGACACGGGCAATCTTGCTCAGACCGGTAATGGTGCCGTTAGGAATATAGGCAACATGAGCTTTGCCGATGAAAGGCATCACATGATGCTCGCACGTCGAATACAGTTCGATGTCCTTGACAAGGACCATCTGCTGGTATTCCTCGTTGAACATGGCGCTGCGAAGAATTTCGGCACCATCCTGCCGCATGCCGTGAGTCAGAAACTGCAGGGCTTTGGCCACACGCTCTGGAGTCTTCACAAGTCCCTCACGCTCAGGATCTTCGCCAAGAAGTTTAAGGATCTCCTTATAGTGTTCGGCAATGGCTGCGGTAGTTGCCTCATCGTATCTTTCTTCCTTTAAATATGCCATTATTGCAGGATTTTTGTAATTAAAAGTAAAATTGTTTGCAAAAATAGTAAAAAGAATATCATCATTGATTTTTTTTGTCTATATTTGCGCCCCCTTATTGAGAAACATAGTAAAAAACGCTGATTATTAATTATTTAAACCTATATAACTATGTATTGGACACTTGAACTTGCATCAAAATTGGAGGATGCACCATGGCCAGCAACAAAAGAGGAACTTATCGACTATGCAACACGCTCAGGAGCTTGGGCTGAAGTTATAGAGAACCTTGAAGAGCTTGAGGACGACGGAGAAATCTACGAAAGCATAGAAGACATCTGGCCAGACTACCCTTCAAAGGATGACTTCTTCTGGAACGAGGAGGAGTATTAATAGACAACTACCCTGACTATCAGGTAGTTACACTTACCAAGGGCGATTCGAAAGGATCGCCCTTGGTGCGTTTTGACAGCATTCAGCGGCATTTCGTCGAATTCGGACTTACCAAGATTTTTACCAAATACTTACCATTAAATTTGTAACGGTAATAGTTGTAGGTAATGATATACATGTATGCATCGAACTCCTTACCGCAACGAACACCTTTGACCGTAAATGTGTAAAGCCAGCCTGAATAGTTTATTGACAACGATTTCTGATGTACGCACGTGTCATTGTAGTGCCTGTCGCGATGTCACCTTTATAATCTTTGTCACGACGCAAGAGTTTACGTTTAAAGTCCTGCCTCGTGGCAGCATTTCGCCAAATTGGTCAGTTTTTCGGTCACGACGCAAGAGTTTTCTGCAAAGGTCGTGCGTCGTGGCAATGCAAGAGAACGGACCTTAAAGGCCATTTTAGTGCAAACAAGTATATCGTTCCCTAATTGTATTATGATATACTGAAGAATAGCATGTTGCCTTTCGTTAACAGTAAGTTTTCTACCTATGACATCACCTGTGACATTATCTGTGACATTATCTGTGACATCACTGGTAACGCCAGCATTATTAGCCTCATAATCAGAACTATATACAACAACTCGAAAGGTCGTGTAATCATCCAAAATATATTCTGCAGGTTTACAATCATAATGTTCCAGAGTTTCCCTGGCAGTCTGAAGTCCCATACCGAACTGATTCACATCACCAAGAGTCTTCATAACTGCAGCAATAAAAGGATTGCGTCTGTATTTCACACTTTCAATTTGTAGTATTGAATACTACAACAACGGTGTCATGTACAACGGCAGATAGGTGATGCCGTTTTCAATCTCAAGATCTTTTGAATGAAGTATATATGGAGTCGAAAGGTACTGACCGAACTTATTGATACACTTAGTCAATGAATTTAGGGTATAGTTGGTGCCACTCTTGACTTCAATAGGCGAGATGTTATGTCTTGAGGTCACAGTCTCTTTCTGTATCAGGAAATCGATCTCCATTCTGTTGCTGGCGTCTTCCTTGTCATAATTGCTGTAGAAGAAAAGGCTGTGCCCAGCTGTCCTGAGCATCTGTGCAACGATGTTTTCCACCAGCATACCCTCGTTTATCTCCAGCTTGTCAAACATCAACTTCTGATATATCTCATTCTGGACTATTCCTCTGGCATTGAATGCCATTGAAATCAGAAGTCCAGTATCGCAGAAATAGCATTTGAGTGTAGTTCGTTCCTCATTAAGTTGCAAACCGATATTAGGGGCCGTAGTGTTGTAGCATATATTTGCCAGACGCGCGTCATTCAACCAAAAGAATGCAGAATCATAATCTCTCATCCTGGCTTCATCATTAAGATCCGCAAGTTTAAACTTCTTCTCATTCTTCTGCAGCTGCCCTGGTATGGCTTCAAATATTGATGACACCTTAGTCGATGCTGAACCGGCATATTTCTTTATATCGTTTCTATACAATCTCAATATCTGCCGCTTGACAGCATCCACTTTCGCGAAATCCCTTGACTTTACATACTCCTTAACAGCCTGTGGCATTCCGCCCACAATAAGATACTGACGGAAATACCTCATAGCCTCTCTATGAAAATCTCCCATCGGCTTATTTGTCTCAAAACACTTTCTAATATATGGATACATAACTTCATCTCCCATAGCCCACATAAACTCTTCGAAGTCCATCGGATACATCTCGACACCGTCTTCTTCGGAAGGAATAAGTATGTCATCAACATTTTTCTTTATGGATATAAGCGATCCTGTTTCAATATAATCAAAACGATGATCCTCCACCAGTGCCTTGATGGCCTCACGTGCACGAGGGCATTTCTGAACCTCGTCAAAGATAATCAGTGATTTTCGCGGAGTAAGTTTCTTCTTATAATGCAGCTGTATATTCTGCAGAAGAGTATCAATATCCTCAAGATACTCATCAAACCAACCACGCACACGTGCAGGTGCCTTACTGAAATCAATAAGGATATATGATTCATACTCATTCTCAGCAAATTTTTCAACAATATAGCTCTTTCCTATACGTCTCGCACCCTCAATCATAAGGGCTGCAGTTCCATTTTTTTCGTTCTTCCATTGAAGAAGTTGATCATATATCTTTCTTTTCATAATCACCTTTCCTAGATTTTTAGAGATAGGCTTTATACACCTTTCCTAGATTTTTGAGCACTACAAATATACACCTTTCCTAGATTTTTGCAAAATGAATCCCAAAACAATTTTCAGCTCGTGCTAAAATAGTATTCTAGAGATCACACCACATAGGGAACATTCGGCAATAAACCCAATTATTGCCGAATGTCTATCCTAAACTCGGGATGTTTGCTTTAATAGAATCATTTATTCACGAATCCTTTTGCCTTAGGATAAACCCCATCAATCAATGCATCCAAAGCCATAGATATTATATCATTCGCACTCAACTATGGAAGAAAGAGATCAAAACATCACTAGCATCCTGAAGCATATCAAGGGGCTACGTAAAGACATCCGTGAAATGCGAAAGAGCATGGACTCAGCTAGCAAAATGGTATTCACCAACCAGGAAATAATGGAGCAACTAGATGTCTCCACCGCAGTCCTCAAAAAGTGGAGAGACTCCGGCCTCCTCGGCTACTCACAAATCAATAACAAATACTACTACTCCCGCAATGACATACTCGAATTCATGCAAACCACCCACTACGAGGCTTTTGTGACTCGTAAGAAAAGATATGCAGACTAATTTCAAGTTTACTCACTTCATATAAAGGCACTGTACACAATTTCTTGGTATAGTGCCTTTATAATTCTATAAGTTCATCTCATGAATTTTTGAGAAAAATTATATCTTTGCATAAGAGTTATTTGGTAACTCATGGTAAGTTCTTTGAATTCGATTTGGTAAGTGCTGGTAAGTTGGTAAGTAACCCCCAAAGTGATGACATTTGGTCACATTTAACAGCAGTCCGACCTACCAAGAAAGTTACCAAATCACCTAAGAATCGCCATCCTATGTATGTAGAATGCACATAATCACATTCTGGAACGAGGAGGAGTATTAATAGGCCATCGTATTGTAAATCAACGAGTTGAGCAAAGAGATTGGACAGCCAAACGGCTGTCCAATCATCGTTTTAGGGTGTTTTGAGGTTTTTTACGGTATAAAATGTTACTCATTAATTACCCAAATGCTACTCTTCGTTTTGCTGAAGAAGAAGTCCATCTTCGATATATAATGTACATAACGTTCCTGGAATCCTTCAGACAGCGTTATGGCAGGCAGATTTCTACTGTCTGTGCAGACTCTGGCTATGGCTGCGAGATGAACTACGGATACATGGTATCGAATCAGATAGCCCTATTTGTGAGGTACAACATGTTCCACGTAGAGATGAAGGCCTGATGCATCGATGCAGAAGGCCGATTGAGCCGGAAGCAGTGTTTGCTCAGATTAAATACGGCAACCGCTTCAATAGGTTCAGTTATAGAGGTAAAAGGCTATAATGCGGGAGCTGAAATGGTGGCAGGGATGAAGTCGGAACTGTTCCGACGGAACCAAGCCAGACTTACCCTACCACCACTGTCGTCAAATTATCAATATACAAGCTCAACCTTGTCGATCCACAGTTTCGATGAGCTGCATCCGGTAAAGTAGTCACCATATTGCGAAGCAGCACATGAGATTATTATATGAGTCGGTAGTGTCTCGATGTCATGATATTCAAGCGGTATGGTGTACTCAGCCCATTCCCATGTGTCAGAATCAACAAGTTCAGAACCGTTCAGTACATATCCGTTCTTATGGAGGATCAGATCTCCGTATGCGATAGTACTGGCATCTCTGGTGAAATCTACAAAAGTACTTGCATCGGTTGTATTTACATGGACAGGTGAATCCTTTGTTCCGCCATATGTCCTATGGTTCCATGTACCGATAGCAAATTTTATCTGAGCCCTGTCATTATCATTTTTAGTAATGTTCACACCTGGCGGCATTTTCTTTCCAATAATGTCAATATTGCCGGTGACATACTTGCAATGCATTTTCAGTGCGAGCGGTCTGGTGGTCCAAGGACGACCGAAATTGACTTTTCCGCCCTCAGTGCCGACGAGTCCGGCGAACTGTCCGGTAAAAAGGTTGCCTGCAGCTAGAATACCCGCCATCTGGCTGGTCTGGGCACACACAGACTGCTTTCCATCGACCTTTTCATCTTTGTCAATGGTGGTAATGATGATACCCATATTCGCAGAGCCATTGACACCTTCCGTACCTTCTCCATTACCTGATCCCCAGAACATTGTCTCGCCTTCAGATACTCCGCAATCAGGATCATAGAATTTATAATAATTGGTACCGGTGACATAGCTGGCATACTCAAAACTTCCGTTAGGAATCCTTGTGGCTGGTGCTGTCTCGAAATCGCATATTGGGGTTTCGTCCTCATCCGAACGAACGATTACTTCATATGAGGACCCAGGAAGTAGATTCCTGATATGGGCGACAAATGTACCTCCGTCAGAAGTAACTGCATCCGGCTCCACCTCACTCCAATCTGAAGCTCCAGCCGGTCTATATAAAAAGACGGTCTGCCTTCCTGATACCGCTGTAGCAGTCACATAGGCAGATGTCGTCCAAGGATTCACCTTGGAGATTTCGACGCTGATATCTGTTTCTACCACATATAGTCTCCACGTTTCAGTCACACCGAAAGCTGTCACGTCCACTTCTATTCCTTCGGTAAAATCAGTCATCTGCTCCGGTGTCAAGGAATACGTAGTAATATCCTTAGGCCCAAGTTTCAATGATGTAACAGTAAGGTTACTAATATCTGTACCCTTGGACACAGATGTTATAACTCTTTTGTTATATTCATCAATCACAGAACTTCCGACCTGACCTAGTACAGTAAAATAACGTTCAACAGGCCTCAAAGCCTTTAATGTCCAATCATATTCCTGATATGTGGAAAGCTTGAACTTCATCGGAACAGTGAGATCATGAACTCCGGTCAGAACAACTGAGGAACGCGTAAGCTCCGAATCAAATTCCACAGACTGAATCACCACACGTGCTAGATCTGTCGTCTCGGACACATATACGGTTACCTCCTGTGCATAATAGTCTATCTCAACCTTAACGGCTTCCTGAACAGTCAGGGAGGTAATACTTGGCACAACGACAGGATATGGCAGATCGTTATGGATACAGCCTGCAATTAGAGTAATCGAAAGCCAAAGCGATATTAAAGATTTCTTCATTCTACAAATGTAATGTCAGTCCGAAACTAAGATTCAAAAGATTAAGGCCGGCAAGAGCCTTCCAGCCTCTGCTGATTCCCACTTCGTTGCCGTCTTCATATGCAGTCGTACAGGAATATGAGAGGTCTGCAATCGATATATTAGCCTGAATTGAGATATTATTCATTGGAAAATATACCACACCCGGAGCAAATGCCAGATACACCTTTTCCCTTACAGAATATGAAGGAGCTGATTCGCCGGATACAAAATGGGTCTTGGTTCGGGTATATCCCAATATATAGTCCCAGAAGATGCCGAAGCGTCCCTGTCTGTCAATCCCCACATATGTTCTCTGGAATACAGAACCTCCGATGGAGTTTGATGTCGCGCTGATATCATTCACAGACAAGCTCAGGTTGCCGAGAAGATCGGCCGTTGCAGCATCAAGCATACCTCCAAGTTTACTGTAGTTGAACTTGACACCTATTGCATGATTATCCTTGAATGTATAAGCAGCCTCGGGAGCTATGCTCATCATAGAAGCTTTCGCATCAAGTCCCTGAAACATAAGCATATAGTCACTATTGGAACTATTAAAGTCAGCATACATCACAGACAGTCCGCATTGCCACTCGCCTTTAGGGGCAATCAGACGGTTGATGAACCTGCTCCGGCTCGCAGTATCCTTAGGCATTACTTCCCTACCAAGGATAATAGCATCATTCCCTTTTTCGTCTGACTGTCCAAAAGCAGGAAGACCCGCCACCACAAGAAGGCAGGCAATTATAAATCCGTTAATCGTCCTCATCATAGAAAATAATATGATATACCTACTCCCAAGGAGAGGAAGTTAATCATAAAACCGGCCGAAGCAGAATCCGAGCTACCGTTCTCGATCTGATTACGCACCTGATTCTCCCATCTGTAGTCAATGCCGAACACACCGATATTCATCTCTAGAGCAAGTTTATCAGTAAGGAATACCATCAGGCCCGGATCCACTCCAAGATGTAGGGAGAATGCCTCTTTGTATGTTCCATACACATGTTCACCACCTGCATTGAAAGCCTTACCCTGCTTGAACGATCCACCGAGCTGCACATCAGCGAACATTGCAACTCTCTTGGAATTGCCGAAAGGAACATATGCCCTGACTACTCCGTAAGCTGAGTACTTATGCTGTATCTGATAGCAGTCCGATGCATTCATCTCAATCGAAGCAATTCCGAGATCGGCATTTGCCAGATCAAGCATGCTGCGAGCATACGAAAACTTCAGACCCACAGCAAGATTATCCTTGAATGCATACATCAACTGCGGTTTCACAGAAATATCGTAACCGGTGGAGTTTATGTTGCTGATGACAAGCAGGCTATGCCCGTCATTGATATGTTGGGAGTACTTTGCCGTTCCTCCTACAGTCCACGTGCCCTTAGTTACAAAAGGGTTGGATGGCACAGTCTCATAGCCTCGGTCATAATGCTGAGCCTCGGCGCTCAAAGCACCGAGGAACAGCAGCGTAAATATGAAAATAATTCTTCGCATCAAATGATGTTATTCGTAAATGAGCTCAACAGCATCGATCCAGAGCTTAGAATAATCGCAACCGGTAAAATAATCACCAAAACGGGATGATGCTGCAGATATGATTATATGGGTTGGAAAGGCAGTCAAAGTCTTGTAATCAAGAGGTATGATGTATTCTACCCATTTATCTGTGGCCGCTGTAACCTTCTCAGCTCCATTAAGTTCGTAACCATCATGGTGGAGTATAAGGTTACCATAAGCGATGGTACTTGGATCTGTATCGTAGTTAATGAAGGTCGATTCATCAGTAGTATTCACCTGCACAGGGCTCTGAGCACTGCCACCATATGTCCTAGACGACCAATTACCTACCGCAAACCTGATTTCAGCCTCATCCATTGTCTTATTTTCGACGATATCCTCGCCTGCCGGGATCTTGCTCACACGGTTGATTGCTCCTGTAGTAAACTTGCAGTACAGTTTCAGAGCAGTTGGGCGGGATGTCCATGGTCTGCCGAAGTTGACCTTTCCACCTTCAGTACCTACAAGGCCAGCAAATGACCCTGTAAAGATATTACCGGCAGCAAACTTGATGACAGCCCACTGCGACTGAGCGAGGACTGACTGATTTCCATCTACCTTGTCATTGGTATCGATGGTCGTTATGACCTTATAACTTGCAGAACCGGCAGCCTCTTCGTCACCGTTACCTGATGCCCAGAACTTGAATGATCCTTCTTCTACACCACAGTCCGGATCATAGAACTTATAGAAGTCCTTTCCTGTCACAAAGCTGACATACTCGAAACTTCCGTTAGGGATCTTCGGGGCTGACTCTGTGGTGAACGTAAGAGGAGTGCCATGCTCCTGTCCATTGACAATGAGTTTATAAGAGTATTCAGTACCTGGAGTGAGTCCTGTCAGGACAGCCTTCCATGAACCGTCACCTACATCCTCTCCAGCGACTATATTCCAGTCAGAGCGGGCGGAAGCATACGCAAATTGAACTTGAGCGCCTGCAAATTCCTCCGGATCCACATCTGCATGTACTGTCGCATGACCTGCCCATATTTCATATGGAGATGAGGCTGAAAGGCCTGTGGATATAGGTTCAAAGATGATTGTATCATCAATAACATCAAAGGAGCGGTCAACGGTAAGAGTAAAGTTGATATCACCATCCTTGACAATATATTGAAGATTCAACTTATACATCTTTCCCGGCTCGATATCATTTATAACACCGTTCCTTGAAAAAGCAGAGCCGTCCTTGAGGAGTTCACCGGCAAATGACCACATAAGTGAAGGTTCATCAAGCCCCTCTACAATGAAATATCCCTCTGCTCCTGACTTAGATGCATCATAGACAAGCTGCGATGCCGGATTCTGTGGATCCAATCCGATCGTAAAGGTATAACCTGCCTCAAAATTATCAATGATAGTCTGGTCGAACGTAATATTTGTCACCGCATTGTTGACACCTGCCACAACCTCGACTGTGGTCAGCTGACCGGCAACGATATCAAAGACCTTTGAGCCCTTGTAGCTTCTGTTTTCCCATGAAGCAGGTGCAGGCGTTGCGGAAACTGCTTCACCTGCTATGACATCAACACGATACTTGTCTGCAGCAAGATAAAGCGGAGATGGGATCTGACCATATGTATACGAGCGCACAAGGCCACTGAAGTCTTCTTTGTAGATATTTACCTGAGCCGTAGCTTTAAGGTCATCCTCTCCTGTCGAACGGGTCTGGAGGGGCAGATTCATATCTACAGAAAGCATTCCAATGCCTTTTTCCTGCTCCATGACATCAGTCTTTGAACATGATGCAACGACAAGTGCAAACATTGCTGCACATATAAATACTATCTTCTTCATGTCACTCTCCTCCCTACTCAACTATCATTGTTACAGGAATAGTATTGCTGCAGCCCTCTGCATCAGTAATGGTCATGGTGAATGTATGTCTTCCCTGGAACATCAGGATTGCCTCCTGGGCATTACTCAGATCGAAGAGAATCTCAGTCTGGCCGACAAGGTCTTCGCCGTGTGGGAAAGGAACCACATCGAAGATGACTGCATTCTGCTCCGAAGGGCTGATCAGGTCGATATGTCTTGCATCAGCAAGGTCAACTGCAGAAAGGAAGTTTGCATTGTCAGAAGCTATATCTACAGTGAACTTCTTGACTTTTCCAGGTACTGTAGCCTTAAGCTTGATAGACATCACTCTTGTCTGGACAGGAACAATCAGCATGTTGCCAAGATCAGTAAGTTCCTGATCGCAGCCAGACTCGTAATCGAAGTCCAGAGTTATGCCGCCGTCACCCTTCGGCTTGTCCGGATCTTCCCCGATTATAACTTCATCGGGAGTAATATCATTATTGAGCTCCTTATCATCAACCAGGTCCTGGATAAGAATATCAAATGTAGCCTGTCCCTGTTCGTTCTTCTTCTGAACAAATCTTACCTGACGCCACTGCTTTGCAGCAATGCCCTGAAACACCTTGGTCATCTTTGCAGACTTTCCTTCTATGTTGCCGCTGAATGAAACGGTCATCGTATGCCCGTTAACCGCAAAATACCCGGCGCTCTGGTCATACTTCTTATCAGCATTTAGCTTATACTCAAGCGGGTGTCCTGCAGAGAGCTCTACTTTAGTGACACCTGGTCCTGTAACTGCATCCAGGAATTCGTCGTTGTATGACACTGTCACCTTACACTGCAGAAGGGTACAGACTAGTTCACCTATTGATGTAATTTCACCTGCCTGAATTGAAAATTCTTCAGAAGTGCCATATATAGGATTCTCCCACGACGCATATGGAACGTCTCCGGACAAAGACTGCGCAACGAGAGTATATGATCCCGCCGGAAGGGAAATCATGTCGCTGCCAGCCTTCACCTGCGCATATGTCATATTGACGGCCTGATTGCCGTCTGCATCATAAACTACGATAGAATAATTATCGCCGGCAGGATCGGCCTTGGTAACTACTGATTCATCGACTCCGATGGATAGTTCTCCAAATGAGAGGAAACCATTTGCTTTATCATTGTTTACATATGACTTCTGGCATGAAGCAAGGAGCATCACGGCAGCAGAAAGTGTGTATAAAAGTATCTTCTTCATTGTATGTCCTCCTGTTATTCGTTAAGATCGATATCGCCCAGCTCGACTGTATCAACCGTATCATCAAATGAAATCGTGATGGTATTTCCACCGACGTTCGATGCATCGAAATTGAATGTATATGCAGTAGCTTCGCGAAGTGATGTATAATCTTTCCTGAATGTCTGTGTCTTTGACGGACCGGTAATAGTTCCTTCAATTGTCAGCTTATAACCGTCCACAAATGCACCACGAGTCTCATCCTTGACAAATGTAGCGATATGGTCTGCGTCGCGGACAACGGTGAATGTATAATCACTGTAGTAATTACGGAAGTTGTCTGAACATCTCACCAGAACTATCGTATTTCCAAGAGCCACATTGACAACTACATCTATTGTCTCTTCCGGAACAATAGTAAACTCGGTAGTCCCTGTAAAGAATGGTTTATCAAAGCCCTCATCTTCAAGAGAGCCATAAACAGCTGTTACTGTGTAGGTTCCACCAGGAACAAGAGTGGCAGGATCCCACTCTGAGATCAATCCGCTCCAAGCAAAGTCAGTTTTAGCGGAAGCAATGGAGATCTTGAAATCATCCGCTGACGGCAATGAAGTGTAGGCCGAAACGCTGCTCTTGGTCTGATCTGCGATTTCAATATCGCTGTTCAGTCTGAAAGCCACACGTCCGGCAACTTCACCATCATGCTGGAGGTTCCCGCATGAAAAAAATGCAAGAAGCATCAGAGTACTGAAAATTGTCTTCAAATTTCTCATTTCAATTGGTTTTTGAATCTTATGCTATAAGTTAGTTATTTAATATCTGAACCTTGACATTATCCACATACATCCACTGAAGACCATTGGCAATGAATGCAGTGCCCATTCCACCCACATGCCATGACAATCTGCAATATCCGTCACAACCTGACACCACATATGACATAGTCTTAAGGGTAGTCGCATTACCATTTTTGGGGATATCCGGAATACTATTAATTCCGGAAATATCCGTCCATGAAGGATCATTTAAAAATTGGGTTGCATACCCGTTAAGAAGTCCTTCGCCATAGACATAGCCACAGACTCCTACAGCATAAAAACTGTTGCTACCGCTTCTGCTTCCTCCATAATCGAATGTAACCTTGATATCAGCTTCCTTCTTAAGAGCGCTCAATGCAGGGGACTCTAGTCGGCCATACGAGCGAGTTGCGCCGGCAATAACATAATCTACTCGAGATCCCACCAAAATTGCAGTTCCAGCTTTATCACATCCGGTTCTTGCACCTGACCACCCCACTGGAAGGCCATAAGACGACAGATCCTTTGCAGGCAAAGAGGCTCCTTCAACCGAAGTATTGACTCCTGCTTTATAATCTCCGTCATAAACAACCAGATTACTGAAATCTTCATAGAAAAGATAAGGAAGAGCTGCCGAGAATGTCTCCTTGTCTGTATCTCCCTCTATAGTGATGGTATTCACCTTGGTTTTAGCATATGTCACTGCATGTTCGCTATCAAAAGTAACATTTACCTCAGCTCCGCTAAAAGCCATATACTGCTCCTTGTCTTCAAACCGAAAGGAAAGGGTCTCCCCTACGCGTATTTCATGACCTGGAGAATATGTATAAATATTCGTGCCGCTTGCCGGCCATACACATCCGGCAGGTGCCTTCAAAATTATACTATGAGGATTCTCGCCTAGATTATTACCGGAAACAGTAAAATTCAAGACATATGGGTAATCCATTACTGCACGGGGCATGAGTCTGACCGCAGTCGAATGGCCGGCCTCAAAATACCTGGACTTAAGATCTATAGGGTCAATCTGAACAATCTTATCTTTGGTATAGGCCTTTAAATGAAGCATATCTCCGGCTTGAAACTGCGTCGGAACAAACGCGACACATGCGAAATTCTGCTTTTCCTTTGCCAGAGGTTCTGCGAGATTCAGGGTGACTTCTCTATATCCCGACAACAGGACAGTCTCAATATCATGGAGTGATATATCCGCACTTACACGCCCGACAACCTGGGTAGGGAAAGTCAGGATAATACGTTCAATCTCTTCTCCCTGCAACTGCACATCATCTTCAGGCACATAGAATCTGAACTGATGCATCATCCTTTTCATAGACATGGTCATTCCCGAATGATCCTCGACATCAGTCAATGGCATTAGAGGACCATAACTGACAGGATGTGCGATCATGATATCAGCCCCACCGGATACCTTTCCATCCTGCAATGCAGGCAGATTGAAAGTCACATTGGTCCCATCTACAGACTCAGGTACAGGATAGCAGCAATAATATAAATAGGTATCTTCCGGCATGGCAGTATCAAGCATAGTTGTAAAGAAACCATGCTTCCCGTCAATTCCATAGGCATTGAATTCCTGATTTGACAATGCATAAAGCCCGTTGCTGCCGAGTGCCCAAACAGCAAGTTTATCATCTGGAGTCCACTGAGCGGACAATCCGTTTTGTAACATCTCTGTACGAGTCTGCGCACCACCGGCAAAAAAGCCGACTTCTATCGGCCCTTCTGGAATATCATGCTTCTCGTGCAGTTCATATGAGCACGACGAAATCAGCAGCGGTATAAGAATCGTATGGATGCCTTTAATCCATATTCGTCTCATTTCGGTTAAGAACAATAAACCACAAAGTTAAGAAATAAATTTGGTACATTAAGATTAATGGCATAATTTTGTCGGCTTTTTAAAGATTTTTAACCATTAATATGAAAAGAAGAGACGAATTTACAATAGGCCACAAGGTCTATGAGACTCCACTATGCATCTGTGTGGAGGTTTTTAACGAGGGCGTGCTCTGCCAGAGCGGTGGCCTTGGAAATATTGAACACGATGGTGTCATTGGAGACGACACAGGGATCTTTTAATACGGGATACAGACATGAAGACAACAAGAATCATCATTGCTGCGTTAATCGCAGCAGCGGCAATATCGTGCCAGAAGGAGAATCAGGTCGTATCCGGAAATCAGGCCCACGACCTTGAGCCTATGACAATATCCACTGGAGCAGCGACAAAGACATCGCTTCAGGGAACAGAAATACACTGGAGCGAAGACGATGTCATCGCAGTATTCGACAATAATAACGTAAAGAACGAATTCCATATCGGCAATGTAAACGGTTCCTCGGCAGATTTCACCGGAAACGTGACAGCCGGAACGACCCGGATATATGCGGTATATCCCTGTCTTTGACACTTGCATTTAGTGCAATTTGATATATTTCGAGGCTACAGACCGCTGTAATGGCGATTTGTAGCC
>CANBDX010000056.1 GCA_947367315.1 uncultured Bacteroidales bacterium | reverse complement strand
TGGGCAGCAGATTCCTCATGCTCGAAATTGAAGTAGCACAAATCCTTCGCTTCCAGGCACGACTGAGCCCATGGATATGGGAACTTCCTCAATGTTGTCCACTTCTCGCCATAGCCCGTGTATGCATCCTGGCTTCCGCGGGTCATCATCTTGTGCATAAGCACAGGGTTAGGCGCAATGGTGTCACCCTGATACGTAAGCGTACCGTCATAATTGGCGTAATGTGAATGAGGCCAGAAAGATGTAGGAGAGACAAGGCGGCTGGTATCTGCCTGCACCATTGCAGTGATTATGGCATTGAAATAATCCTCCGTATCGTTTACGTCATGGTTCTTGAAACAGTTTGGATGGTTGCTCGCCTCCCAGAGGACGATTGACGGATGATTATAGACCTGACGCATATATGCCGGCCAGTTCTCTATATCCACATTCCACGCCTCGCCCTCGCGGAGCCAGCCTGCCGACTGCCATATCAGATAGATACCCATCTGGTCAGCATACTCTGCATAACGGGGATCGTTGATTCCGTCCACGATATCCTTCTCGGCATGCACATGGACACGAAGCAGATTACCGCCAAGTTTCTCTGCCATCATGAGGTCGCGCATGACCATATCATCTGTGGCGCATCGGATTGTGACCGAGACGTCTTCTATCGGAAGTCTATATCCGAAATTCTGCGCGCCATTGAGCATGTCAGGCTTATGGTTGATATATAGCACACCATCCTTCTGCTCTATCACCCTAACACCTGTAGTAGTCACGAAATCGTCAATAGGCTTGCCTTCCTCATCTGCAAGCACCACCTCTACCTTATAGAGTTTCGGAGAGCCTGTCGCCCAGACATCAGGAGATTCAAGGTCCATGTCGATATCGAACACATTATCGATTCTCGGACGGAGTTCGATTTCCTTAGAGAAAGTTGCTACGCATTCCCCTTCTGAAGGGAACCAAGGATAATAGCTGATTGAGAGACTACCCTTCTTTGAGAATCCTGTCTCATTCTTGACGGTTATCTTATGATGCTGGACAGCCTTATCATCAGAAAGCGAAGAAGTATGCACACGATTATCCACAATGTGGCTTCGGGTGTCTGTCATCACCAGTTCGGTACGACCGAGGAACCAGCCCACATTTAGGTCGGAAGGAGCGTGGAGCATCGTATTCTCGACCTTATAAGGCTTGACACGCACAGCTATAATATTTTCCTGACCAGGGATAAGATATTCAGTCACATCAATGCTGCGCGGAATCCTTCCCTTGAGGACAGCAGCGACTTCTCCGTTTACCCACACCTCTCCGGCAGGGTCAAGAGTCTCGATTTCAAGAGATGCATATTTAAAATCACCCACCTGCACCTTGGTCCTGAGATAATAGCTTTCTCCTTCAGACTTCAATCCGCCAAGCGGAGATGGCAAAGTCACGAGTTCCCATCCTGAATCATCATAGGAAGCTGTCTGCCAGCCGGCCATAGAAGGGACATCATTGAAATCCTCATCATAATGAAGAACTGTCACAAAAGGCATGCGAGGGGTCTGAGGAGTACGGACAAAGCTATAAAGCGAGAAGTCATCAATCTCCGCTGCCGAGCCTTTGCTTTCCAGGGTAAAGCCAGAAATAATCTTTCCGAAAGATGCCGGCAAAGATATCTCCTTGAGTGTCTTTCCGTCCAAAGACACAAAAACTCGTCTGTTAGGCAGGTCGCCATAAATCTCGACATTGCCCGAAACCGATGCGAAGTCCTTAATATCAAGCGACGAGCCATTTTCATCAAGCAGTTTTACGACCAGTCCGGGAGCTTTCTTCTTCAGCTCCATCTTCATGCTGAACCTCCAGCAGATTGTATCTATTACAGGAGACACCTGGGCATCTTGAATGAGAAGACATCCATCGGAAACGACTGCTCCGCCTGCGGTCCATGACTTATTTGACTCAGCGGCAAGCATCTCTAGACCTTGCTTATAACCGACAGCCTTCCAATCAGCAAGTCTGACAGTGCGACGCACGGAAGTCAAAGGCAGAGGTTTGATTCCTGCAACCCTCTCTGTCACCTGGGCATCAGTAAAAAGCGGAGTATCAAGCTCCGGATCACCCCAGAACTTCGACGCAAAGTCTGCATATCGTCCAAGCACCTTTACGCGCTGGTCCGTATTGAGCCATTCATTCTCGCCATGAAAGTCGGTAACACCATCTGCCTTGGTGTCATTCGTGAGATAACGCATCTCAAAGGTAGACACCTGCTGGGCATACAGGCAGGATGTGGCTGCAAGCAGCAGTATTGCCAGAAATATTCTTCTCATTTTATATCTAAATTATTCTTTATCAGGATATCACGTTTTCGAACTATTCGTTCCAGTTGTCGGTGCGGAAAGGAGATGCAGGAATACCATAGGTGTTGTAGACAGAAACCTGAGCCACATTATGGAATGCATATCTCACTGCAACAGGATTCTTAACACTGTCGCACTTCACCTCCACGGTTCTTTCCTTTGACACATACGCTTCCGCCTTATAAAACTTCCGGTCCTCTCCAGCCAGTTCAAAGCCTTCCAGAAGATGTCCTTTCGGCCCCACACCCAGATTGGTACCGGTAAAAGTAACATAGACATTGCTGCCCTTTATCTCATGAGATTCATATACAGGAGCTGCAGCATCAAAACCTGTCAGACCATAAGTATTCTGTAGCGCAAGGAATGCGAGACGGTCGCCGACTGGTTTCTTTTTAGATGGGTGGATACAGAACTCATCACCGCAGTCCATAGTAACCGCCATGCCGGAATGAGGTATCTCAGCCAGATTCTTCAGCTGAGCCTCCCTTATGAGAGCCGCCTCGTAACCGTTTGGGGCACTGCATTTGAAAGGAGCTATCTGAGTATAATAGAACGGCAGTTCATTGTTGCCCCACATGCCTCTGAGCATCTTCACAAATTCCGGCTGAAGTCTGGCATACAGGTCAGCAAAGCCTCTATTGCTACAGCCCTGATACCATATGACTCCACGGATGTTAAAATTCTTCAACGGAGCAAGCATTGCATTATAAAGCAATGTTGGAGCCTGATGAGGATTCTCCTGCTTTTCCTGCCGGTCAATAAACGACAAATCCATCTCCGTAGAAAATTGTTCTAACACATCCCTCGACATCCATGCCTCTATCTTCGAACCGCCCCATGCAGTCACAATCACTCCTACCGGCACGTCGAGAATCTCCTGAAGCCTTATAGCAAAGAAATATGCAGTCGCACTCGCGTTAGAAACCGCATCTGGCGTATGCTCGAACCATTCGGCCTTGCAGGTCTTCTGCTCGGTAAACCTTGTAGCACGCTTGATATTACATATCCTTATAGGTCGCGACGGCTTTGCTGAAACAATATATTCCATCGCGCCCTCAACCGGCTGACACTTAAAGCCATGCATCGGCATGACCATATTGGACTGGCCGGCACACAACCACACTTCTCCGGACATCACATTCTCCACGAAGGTCTTCTCTCCATCATCAAACACAATGCGATAGGGTCCTCCTGCTCCAGGAGTCTTTACATAAGCCTTCCAATTACCGGACTTATCTGCTATAGCAATAACTGTTTCGGAATTCCACGAAGGGGTGATTCGGACTTCAGCCTGAGGTCGAGATTTTCCCCATAGCATCACCTCAGAATCACGCTGAATAACCATATTATCAGCAATCAGCGCAGGCAAAGTGACCTTTGCCTGCGACATAAATGCTGAAAAGAATGCGATTAAAAGAAATGCGATCTTCTTATTCATAATCTCTTTTAGAAGTTACGTGCCTTCAAATATCTGTCAAGGTCTTCCTTCGGCATAGGAAGCTGTCCAGGATAATTCTCAATCCACTCAAGGAACATCTTGTTCTTATTCTCATCCCAGACACTGTCAAGCTCGCCTGCAGTAAAGATGTTTCTCCTGATCAGATCCTCTGCGAATTCGTCAGAAAGTTTGGTAAACTCTGATGTAAGCACGATATCCTCCACCAGATGAGAAGGAATGAACAGAACGCCACCAGACTTTGCGAGGACAGCATCACCAGGAAGCACAATAGCCTTACCGATACGGATAGGGACATTGTAGTTCACGAGGATGGTCTGACGCATATACGACGGGTCAAATCCCTTGCACCATACATTGAATCCCTCGACATTCCTAAGACGCTCGATATCCCTGATATGTCCGTATGTAATCATTCCGTTGCCAGTAGCATGATATACTCCGCTACCGAGGTTCGATCCGATTGCAGTACCGAGCCATTCCTTATTATAAGTGTCAGTCACATAGACATCACCCTTTACAAGAGTGTTGATAACCCATGCAACAGTACGTTTCTGCTTCCAGTCACGTCCTTCCTTCTTGCCCTGCTCGATGATAGCCTCTTCAAGATCCGGACGCATAGGCATGAACTGAGCTGTCACGGCACGACCGGTAGTCACAGCGTCAGGGTCATCATTCAGGAGAGTCCAGTCACCCTCAAACTGATTCTGATAACCGAGCTTCATAAGTTCTGCCCAGCATTCCTCGATTGTAACGTTCTTCAGTCTCTCAAGAATTGAATCCGGAATCTTAGGACGACCGTCTTCAAATCTCTCTCCCTGCCATCTTGCTGTCAGGGCCTTGATATATTCCGGAGAAGCGTTAATACTCTGAGCCGCAAGATTCAGCGCACATGTAAGCGCAAGTACAATAACTACGATTCTTTTCATGATGATAAATTTAATTAGTTCATTCGTTATACACAAATATATCGTTTAAAATTTCCGCAAGGCGATATCCAGCATTTCTCAACTGCGAAAACAGCAGAGGTCGCATATCGGTTGCATAAGTTGCAGGAAGCGTAATCCCTGCATGGCAGGCGCTTATCGCCGGCCAGCAGCATCCGGCACTGTCTGATGCATAATCATAAACATCACCTTCCACAAGAGTCTGTATCTCCTTTTCCGAAGCTGTGTCCACAAGAAGGGCCATATCCGAGTAGCTCCAGCATCCGAGGTTACGGAACATGTCATTATCCCACACGCCGTGAAGGCTTTTCTCCTCACCGTTCCACCACAACTTATATTTACCCTTCAATACATTTTCCGGCCTATATACGATATGTACCGGACAATGCATGTCTCCGATAAAATGAACAATGAGCGCTATAGCCTTGTATCTTTCATAAGGATCCATTTCACCCGCACGAGCCTTCAGCTCCTTTGCGAGAATATCCACATAATAGGCTATATTATTTATATACTCGCCATCAAGATTGTCTGTACGATAGCACCTGAATTCCTTATCCACAGTAATCATGTGGCTATAGGGAGCGATGTTAAGCGGGGTGGAAAAATCGAACGACTTAAGCCAAGGTGGCCTGGCCTCATCGATATTGGATGGAACGAATCCCATATCCCTGGTCCATTCTCCGCGGTAGGTGTCTGCATCTGAGGCGAGAGCTGCCAAGGTAAGGCCGTCCAGATATCCGGCCAAAGCTTTTTCTGCCTCGGCAGACAAATGGTCCTGAGCCACCTTAGCAACAGTTGCATGTCCAAGTTTCCCCCATGCAAAAAGCATAGGGCAATGCATAATGATTACTAAAAATATACTTAGAAAGCGTCTCATTCAGCTACTCTGATTTTTTTCTTTTTGCGTTCTGCAAGCTGGTACTCATACAAAGACTTCGGCTTGACATGCTTGCCAGCACTGATCCATACGCCCTGAGGACGATCCAGATTCTCCTTATAGTCCATTCCGAGCATCTGTTCTCCCACGCATCCGATTGCATAACTCTTTGCAGAGACCCATGGACTCTGACAGACTATACCTTTAGCCTCGCAGTTCCACAGATAGAAGTTAGCACCTCTCCAGCCATGTCCGTTACCTCCGTTTGTTCCGTCCTGCACAGCCAGATGGCCATCGGTCACAAGGTTATCATACAGTACGCCATTAGCCCATTTCAAGTGAGGTCCGACCTCCTGCTCTGCATTTGTGAGGGTACAATTCAGGAAGACCGAAGGTCCATTAGTTCTTGCACCGGTAGCAAAGCCGTGTCTGTCATACTCGCATGTGCAGTCACGGAACAGGCACAGCTGGCTTCCTGCCATATGGAACGCATAACGCCTGTTACCTCTGATAATAGATATAGGCTCATAGCAATGACAGTTCTCAACAGTCACATTCTTGGTTCCGCCGGTAAGATGGGCCAGACCGAAGCCCATGTGCTTGCTTGAAACATTCCTTATCCAGCAATGCTCGATGGAAAACGCCTTTATCGCAGTCCATGCATGAGCCTCATCACTCTGATGGAGCTCGCCGCGACGATGAGAAGCTGTACGAGGAGTCACTACAGACGGGTCGTATTCAGTATCAAACATTATGTTCTCCACACCGCTTTCACTGATCCTCTCCCATGAGCACACTGCGAAATAGATATCACCATACTTCCTGTCAAGTCCCATCACGATCGGATTATCAAGATAAATCTTGTTACCCTCGATATCGGTGATGATTCTTTCCCAATGGAACCTGAAATCCTTTGCCTGCCACTGAACAGTATTTCCGCTTTCGCTCATAGGGATCTGGTCCATCTTGATATCGTGGATCCATTGATCGTTCATGAAATACGAAATGGCAACCCTATCTCCCTTCTTGAACAAAGCAGGCTTAGCCACGGTCACATACATCTGACCCACAGGAGTATAGTCTCCTGTCACCCTGGTCCTATGCTTATAATCGATGACCCTTTTATTCTTCAGGCCAAACTCAAGCAATGTCCTCTGCTCCTTTCCTGTTCCATAAATCACGGTCTCATTTCCTTCGCCTCTGAGCACAAGTCCGCTTTTATTGAGATATATTGTTCCTGAAACATTATAGCGTCCTTTCTTAAGCAGGATCGCACCCTCACCTTCATGGGCATCAATGGCTGCCTGTATCATGGCAGTGGCATCCGCTCCATCAGACGGTGCTTCAAGAACGGTCTTTACTTTATAGTTAGGAATCTCCTTGTCTCCCCACTGGTAGCCTACACGGCTGAAATCCGGCACCACATCTCCATTCGGCTGATTAAGCGACATTATAAGTGCAGCAGCCGACTGCAGCAACATCATCATTATATTCATAACAACAATAATTTTTATTGATAAAGATTCGTTAATGACTCGTACGAGACCCCGATCATATACTGTCCCCACTTCCAGTCAAGCGGTTCGAAACGAGGGTCCTTGCTCCATGCCGCACCCACATAATAGGTAACAGGCTCCCCGCTCTTTACAGGCATGACAACCAGTCTGTCTTTGCCGAAGGATGCAAATTCCTTGACAGAGTCTGGCTTAGCGATAACGGCGCTAACGATCTCGCCGTCCTTCTCACTGATCTGCTCCATTACCGACAGAAGACCGGACTCAGCATTCTCTACCACGCGCCCCTTTCCGAAATCAACCACTCCGACAGCCAGCTGTGCATCAGATCCGTCAGAAGTCTCTATCGTAGAAGTCACCTGATAGAAATTGGTATTCAAGACCATCTTGATACGCTTCTTCTCATAAATTGTGACATCGCCTGCCTTATAAGGCTGATAAGTCACCTCAAAATCAAGAAGTTCCGGTCCGTCACTATAAATTCTGTAATTTGCATATGGTTGAGAAACAGCAAGCGAATCCCCTGTCCAGATGCCGGTTCCGCCGACGCCTCTGTTTCTGCCTACCGAGTAGAAATCATATCCCTTGCCTCTGTCGGTATGATAGTCCTGTCCTGCTGCATTCAGAGCATACCATGTCTCCACCACAGGCTCATCGACAGACTTGGTCCAGAAATCCACACCGCTGCCGGCAGTACCCTTAACCTCACGTGAATACATTCGGAATGCAACCTTGTCATTCTCCCATGCAATATCCTCCTTCCTCTCGGAAATGAATCTTACATGGCACACAGGAAGTCTTCCTTCAAATGCATATCCCGGTGTAAAGTCCACTTCGACCGACTCCATTCCCAGCTCAACGGCTTTTGCAATAGCCAGAATCACCGGTCCGAACGCATGAGGCTCATTGGTATAGTATGCATGTGAATCATAATCAGCCTTGGTTCCATTGAGGTATGCCAGACAGCCGGAGCATGTATTTGCCACATTACCGTTCATATCCACATATCTCAACAAACCTTTGATTCCTTCACGGAATGACTTCATATGCTTGCGTGGCAGGACACCGCTTCTGAGGGCTTCTCCCATACCATAAAGCAGGAGGCCGGAACCGGAAATCTCCACATAGGAATCCTTCCAGGTCATTTCCTGATGCCACAGTCCCTCTTCGTCCTGATACTTGATCACAGCAGTGAAATACTGCTTTGCAATCTTCTCCACGCGCTTGCGCTGAGGATGCTTGGCAGGCAGATTTTTCAGCAGAGTACCCAATGCCAACGAAAGCCATCCGTTTCCACGGCTCCAGCAATCCTCGGTAATAAAACCTTCCGGATGTCCCTTGCATCCTCGGGCCTGATGTATCAGACCCGAGTCAGCATCATAAAGGATATCCCACATGCTGGTAGTCATCCAGACAGCGTAATCGATATACTCCTGATTATTTACCAGCAGACCTGTGTAAAGCAGATACGTGGTAACCGCAAGTGCACAATCGATGAATATAGGATTATTCTGCATATACCAGGTATCCGGCACCATGTGACCGTCGCGGTTCTTCGGCTGCTCCTTCCACATCTTCTCAGCGGTGCTGACAGACAGCGCACGCAAAGTCTCCACACCGTTCAGCGCAAGATAAGGAACTGCATTTCCTCCAGTCTCGTAACAGCTGAAACTGCCGAATCCTACCCTCTTGCCTTCCTCAAACTCCTTCAGAAGCGCAACAACATCATTCTTCAACTGCTCAGATCCGCTCGCCACAGCCAGTTCCGCCATGCTCTGGATATACAGCAGCCCCTTATAGTCTTCCATCACAACAAACTTCTCACCCCTATGGATGACCGCATCGGCGACCTCCATTAAAGAGATGTCCGTTTTCTGCGATGAAACATTTTCTGCAAGCCCCGTCAATGCCATCAGCATAAGGGCCAAAATAATTAGTGTCTTTTTTATCATAAGCTATTCTGTCAGTATCTGGAGTTATTCTGCTGGTGCATACAGGTATGTTAGAGTTAGGTTACGAAGTGTAGGACGATTGTCATCGTCAGTGCAGAAATAATAGCGTGTTCCAGGTGTTGTACCTTCCAAAGCCAACTTTATGTTTTTATATTTCTTGTCGAAAGAAGCGACCGGGTCTCCTACGGGTCTTCCGTCTTCACCTACTGCAGTAGATATCGTACCAGCGAACGCAGCATTCAGAGTTGTTTCAATATGAACGAGCTTTGTACCGGCAGGTCCAGGAAGCTTCATCCATGCAACCGGATCAAAACCCTCCGTAGCTTTTGTATAAGACAGGGATAATCCGTAGACTTTCGGATCGTTGCCGTTTTGACCTGAGGTTACATATAGAGCATAGCCTCCCTGTGTTGCGGTAGGCCTATAAGACCAGAATGTAAACGGATAGTTTGTACCGTTGTAATTGTAATTGTATGTCACATCGTTAAGATTCTCATTTTCGGTATTACTGTTGGTACCCCAGCCCCATTCCTTGGTAAGGAAGTTATATCCTGTTTCAAAGTAGTTTTCATCAAATACAAGATGAAGGACAAGTTTGCATGGATTGAACTGAAGCTCAGAACCATATACAATCTTGCCGGTAGCATTGACCTTAGTCCATGCACGGTAAACATAGTCCTCTGATGAAGTCGATGTAAACTCATATGAGAACTCAGATGTCGCCTGAAGACATGCAACTGTGGTCCACTCCTGTTCAGAAACAAGTTTATAGTCAAATCCACATGTTACAGCTGACGAATTACAATCTACAGCTGTAAATGAACCGTGCAGAGTTGCTTTTCCATTAGTAGGATCTGTTTCAGGTTCTGCTGTAGTCACTGATGTAATCAATGGTTTGAATGAAGACTCTCCTTCTGTTGCATCCGCGTAATACAAACGTACCTGATGGAATCCTGTATATTCATTAACCTTTGTCGTTCTTGCTATACGGTATGCTGTATTGTGCTCACCTGCAAAACTCCACACATGGTCAATACCAAACGGCTTGGCATCATCATCCCAGACAGCACAGCCATCCACAATTGTCTTGTCAACATTCTGAATCACCGGACATCCGCATCCTGCTCCCTCAGCGCTACTTCTAACGACAACTTTATTCAAAGCATAACCTTCGAGTGCAGGTACCTCCAGATAATCGTCTACGCCTTTGCCATATTGCCATCCTAATTCAGTGGAACGATAATGTCTGAGGGCGCCACAGAACTTAAACGTATAGCTAGGTTCTCCCATAGTAGTATATGAGCATTCCACGCCTCTAACATCTGATGCATTACTTGCGGGCAAATCTTCGTTAAATGGATGTGCAGCAACTCCGTTTTCGTTTACTGCATTCAGATTGATAACTTTTCCTCCAAAAGACAAACCTGATATTTCAGGGAGAGGACTGATCTTGCTCCTTTCCACAACAAACTGAGCTCCGCTGCGAACCTGCGCCCATGTACCGTCAGTCTTAGTAAATAGTACAGTAAGTCCTGCTGAGAAAGTTACAGGAAGGACATTGATGTAATACTTGCCAACTGCAAAAGTACCTCCGGCTTCAGGGACTACACGTACCATATTTGAACCTTCCAAAGAAGAAATCACTGGAAGACCGTCTTCACCGAAAGTTACGTAGGCATTGCCGACAATATCTTCTCCTGCATTACCATAGAGAATCACATGCTCAACGCCGGTCTCGGGAATATTGAATTCAATCAGACCACCGAGATTCTTCATAGCAACTGTTCCGTCCTCTGCTACAACGCCGACACTATATGCTTCCAATGGTGTTGCTGATTCTCCTACAGGAGACAATTTTTGCATTGAAGGGAAATAAACCTTCAACTTTGAATCCACAACAGATACTTCCCATCCTTTTCTGCTAGCATACAGATAAGGAAGTCTGGTTTTATCCGTATGCGGATAAACTGCATAATAATTCTCTGCAAGGGCAACTCCATTTTCATTTGTGAAGGTAGCCTCAGCGCCTTCGTCAGCTGTAGCGAACTTGTAAGAAGTTACAGTAGCGTCTTGGCCAACTGCAAGCACAGTGATGGCATCGCCGCTTTCCCAATACACCTTGCCGCCTGCCTCAAGAGTAGTCTTGGTCTCTCCGCCTTCAAGAGTGGCATTGATAGTGAATGGAACAAGATTGGCAGAAGAGCCGTTCTGACCGCCGTCAACGAGAGCATCCTCTCTCTGGCATCCGATAGCTGCAACCGCAATGGCAGCCATAGCAAGTCTTGTAAAAATTGTCTTCTTCATAGCCTACTCCTCCCATCCGAAACCTTCGTTACCGCCATAAGGCAAATAACCTTCAATTGAATAGACATCCGAATCAGAGCCGCAGAGCACTCCCTCTGTGGCCACCGCCAGCACTTCCACCACAGGCGGACAATACAAAGCGGATTTGTCGTTTAAGTGTTTCATAATGATATTGGTTATTTTTGAGTTTATCTTGCTATATAAATTCCTGCGGCGTGACGTTTCTCAAGCGAGTCCTCATACAGCGACTGCGGGGTAACATGTGCTCCATGCGATGTCCATTCTCCGTCCGGGCGTGAGAATGATGCATCCACATTATATCTGTTGTGAGGGACCTTCTCTCCGACGCATCCGATCGCATAGTTCTTGCCGGTAACCCATGGGTTCTGACAGATGATCTTCGGTGCCACGCAATTGTATAGAACGAAATTCACTCCGGCCCATCCGTGTCCTTCTGACGTATTATGTCTGTCCTGAACCGCGATATACTGAGAATCTGTCTTCACATTGTCATACAGCACACCGGATGACCACCCGACATGAGGTCCGATGTCACCGAACATATCCGTGGCCGTACACCTTAGATACACATTCGGGCCGGTAGTATGTGCATGAGATGTGGCAAAGGCATGACGGTCATGCTCGCAAGTGCAGTCCTTCACAAGACAAAGCTGAGCTCCGGAGAACTGGAATGCGTATCTGCGGCTTCCGGCTATCTCCGATACCGGCATGTAACCATGGCAGTTTTCTACAGTTATATTCTTCGATCCTGTTGCATGATGTACAGTAGCAAATGCGAAATGGCTCGATGTCACATTGCGCACCCAGCAATGCTCTGCTGCCCTGATGATGACGGCAGACCAGGCATGGTCCTCGTCACACCATCGTCCATTGGAATCCTTTTCGGATTCGTTGAACTCAGTGTCCAGATGCATGTTTTCCACGCCGCTTCCGGAGATTCTGTCCCAGTTGCATCGAATGAGCCAGCCTCCGCCGTACTCGTATGAAGTTTCCATCACGACAGGATTGTCAAGACACACGAAGTCTCCCTCGATGGCTGTGACGGTCCTCTCCCAAGTAAGATTATAGTCAGCTGGATCCCACTGTACTACTCTACCCTCCTTATTCTGAGGTATCTGGGTCATCTTCAAGTCATCCAACCATTTATATGTGGCAGGTCTCCATATCACCACCCTATCCCCGACAGAGAATTTCCAGGGCTCCTTCACCGGCACACGCAGCTGCCCCACAGCCAGACGAGGTGTGTTGATCTCAGATGAAGACACATTGACCAGCTGTTGAGAAGTTTTCAAGCCCATTTCTATAAGATTGCGCTGAGACGTCCCTGTGGCCTTGATGATTGTCTTGGCACCTTCTCCTCTCAGAACCACATTACTCCTATTAAGCAATATGTTTCCCGACACGTTATAAGTACCGGCTTTAAGAAGAATAGCGCCCGGGCCGGAAGCCGCATCAATCGCATCCTGTATAAGTTTTGTCGCATCCGATCCGTCAGAAGGAGCCTTTAGTGTCGCTATGACATCATAAGAAGGTATCTCCTTGTCTCCCCACATATAACCTACGCGAGAGAAGTCCGGAATAATGTCATCTTCTGCCGGGTAACTGAATGAGACATCATCTGTTGCCGCAAGAGGAGAATCTGAGAAAGTAAGAATAAGTCTCTGGATACAAGCGACTCCACTCTGGTTAAATACCATTTTATATCTTTCCCCAGCCTTGGTCTCCGAAAGCCTCCATGCATATCTGTCTCCCGGGCCTCCGAATGAAAGTCCCATTGCACCTCCTCCCAAGACAGGCTCATTACCATCCTCATTTGTAATCGAAGGATACCTCATGATACCCGACTCTCCCGAGACCACTTCAACCTTCGTCAGATATTTTCCATCCAAAGCAGGGAAAAGGATATAATCGCCAGACTCGGTTCCATGTATCCTGAATCCATTCTGCTTGCCGGAGTTGATGCTGAATCCCGATGAAGCATATATGGTAAATGTATGTCCGCCATATTTCTGAGACAAGGTAAAATCAACCGGCTGGCCACCCAAAACCGGCTCCTTGTAACTTGTGGTCATATCATTTTTGGCAGGAGTGACGAAAGGCCATCCGAATCCACCAGTTGCATTTATGACTGTTACCGACACTGTTTCCGAAGGGACTGTCTGACTATAAAAAAGACGGAGCACCTGAAGATTACACTCGCTTGGGTCTGTAAGCATCAGACGGTATGTCTGGGTGCCATCTCCATTGATATTCCAGATATGCTCAGTACCTTGAAGCTTATTCTGTCCTCTCCAATTGTCGCCACCTCTGGCCAGAGCTCCATCTGAAGTTACAATTGCCGGATTACCTGACGGACGGTTAATAGCCGAATTCCTCATCACGACCTTGTCCAAAGCATATCCGTTGACATCCGGAAGTTCGATAAAATCGCCCACCTTGCTACCGAAAAGCAGTCCTCGCTTTGTTCCCGAATTGGTACCGATCAATGTCGATCCATATATAGTGAACGGATATTCTTCTCCCGAATATTTATACGTAAACTCATGCACTGTACCAGCCAGACCTTTCTGGGCGTCAGGTGATGAAGGAAGAGATGAGTCGTTACCGAACGGACGAGTGAAACTACCGTCATCACGGATAAAGGCAAACTCCACGACCTTTCCGCCGAACAAAAGCTGAGCTGCAGGAAGACGGCTTACCTTGCTTCTTTCCACAGTGAAGACATCTTGACTGGACAAGATTGCATACTGGGCTTGCGAATTGGTAAACAGGAGCGTAAGTCCACATTCAAAGACAGTAGGAGCTACACAGAAGTAGTAAGTACCCGACTCAAACACACTTCCGTTTGCCGGTACTATGCGGACCATATTTGACCCTTCTACCGATGTCACCACGGGTATCCCGTTTTTATCAAATACAGCTGTCACGACACCGGAGATATCCTCTCCTGAATTGCTATATAGAGTAACGCTGGTTATGTCCGGGTCAGTGATATCAAATGAAATCAATCCACCTACATTCTTCATCAGAAGTGTCCTTCCATCCTCTGAAACCTTTCCTGCAGCAAGGGCAGAGAATCCGCTGGCACCATCCTTTACAGCAGGAGATGAAGACATTTGAATCATAGAAAGCTCACCTTCAGAAGACAGCTTGTGAGCATAGTTGTCGCTACGATAGACGTATTGATAATTATTATCTGAAGTATGGGGATATACTGCGTAATAGTGGGAATCCTGATAAATCCCATCATCATTGGTAAAGTCTGCAACAGGGCCTTCCTGTTCTGTATAGAAACGCTGAGCCGAGACCAGGCCGCCATCAGTAAGGGCAAACATCGTGATCTCATCGCCACTTTCCCAATATACCTTGCCAAAATTTTCCTGATCCTGCAAAGAAGTCTTACCATCCTTGCTACCCGACTCAAGGGATGCTGAGAAAGTTTTCGAGACTATCTCAGGTACTGCTGGGGCAGGCCCGTTACCTTCATCCTTTCCCGAAGTAATCTCATCTATACAAGACGACAAGACAACAGAAAAAGCCAAAGCACCGAATATTATAGGCTTAAATATCTTCATAAGCATTCTTTACCGCGAACTAAACATTAAGCAAAATTACTTTTTACCTCACAAACGACTAATGAAAATAATCCATATTTTAAATAATAGAGTACATATCCCCGTATGCACACACATCCAAGGGCGTTTTTTAAAAAAATCGAGTAGGAGGTAAACGAAAGTAATGGAGTTTATCTCCTACTTTCGTTTACCGACCTCTCACACCACCGTACATGCGGGTCCGCATACGGCGGTTCCTTACATCCGATGATACTTTTCGTAGTATCCTATCAATGACGGATAGCCTGCTCGCGCGAGGTTTCTACTGCTCGCTGCGACTTGCATTATTCCACTATGTGCCACTGCCCAATATCCCTTGCTCGCATTCCCCCATTGATAAGCCCTCCATTGCGATACTCCGCATTTAATGAGGTTGCGTACGCGTGTCCGCGGGAGTTTCCAACTCTTCCATATACACATACGTATGCGAC
>CANBDX010000055.1 GCA_947367315.1 uncultured Bacteroidales bacterium | reverse complement strand
CTTATGTATATAGACCTGCGGCAATTGTCACAGGTCTATATGCGTAATCGTAAGAATATCAAGTAGTTGAGTGATTTCAATTCAATAGCTGATAGCCTATGAAGAATTCATTTTATATTGCATTAACAATACTGATGTGTTCGGCATGCTCAAAGGATACTATAAATCAAGAAATGCACGAATACATTAAAACTAAAGAACACGATGAAGCATTATATGGATGGTGGCAATTAACAAGTGATCCGATGCAATATATCTTATTTGAAGAGTGTGATTTCAAACTGGTTGATGGCAGATTGTCAGATGACGGAAAATTCACAACCAGCCACAGAGGTTACTATTGGTATACAGATTCAGGACGTTTATACACTCTCCGTGATGCAACTTGGAAAGTAGGAACGACCGAATCATATACAGATTATCAAATGTCAGAAGATAATATGTCTATATTGATGCTTGACGCTGCTGGCAACTATTTTGTTGCATATACAAAAAGTGAATTATCCATAACGTCCGGGTTGTGACATCATTGGAAATACGGAGTTTAGGTGTAAGCTTCCACCAGAAGAGGATGACTAATGTTGACAAAAAAGGGGCTTGACTTTACAGTCAGCCCCATAGCTAAAGTTGTCATTCATTAGTTTGCACGAGCCTGAGGGGCTGCAGGAGTGTCTTTCGGCTGAACACCTGCCACCTTATCAAACTCGGAGTCAGAAATCATCTTACAATTACCGTTGAATGTTGCGCCAAGCTCCACGGAAAGTCTCTTGATGTGAAGATTGCCGTTCACGACGCAGCCTTCCTTGAGAGCAAGAGTATCCTTGACGAACACTCCTCCATCAACCTTTCCCCATAGATCGATGTTCTCGCAGATGATGTCACCCTTGATGTGGGCAGACTCGCCTACAACTACGCGGCCCTTGCTTTGGACCTTGCCTTCAAAAGTACCGTCAATACGGATGTCATAAGGGGAAACGATCTCACCCTTGATAACTGTACCTGCAGAAATTCTGCTGATGGAATTTACATTCACAACTGGTTCCACTTTTGCCATATTTTATATTGTTTTACATTAGTTTTAAAGATTACCACGTCGCTACGCCTGAGGCTTGCCGTGACAGTTCTTGAACTTCTTGCCGGAGCCGCAAGGACATGGGTCGTTACGTCCCACCTGCTTCTCCACATGCACAGGCATCCTGCTCTTAGGCTCTCCGCCGTTGGTCACAAGATCGGTCCTGGAAGTCTGCATCTGGCTCATGTCAGGCTTGCGCTGCTGAGCCGGAGCCTGGGCCTGAGATGCATCCCTGAGCGGAATGAATGCCCTCATGAGGAACGAAAGCACATCCTTGTTGAGATTCTCGAGCATCTGGCTGAAGAGGTTAAAACTCTCGAACTTGTAGATGAGGAGAGGGTCCTTCTGCTCATATGTGGCATTCTGCACAGACTGCTTCAGGTCGTCCATGTCGCGGAGGTGCTCCTTCCACTTGTCATCGATGATATGAAGAGTGATGGTCTTGCTGAGAGCCCTCGCAATCTCCTTACCTTCAGTCTCATATGCCTTCTTGAGATTCACAGAGAGGGTCATCATCTTGCGACCGTCGGAGATAGGAATGGCGATGTTCTGATAGATGGCTCCCTGCTTCTCATATACCTCCTTGATGATCGGATATGCCTTCTGGACCATGGTGTCCATACGGCGGCTGTATGTCTTGAGCATGTTGTCATGCAGACGCTCCACGATCTGATCCGGCTTGGCACTGTTGTAGAAAGCCTCGTCGAATCCCGGCTCTACAGAAAGCGAAGTCATGACGAGCTCGGCAAACGACTCGTAGTCCATGCCCTCGGACCTCTCGACGATGATCTGCGCAGTATCCTGCATCATGTTCATCACGTCGATTTCAACTCTTTCTCCGGAGAGGGCGTTGCGGCGCTTGGTGTAGATCACCTCACGCTGTGAGTTCATCACGTCGTCGTACTCGAGGAGTCTCTTACGGATACCGAAGTTGTTCTCCTCCACCTTCTTCTGGGCTCTTTCGACTGCATTGTTGAGCATCGGAGCCTCAAGGACATCGTTTTCCTCCATTCCCATGCGGTCCACAACAGAGGCGATCTTCTCACCTCCGAAGAGACGCATCAGCTTGTCCTCCAACGATATATAGAAGATTGAAGAGCCTGGGTCACCCTGACGTCCAGAACGTCCGCGGAGCTGACGGTCCACACGACGGCTGTCATGACGCTCGGTGCCGATGATGGCAAGTCCGCCAGCTTCCTTCACTTCGTCAGGAAGCTTGATGTCGGTACCACGACCGGCCATGTTGGTTGCGATGGTAACTGTCGAAGGTTCACCGGCATGCTTAACGACTTCCGCCTCGCGTGCGTGCTGCTTGGCATTGAGCACCTGATGCTGGATGCCGCGCAGACGGAGCATTCGGCTGAGGAGCTCAGAGGTCTCCACGTCCGTAGTACCCACCAGCACCGGACGCTTCTGGCTGGTAAGCTCCACGATTTTATTGATGACGGCCTCGTACTTGGCCTTCTTGGTCCTGTAGATGAGGTCGTTCTGGTCGTGACGGGCGATAGGTCTGTTGGTAGGGATCACCACCACGTCGAGCTTGTAGATGGACCAGAACTCGCCTGCCTCAGTCTCAGCCGTACCGGTCATGCCGGCCAGCTTGTGGTACATACGGAAGTAGTTCTGAAGGGTAATTGTGGCAAATGTCTGGGTAGCGGCCTCCACCTTCACGTTCTCCTTCGCTTCCACGGCCTGATGAAGTCCGTCGCTCCAGCGGCGTCCCTCCATGATACGGCCTGTCTGCTCGTCCACGATCTTAACCTTGCCGTCGGCAATGATGTAGTCGATTTCCTTGTCGAACATGGTGTATGCCTTGAGAAGTTGGTTCACCGTGTGCACGCGCTCCGACTTGAGTGCGAAATCCGCAAGGATCTCATCCTTCTTCACCTGCTTCTCAGGACCTGTGAGCTCGAGATCCTTCTGCACCTCAGCAATCGCTGCGCCCACATCCGGAAGCACGAAGAAGTTGCTGTCTGAAAGGTTGCCGGTGATAAGGTCGCGTCCCTTGTCGGTCATATCCACAGAGTGCTGCTTCTCGTTGATCACGAAGTAGAGCTCATCCGTAATGAACGGCATTTCGCGTTCGTTGTCCTGGATATAGTAGTTCTCCACCTTCTGGAGAAGCTGCTTCATGCCCGGCTCGCTGAGGAACTTGATGAGAGGCTTGTACTTAGGATATCCCTTGTATGCCCTGAAGAGGAGCACTCCTCCGTCTTTCTCGTTACCCTCGGCGATAAGCTTCCTCGCATCATTGAGGAGCTGGTTCACCAGGGTCTTCTGGCTGCTGTAGAGACGCTCCACAAGAGGCTTGTACTCCATGAACTGCTGGTCCTCGCCCTTAGGCACAGGTCCTGAGATGATCAGAGGAGTACGTGCGTCGTCAATAAGCACGGAGTCCACCTCATCGACAATCGCGAAATGGTGCTTGCGCTGAACGAGGTCGCCCATCGAGACGGCCATATTGTCGCGGAGATAGTCGAAACCGAATTCATTGTTGGTACCGAATGTGATATTGCATGCATATGCCTTCTTGCGGGCGTCGCTGTTGGGCTGATGCTTGTCGATGCAGTCCACAGAAAGTCCGTGGAACATGTAGAGAGGACCCATCCACTCGGAGTCACGCTTGGAGAGGTAGTCATTGACCGTCACCACGTGCACTCCCTTGCCTGCAAGGGCATTAAGGAAGACCGGAAGCGTCGCCACGAGGGTCTTACCCTCTCCTGTGGCCATCTCGGCGATCTTTCCCTGGTGGAGGGCAATACCTCCGATGAGCTGCACGTCATAGTGGACCATGTCCCATGTGACTTCGTTTCCGCCTGCCATCCAGTGGTTCTGCCACAGGGCGTAGTCGCCTTCGATGGTGACGAATTCCCTGGTGGTGCTGAGGTCGCGGTCGAAGTCCGTAGCCTTCACCCTTATCACAGGATTCTCCTTGAAACGGCGGGCTGTGGATTTCATGATTGCGAATGCCTCAGGAAGGATTTCGTCAAGGACCTTCTCGATGGTCTCGTCCACTTTCTTCACCAGCTTATCCTGCTCTGTGGCGAGGGATTCCTTCTGATTGAGAGGGATATCCTTCTCGAGCTCTTCCCTGATTTTAGCTATGCGTGCCTCATCTGTTGCAATAGCTGCACGTATCTTATCCTTGAGAGTCTGGCACTTTGCCCTGAGCTCGTCGTCCGACAATGTGTCGATGGTGCCGTATGCGGCCAGGACCTTGTCGAGGACAGGCTTGATAGCCTTCATATCACGGTCTGCCTTGGTACCGAAAAGTTTCTTGAAAACGTCTGTAAATGACATATCTTTAATGTTTTTATTATCAGAAAAAGGCTGCTTGTGCAGCATGGCACAAACAACCCACAAAAATAGTGAAATTCCGGGATTTACCCAAATTTAGATGCCATACTCCGACAATATGTCAGAAAATGGCTTTGATTTCCTCTTATTGACCGCTCATGTCTAGTCCAAGTGACGCAGATTCAGGCTGATAGCCGGGATCCGGAAGCAGTTGTCCGGAGTTGGCTCCGGCAGCCACTGCCAGACGGTCACACCGCTCGTTCTCGGGATGTCCGGCATGGCCCTTCACCCAGTGGAAGGCCACCCTGTGAAGCTTCAGCAGCTGCAGGAGACGCATCCAGAGATCAGGATTCTTCACCTTGGCAAAGCCCTTCCTCTGCCAATTCTCCAGCCACCCCTTATTGACAGCATTCACGACATAGGAAGAGTCGCTGTAGACATGCACTTCGGCATTCTTCCACCTTATGGCTTCAAGCCCCCTTATCACAGCAAGAAGCTCCATCCTGTTATTGGTCGTAAGGCTGTATCCTCCAGATAGTTCCAGCTCTCTACCGGCACATTTGAGCACAACCCCATATCCTCCGGGACCGGGGTTGCCGCTTGACGCTCCGTCAGTATATAGATATATGGGAGGCCTTGACTGCTCCATGACGCTACTCGATGATTCTTCCGCCCTTAGGCTTGATTTCGGTATCCGGCATCTTGATGGTCATGCGCCCTGCCATGAGGTCGTCATATTCAGCACGGCGGTTATAAATATCAATAGCCGCATAGATCGAAGCTATCATCGACCCCGGATCAGCGAGATCCCTTCCGGCCATCTCGTATGCAGTCCCATGGTCGGGAGAAGTCCTGACAATTGGCAGACCGGCAGTGTAATTGACACCGTCATCAAAGGCCAGAGCCTTGAACGGAATGAGTCCCTGGTCGTGATACATGGCCAGGACTGCGTCATATTTCGCATAATGTCCCAGGCCGAAGAATCCGTCTGATGAATACGGGCCGTATGCGAGGATTCCCTCTTCGTTGGCCGCCTTCACAGCCGGCAGGATTATCTGCTCCTCTTCGTCTCCGAGCAGGCCGCCGTCTCCGCAATGAGGATTCAGACCGAGCACCGCGATCCTAGGTTCGTCTATGCAGAAGTCCCTCTGGAGGGATGCACGCATAAGACGGAGCTTCCTTAGGATTTTTTCCTGAGTAAGGCTCGACGGTACGTCCTTAAGGGAGATATGACCGGTCACCACGCCCACCTTGAGACGCTCACTCACCATTATCATCGCCACTTCATCCACTCCGAACTCTTTCTCGAGATATTCGGTATGACCTGTGTAGCCGAAGCCTTCCGCCGACATTGCCCTCTTGTTGAAAGGTGCTGTCACGAGCACATCTATATAACCTTGCTTGATGTCTTCCACAGCCCTCTGAAGAGATGTCATGGCTGCCTTTGCAGACTCAGGAGTAGATTGTCCGGGCTCCACGAACACATTGTCGGGCAAGCAATTGACTATATTCACCCTCTTCTGATGCACATCCTTTGCGGATGTGATGACATTTGTATTTATCTGCTCAATATTGTGGATCTGCTTCTTGTAGAAGCCGAATATCTTGGATGAACCGTATATCACCGGTGTACAGAGGTCGAGCATCCTTTCGTCAGCAAGAGCCTTGATGATTACTTCGTAACCGATGCCGTTGCCGTCTCCCTGGGTGATGCCTACTATAAGTTTCTTTGCCATATGTCTTTTGATTTTAACTTACAAATATAATGAAAAGTATTGAATTGCAAATCTGCAAGGAGATTGCCACGGCCCTTCGGGGCCTCGCAATGACGTGCTGCATCCAGGGCCTTGCAATGTCAGGGAACGCCGAAGGGAGACCGTCACGTCATTGCGAGGAGGGGTTCAACCCCGACGTGGCAATCTCCCTTACAATATATCCCAAAAAGCTTCTAAATATTGGCTATCAGCACACCGACCACACGGAACACATTGATAATCTCCGAATAAGGCAGTTCAAAATCAGGAAACTCCTTCTGATTCTCCGCAATGAACCTCAGACCCTCGCCCGTATCAACGATCTTTCTGAGAAACATGCCGTTGGTCATCGTATCCACCACATATACCTCGCCATTGACGATAGTGGCATCCTTAGGCATCCTGCGCAAAGCTATAAGATATCCACGGCATATCCTCGGGGCCATGGCATCACCCGGACATGTCGCGAACAGATCATGTTTCTGGAAATGAGGTACGGGAGGAAGACGATCCACGGAAGTGGAATTAACCACATATTCATATATATTGATTTCCGGTGCACGGAAGAGTCTTGCCGGTATGACCGGGATATCGTTGTCATGATTAAGTTCCGGATGATCTTCGATATCCACATGCGTAAGATCGTGTATATCGTCGTCAAACATAGCACCCTCTCCGGTAATAAGCCAATTGACCCTGAATCCGAAAGCGCGGTTCCATTTGGCTGCCGAGTTCTTTCCGAACGGACGACCGTTCAACTGATTGCTGACCGCAGCCTGCTGAACACCCAATTCACGCGCAGCATCCATCTGCGACATTCCAATTTCCGTGAAGTATTCCTTGATAATTTGACCTATTTCCTTACGTTCCGACATATTTGTGTTAATTTCTTACCAAAAAGTGTTTACAAAAGTGTTAAATATTACAAATATGGTGTTATATTTGCAGCACAACAACACAAATTACAATGCAAATGTAATATAAAATAATTAGAATACTAATAAAATACAAGAATTTCCGATTATTTTATATTTGCCACAGCGGAAGTATTCCACATAGTGTTGTACATAAAACAAATATTGTGTTATCATTAACTGGATGTACGATGGAAAAGGTCATCGCTATTATCTGCTTTGTCGCCGGGACGGCGTTTCTTCTTGCAGCAATCTTCATAGCATGGAGATATTTCTTCACTATGGGCATCTGTTACGCAGCAGGCATCCTCGTGAACGAGGATGCCCGCGAAAATTAACCTATATTCCTATCCTTATCTGCACCACTGGTCAAGCCATCTGAAATACTCACGATGCCACATCAGCGCGTTCTGTGGCTTGAGTATCCAGTGGTTCTCGTCAGGGAAGATCAGCAGGCGGGACGGCACTCCCATCATCTGGGCTGCGTTATATGCCGCCATGCCCTGGTCTACAGGCACCCTGTAGTCCATTCCTCCATGTATAACCATCAGCGGAGTATGCCACCTGGTCACAAGCTTGTGCGGAGACAGCTCATAGTGGCGTACAGCCTTCGGAAGATTGCTCCAAGGCGAGCCTCCCTGCTTTATGCCGCCGAATGTCACCCCATCCCCTGCCGGACCGACAGGACCCTCCGGAGTGCCGACAGCCGGATCCACCACGGCCTCATGAAGGCCGCCGTTGTCGAAGTTAGGGAACCACATCTCTTCTGTGGTCATATACATATGCTCCTCATTGAATATTCCCGCATGGGCGATGAAGGCATCGAACACATCGCCATGAGTGCCGCAGAGATAATATACGGAATAGCCGCCGTAGCTTGCTCCGCAGGCAGCCATCTTTCCCACATACGGCTCCGCCTTGACGGTCCTGGCAGCCACAAGGTAATCCTGCATGTTCAGACCCGGATAGTCTCCGGAGATCTGCTCTGTCCACTCCTGGCCGAACGCCGTGGTTCCACGCCTGTTAGGAAGCACAACCACATAGCCCTGAGCCGCCATCAGACGATAGTTCCACCTGTATGACCATCCCTGGCTCAATGTGCCTTGAGGACCACCGAGGCAGATAGTGATGGCCGGATATGTCTTAGAAGGATCGAACTGAGGAGGATAGAGCACCCAGGTGAGCATGTCCTTGCCGTCCACGGTCTTCACCATCCTCGCCTCGGTCTTATGGTCGGCGAGCTGCGAGAGGATGTGTTCGTTCTCAGTGGTCACAGGCGTGTATTCATTGCCCTGAGGGCCGAGCTTCACTGCCACCAGCTCAGTCGGGAAGTCCATGCTGCACCATGTGGTAAGAAGGGTCGTGGTGCCGTCTTCGCTGCTTATGACTTCGAAAGGACTGCCGAAATCGTTCCATCGGTCCTCCTCGGTCAGACGGACGATTGTCCATGGAGCCAGCCTGGCCATAGCGCCTTCCGGAAGGTTTACCTCAGGTCCTTCGGCGAGGAAGATTCCCTGGAGGCCTTCAGCCAATGCGCTGAAATATATGTCTTTAGAGTTGGCCGCCCACACAGGGGACGACACATTGTATCTGAAATCTTCCGTGACATCGGTAATGCCCCAGATATGCGGCATATCCGCCTTGGTCCAGTCCACATATGCCACCATAAGCCTCTGTTTGTCAGCTTCATATCCATCACGCTCCATGCTCACCCACGCGATTCTGCTTCCGTCCGGGCTCCATACGGGATCGGTGTCATAGCCTCCCTTCATGTCTATTACTTCCGACTTTGCAGTCTCTATATTATATATGTATATTTCCGTATCGGTTGAGAAGGCGTATTTCTTACCTGCTTTCTTGCGGCATGAATATGCGATGAACTTTCCGTCCGGGCTCCATGAGAGCTGTTCGAGGCCCCCGAAAGGCTCGGCAGGAAGTTCGTACAGTTCAGGTTCTCCGGCGAGGATATCCACAGAGTTTTCAGGAGTTATCATAGTCTCCTTACCGAAACTGAAGTCAGCGATGAAAGTATGGGGAATCTCCAGCACGGTATGGTCCCAATGGCGATACATCAGGTCGTCGGTGGTGTAGGCTGTGGCCTTGCCCAGATCCGGATATCTGTCGACAGGCTTGTCCACATGGCTCTTGACATAGCTGACATACATGACCTTTGTCTGGTCCGGAGAGAGCTTGAACTCGGAGATTCCGGCAGGGATGTCGCTCACTACCCTGTCCTTGCGCAACTTCCACACGCCGCTCCTGAACACAACGGACGCAGTATGGATCTGACCGCCAAGAGTGTATGCGATGCTCTTGCCATCCGCGCTCCAACGCGCATTGCCGACGCTCTTACCCGACTGCGTAAGCAACTGATTGTCAGAGCCGTCGATATTGCATATATAAAGATTACGGACACTGCGGTTGCCTTCCACATCTGTGTAGCTCACACCATATAGTATATGCTTTCCGTCCGGAGATACCTGCGGGTCGGAAAGGCGGCCCAGCGCAAGAAGGACTTCAGGCGTCATCCTGCCATCCTCCACCGTGATTGTGCTTCTGCCGACGAATCCGTCGCTGTCCAATGTCTTCTTCTCTTCGTTCATAAAGATAAATGTTCCTGCTGCGATTGCCGCCAGCACAGCATAACCGGCAATCCTCTGTTTGAATTTCATATGTCTGTCTTTATAATTTACTTCTGATTTCCAGGCCCGTATAGTCCTGCAGCCCTGGAGAGTTCCTCTGCCACAGCATCACGCACCTCCTGAGGGGAAAGCACTTCCACCCGGCTTCCATACTTGCAGAACTCCATGACAAGGTTGCGGTCCGGACACACGAATATGCTGAATGTCACATAGCCTCCAGCCCTGCCGTCCACCTTCTGACTCGCATGCAGGGGCAGGTCGCGGATATATTCCGCCTCCTTCTCTGTGGTACGGAATCTGACGGTCATGCCGCGTCCTTGAGGGAGATAGATTCCGAAGCTTGTGGCAAAAAGCTCGTCCACATCGAAATCCTCAGGCATCGGGAAAGGCTTCCCTGTCAGTTCCATATCCCTTACCCTATCAAGCCCATAGACTCTCAGGGCATCCCTCTCCACGCAATAAGCCACTATATACCAACGCTTTGCGTATTCCTTTACCGCATATGGGCGAATGGTATACGAAGCTGCTTCATCACTGGCGTATTTCCGATAGGTGATTCTAAGTTCACGGTTTTCCGTCATGGCTTCCATCACTCCCACAAGATGACTGTGACCGGAAGGGATATCCTCCACGGACACTCTTCCCGAGAGACGTTCCTTGCCGAGAGAGAGCATGTTATTGACCGTGAAAGTATTTATCAGCCACGCGTTTTCGGCATTCTCATCCGTCACATCCTCTGCCCCGGACACATAATATCTGTTGGTGCTGCGGTTGCATTCTATCCTTATCCCGAAGACATCCTCGACAGCCTCCCTGTGGTTGTTGAATGTGCGACGCGAATAGGCACTGTCAAAACGGTCCTCCCAGCGGTCAGATATTTCTTCAAGCGAGAGTCCGCGCTCACCGGCACGTATGAATGTCTGGACCAGCCAGATGTATTTCTGCAACAGTTCGGTTACCATATTGTTTTTTCGGTATTATCGATTAACTGATCTTACTGTAGTCCTTTATCTGATATTTGTCCTTCCGCAGTTCCTTGCGCAGGAGCTGGTTGCGGTCGGACGAGAGGGTCGGATCATCGTCCAGAACAGCTTCTGCAGCCATCCTGGCAGCATTGAGAATGAGTCCGTCCTTGGCCAGGGACGCGATGTTCAGACTTATAGGAAGACCGCTCTGCTGAGTGCCCTCAAGGTCACCGGGACCGCGCATCTTCATGTCTTCCTCAGCCAGTTCGAATCCGTTTTCAGTCGCACACATAAGCTCGATGCGATGCTTTGATTCCTTGCTCAGCTTATGGCCTGTCATCAGCACGCAATAGGACTTTTCGCTGCCTCTTCCCACTCTTCCCCTGAGCTGATGGAGCTGGCTTAGGCCGAACCTTTCCGCACTTTCTATGACCATAACAGACGCATTCGGCACATCCACACCCACTTCGATGACCGATGTGGCCACAAGGATGTCCGCACGGCCCGCCGCGAAGGCATCCATATTGAATTTCTTTTCATCCGCAGTCATCTTTCCATGCACCACCGCCATCTTGTATGGCGGGAACGGGAATGCCTTGGCTATCTGCTCTATACCCTCCTCCAGGCTCTGATAGTCAAGCTTTTCCGTCTCGAATATAAGAGGATAGACCACGAATATCTGCCTTCCGAGGGAGATCTGGTCACGCATGAATCTGTACATGGCTCCCCTCTTTCCTTCCGTAGCATGGATGGTTTGCACCGGCTTTCTTCCCGGAGGAAGCTCGTCTATCACGGACACATCCAGATCGCCGTAAAGGGTCATGGCAAGGGTACGCGGGATAGGCGTAGCCGTCATTACCAGCACATGGGGAGGAGCCCCGCATGAGGCCTTTCTCCAAAGTTTCGACCTCTGTTCCACACCGAAACGGTGCTGCTCGTCGATGATCGCGAGGCCGAGGTTGCGGAACTGCACATTATCTTCTATCAGGGCATGGGTACCAACTATGATGCCGATGCTTCCGTCTTCAAGTCCGGCATGCACTTCCCTTCTCTCCGCCACCCTGCTGCTTCCTGTGAGAAGGGCTGATTTCACCCCTGTAGGGGCAAGGAATTTCTGTATATTCTTATAATGCTGCCGGGCAAGCACTTCCGTAGGAGCCATGATGCATGCCTGGAAACCGTTTCCTATGGCTATCAGCGCGGTAAGCACCGCCACCATGGTCTTTCCGCTTCCCACATCCCCCTGAAGCAGACGGTTCATCTGGCGTCCGCTCTTCATGTCATCACGGATTTCCGTGATAACCCTTTTCTGAGCTCCCGTCAGCGGGAAAGGCAGAGATTCATAACACCTGTTGAAAGCTTCGCCCACCTTTGGCATCCTGATTCCGACTTCTTCCCTGCTGCGGACATACTTCTGTTTCAGGAGGGAAAGCTGAAGATAGAAGAGTTCCTCGAACTTCAGCCTGTATCTGGCTTTTTCAAGAGACGCCATATCCTTCGGGAAATGTATGTTCCTGAGAGCGAAGTGTATGGGCACGAGACCATATCGCCTCATAATGTGTTCCGGGAGAGTTTCCTCCACATAGCCAAGTCCCTTTGCCAGAGCCGCTTCCATGAGTTTGTTCATCACCTTGCCTGTGACGCCACCGTTCTTGAGACGCTCAGTGCTCTGATAGACTCCGGTCATGGTGCCTTCAGGGAGAGGCTGGGCGGAGTTCTGGGGATGATTCTGAAACTGGGGTGGGTTCTGGTGCTGGGGCTGCGGGGCAGGGTCCACCTCAGGGTGAACCACATTGATTCTGCCGTTGAACGCTGCAGGTTTTCCGAAAAACACAAACTCCAATCCGGGCTTCAAGCGGTCGTACATCCATTTAATCCCCTTGAAGAAGACCATCTCCATCTCGCCCGTGCCGTCACTCACCCACACGCTCATCCTGCGCACCGTATTGAACTTCAGATTATCGCTGTATGAGACAGCCTCCTTGGAAGAAGCACCGCCATAAAGCTCCACATGAGACACTCTTGCCCTGATCTGCACATAGGCCATATCAGGCCTTGCATCCGCAATGCGTACAAAGGAACTCTTGTCGATATAACGGAACGGATACAGTCTGATAAGCTCTCCTATCGTGCTGACAGAGAGCTCTTTCCGCAGAAGCTCCGCCCTTTTGGGGCCCACTCCCGGAAGAAACTGGATATCTGTATCTAGTCCGTTTTGTGCCATACTCTGGCAAATCTACAAAAACTATCGGAAATAGACAACCCGACATCGCAACATATATCACCGTTTTTCAGAATTGCCGGATTATCAACACATTAACGTTTCACGGGTAGTTCCCAGGAGCGAGGGGTAAACACGTAACCAATTAATAACCTGACACTTAAATAAACAGCTAAACACACTGACGGCCGCCCCTTAACACACCGGTCAGTTCAGACCTGAGCCGAAGATGTAAGGATATCGTCTCCACCAGTCTTCTTCACGAGTCCCTGAAGCACGTTGCCAGGACCTACCTCGATAAATTCAGAAGTTCCGTCTGAAATCATGTTCCTTACGCTCTGAGTCCAGCGTACCGGAGCCGTAAGCTGTGCCAGAAGATTGGCTTTAATCTCTTCAGGATCAATGGATGGCATTGAGGTAACATTCTGATAAACAGGGCATACCGGTATCGAGAATTTGGCTTTGGCAATACCATCTGCAAGCTCTGCACGGGCAGGCTCCATCAGCGGCGAATGGAAGGCTCCTCCCACAGGAAGCGGAAGAGCACGTCTCGCTCCGGCTTCCTTCATCCTGACGCATGCAGCCTCAACAGCGTCCTTCTCTCCGGAAATCACAATCTGGCCCTCGCAGTTATAGTTGGCGGCAACCACCGTTCCTTCTGTCTGGCTGCAGATATCCTCCACAGTCTCTGCCGGAAGCGCCAGGACAGCTGCCATGGTCCCGGGGACAGCCTCGCATGCTTTCTGCATGGCCTGCGCACGGATGGCCACAAGCTTGAGACCTTCTTCAAAATCCATCGCTCCAGCTGCCACCAGAGCCGAGAATTCGCCAAGTGAATGTCCGGCCACCATATCAGGACGGAAATCCGGAAGGCATTTTGCAAGCACGACGGAATGAAGGAATATAGCCGGCTGGGTGACCTTTGTCTGCTTCAGGTCTTCTGCCGTGCCATCGAACATGATGTCGGTAATCCTGAATCCAAGAATCTCATTGGCTCTGTCCAGCATCATGCGCGCTGTCTCATTGTTCTCGTAAAGGTCCTTTGCCATACCAGGGAACTGTGAGCCCTGGCCTGGGAATACATATGCTTTTTTCATTCTTGTCAATTTAAGGTTTCAGTACTGTCCGCATCAATGGCGGGATGCAAAAATAAGAATAAAAAATGATTATACGCAAAAGTGGAATTGAGACAAAGATGTGTGAAATATCCAAAAAAGACGTATCTTTGCACGGATTCGCCCCTATAGTTTAATGGATAGAATTTCAGATTCCGGTTCTGACGGTTGCGGTTCGATTCCGCATGGGGGTACCAGACAGTGGTCCGACCGATCTCAGGGACCCGGATTCAAAAAAAATGTTTCAATGTTCAATTATGAATATTGGAACATTTTTTCGTAAGATTTTAGCATCAAACAGAGTCATTATTCCACTAAAATGTTTAAATTTGTACGATTTTGCATCATTCCGTGTACGGGCACGGAAAATAAAGCAAGTAAAGTCCTGAAAACGGGACAGGCAAAGCTCCGGAAAACATGGCAAGCAAGTTCCAGATATACGGAGACATAACTACGGAAAACGAAACAACTTTATAAAGTATACATAAACTAAAACGATTATGGCAAACGAGAAAAAATTCGTCACATGTGACGGTAACTGGGCAGCGGCGCACATCGCTTACCTTTTCAGCGAGCATGCAGCCATCTACCCTATCACCCCATCATCGACTATGGCAGAATATGTCGATGAGTGGGCAGCACAGGGAAAGAAGAACCTTTTCGGCGAGACTGTAAAGGTGACTGAAATGCAGAGTGAGGGCGGTGCAGCAGGTGCCGTTCACGGTTCACTTCAGGCAGGTGCCCTTACCACCACATTTACAGCATCTCAGGGTCTCCTCCTGATGATTCCTAACATGTACAAGATTGCAGGTGAGCTGCTTCCAACAGTATTCCACGTGTCTGCACGTGCACTCGCTTCACATGCACTCTCCATATTCGGCGACCATCAGGACGTCATGGCATGCCGCCAGACGGGTTTCGCCATGCTGGCTTCAGCTTCTGTTCAGGAGGCTCTCGACATGGCAGCTGTGGCACACCTTTCAGCCATCAAGTCAAGCGTTCCTTTCCTCCACTTCTTCGACGGATTCCGTACATCTCATGAGATCCAGAAGATCGAGCTCATCGACGAGGAGGCACTCAAGGGAATGGTAAGCACAAAGTCTCTCGCGAAGTTCCGCGCAAAGGCTCTCTCACCAGACGCTCCTGTAACACGCGGTACAGCTCAGAATGCCGACGTTTACTTCCAGGCACGCGAGGCTTGCAACCAGTATTATGATGCAGTTCCAGATACAGTGGCACGCTACATGGGCGAGATCAGCGAACTTACAGGCCGTGAGTACCGTCCGTTCGACTACTATGGAGCAGAGGATGCAGAGAACGTAATCGTTGCAATGGGTTCTGTAACAGAGACAATCAAGGAAACTATCGACCACCTCGCATCTCAGGGCAAGAAGGTCGGCGTGATGATTGTACGCCTCTACAGACCATTCTCTGCAAAATATTTCATGAAGGCGCTTCCTAAGAGCGTGAAGAGAATCGCTGTCCTCGACAGGACCAAGGAGCCGGGAGCTCTCGGAGAGCCTCTCTTCCTCGACATCAAGACCCTCTTCCAGGGCGTGGAGAATGCTCCGCTCGTAATCGGAGGACGCTATGGTCTTTCTTCAAAGGACACTACTCCAGCACAGATTGTATCCGTATATGAGAACCTCGAAATGGCTGAGCCAAAGGACGGCTTCACTCTCGGAATCGTTGACGACGTGACATTCAAGTCACTCCCTCAGAAGGAGGAATTCTCAATCGTTAAGCCAGGCACAACTGAGTGCAAGTTCTTCGGACTTGGTTCTGACGGTACAGTAGGCGCAAACAAGAACACCATCAAGATCATCGGTGACAACACACCTAAGTACTGCCAGGCATACTTCGATTACGACTCAAAGAAATCAGGCGGATACACTTGTTCACACCTCCGCTTCGGTGACCTCCCTATCAAGGCTCCTTATCT
>CANBDX010000054.1 GCA_947367315.1 uncultured Bacteroidales bacterium | reverse complement strand
CCTCAGTGATCATCTTGGTGAGGACGGGCGCGAGTACTTCCATCGCTTGAGCAGGTTCAATCAGAAGTATGATGAGCAGGATACGGATAAGCAATACGACAACTGCTTGAAGGGTAGAAAAGAAGGAATAACCATCGGGACATTCTATTACCTGGCAAAGAAAGCAGGAATTGACATAGGAAAGATTGAAACCCAAATACCGGCTTTCACTCTGCAGGTATATGATAATCTTCCGTATCTGCTGCAACAGGTCTGCGACAAAAGCCAAAATGCTGATGAGGCGGACATGATGGTTTTAGGTGCCATATCTGCAATCGCTTCCACCATCAGTAATGTTTCAGGTCTGTATGGTGGCAGGAAAGTCTTTCCAAATCTTTTCGCCTACGTGGTAGCTCCGGCCTCGGCAGGTAAAGGACGACTGGCTCTAATCAGAAGTTTGGTCCAACCTATACACGACCAGCTACGGGAGCAGAATAAGTTGGAATGGGAACGGTACTATGAGGAACTCGCTCAGTACAAACAGGCTAAAGATCCTGATATGGAAAAGCCAGTCCCACCACCTCTCAGGATGCACATAATCCCTGCTAATACTAGTGCGACTGCCATGTGCAAAATACTTTATGATAATGGAGGAGTAGGGTTTATGATGGAAACAGAAGGAGACACTCTTACCAATACATTGTTGTCGGATCATGGCAATTATTCTGACGTGATGAGGAAGTCATTCCACAATGAATCGATATCCTACCTGAGGAAGACTAATAATGAATATGTCGAAGTACTGGAATCGCAATTGTCAGCTTTGCTTTCCGGTACTCCAGGGCAGGTTAGGAAGTTGATTCCGGATCCGGAAAATGGCCTGTTTAGCAGGTTCATGTACTACCATCTTCCAATGAAACCAGATTGGAACGATGTCTTTGCTGATTCCTCGGATGTTTCGCTGGACGATATTTATGCTGCCCTTGGAAGAGACTGGAATGAAGTCTATCAGAGGATTTCAAAGTTTGAGCATATTCTATTCTCCTTTACTCCCCAGCAGCAAGCACAGTTTAATGAACATTTTTCTGATCTTCATGAAGAATACCTTCTGCGCTACGGGGAAGGATTCCTTTCATCAGTTCGCAGGATGGGCCTGATTGTATTCAAGATCTCAATGGTGTTGTCACTTATGAGATGTATGGAGTTCGCAGACGAAAGTGCGGAGTTTGTATGCGAGGATGCCGATTTCAGTGTAGCACTAACCATAGGGGACATCCTTCTTGAGCATTCTGCCAAGTTTTATATGACATTCCCTTCGGACACACGTAATGGTACCTACAGTTATAAGCGGGAAGAGGAAGAGAGGAAACGAAAAGCTTACCAGGACCTGCCGGATACCTTCAAGACCAAAGAAGCGGTTGATATTGGTCATCGTCATGGACTTTCTCCGAGCACAGTAAAACGCTGGCTCAAAACCTCTCTCTTTACAAATCTTTCCTATGGCATATACACGAAATCTCAGAATGACCTTGTGACACTCTGACACTCTGGCACACTTCAACTGTGTCACTGTGCCAGAGTGTCACTGTGTCATATCTTTTGCAACCGATCCGTTATAAGAATTGAATGAAGCCTAATCTTTGCTTATAGGGCTTCTCTATTTTACAATATAATTCTTTCCTTGTTTTTCAAAGCGAATATTGGAGATATTTTCGATATCTTTTAGGATGCTCTCAATAGGTTCATCTGTTTTGGCCTTGAGAGAGTATGAATAGCCTTTTACTGCTTCGTTAGATATGTGGAATGTTACGTTGTAGTTCCTTTCCAAAGTTAATAATACATCCGTAAGTGGAGCGTCTCTAAATACTAAGATGTTTTCCATCCAAAGCAGATTTTGATTTGCATCTCCAATCTGTCTTACACTTATCTCTTTCGTGTTCTTGTCGTAATTGAGACATTCGTTCGGATTTAACGTTATAGTCTGTGACTCGTCGCTGAACTGTATGCTACCATTAATGAGGGTGATGTCAATGTCGTCGCTATCTTCATATGCAGAAACGTTGAATTGAGTGCCTAAAACCTGGATTTCCGCATTTTTGTTTATTTCAACGATAAATGGCCTCAGATTGTTGGATTCAATGTTGAAAAAAGCCTCACCTTCGAGCTGTACTCTTCTTTCTGAAAGCCCAAACCTATGTGGGTATTTGAGAGATGAGCAGGAGTTGAGAGTTATTGAAGAACCATCCTGGAACACAATCTCTTTTTTCTTACCTTTCTCAACCACTACGGTTTCGATATTTTCATCCGCAAGTAGAACCCCGCCGATTTTCTTGTTGATGTTAAGCCACATGCCGACAAGGACAAGGCACGGAATCAAAGCGGCAGCGCATGTGAAGATTATCCTTCTGTGTCTTCTTCTGCTTATGTTGCGAAGGATTATGCGTATCATTTCCTCTGTAGGAATATCCTCAAGGAGAGGAAGTATATTACGGTCAAGCAGGTCTGCGTCCTGAATAATGGCCGCAGCGAGCCATTCCTGGCCTTCGCTGGTGGCGAGCCATGCTGCAACCCTTCTGGCCTCCTCTGCTGTGCCTCGATTGTTTATGACTCTGAATATCGTGGTTTTGCTTAAAGGTTCCATATGCTGACTATAAATATTAGGATGAATTCTACAATGAAAGATAAGTGCTTCTTCAGGTTCTTGAGACATGCCTTGTAGTGAGTGTTTACCGTGTTTAGTGACAAGCCCATCATCTTGGATATTTCCTTATTGGAGAATCCTTCGCATCGGAACTGAGCGACCTTCTTCTGCTGTTCCGGTAGTTTGTCAATTGCTGCAAAGAGTTCTTTGATCTCTCCATGTTTTTCAGCTTGAGCGAATATGTCGTCCTCGATTTGTCCTCTCTGCTGCACAATCTGATAATTATGTTGTAATGCTGAGTTGTGGTCTCTGACGTAATTAAGTACTGAATTACGTGTTATGGCATAGAGGAAATTCTTGATAGGCATCTCTGGATTAAGGTCTTTCCTGATTAGCCATAATTTTTCAAAAATGAATTGCAGAATGTCTTGGGAATCGTCGTGATTCTTTACATATCTCATGATCAGGGTATATAGCAGCCTGACATAACGGTCGTATATGGCTGTAAACGCACTCCTGTCATCTTCTTTAAGAAGTGACACAAGTTCGGAGTCCGTCTTGAGGCTGTAATCTATTTGCCCGTCAATCATATAGTAGGTGTTTTATCCTCGCAAAGATAGTTAAATAATCACTTTACACATAAATCTCAAAAAAATGTGAGGGTGATATCACATTTTTTTAAGAGTTGTGTGTATTAGTATGATAACCACTGTGAAATTTATATACACCATTATAAACTATAAAACCAAAAAACAAATGAAACTAATCAGATCTATTTTGGCGCTGATTGTTTTCGTTGGGTTCAGTTTTTCCATGACTGCCCAGAACGTCACAATCAATAAAAGCCAGGTGACTCTAGAAACAGTTCTGGACGATCTTTCAAGACAGACTGGTTTTGAATTCCTTCATTCAAGGCCGACAGTCAATCCAGATGAAATCGTTTCTCTCAATGTTTCCGGTGTGTCTCTTGAGACTGCGCTTCAGAAACTATTCAGCAACAAACCAATTGGTTATGAAATCAAGGATTCCAAGGTTTATCTTATAGCCAAGGATACCCCTGACACACCAAAGAAAGATGAAAAGGTTGTTGTAACAGGTACAATCGTAGATGCCACAGGTCTTCCTGTTATCGGAGCCGGTGTTATTGTAAAGGGTACAACAAGAGGTGTCAGTGCAGGACTTGACGGAGATTTCTCAATTGAAGTTGATCCATCGGAAACTCTCCTTTTCTCAAGCATTGGTTATGATGATGTAGAGATTCTCGTAGGTAACCAGACAACTCTCTCTGTGGTGATGAATGAAAGCTCTTTGATGCTTGCTGAGACAGTGGTTATCGGTTACGGTGCTGTCAAGAAAAGAGACGTTTCAACTGCGATCTCTCAGATTAAGTCTGAAGATATTGCAAACCATTCTATCTCTGACTTCCGTCAGGCTATGGTCGGTAAGATGGCCGGTGTGTCTGTAATGCAGACAAGTGGAGATCCAGAGGGAAGCGTGATGGTTCGCGTTCGTGGTATCGGTTCGGCTACAGCCGGTAACGACCCTCTTTACGTTATTGACGGCGTGCCAGTGGAGTCAGGACTCTCTAACATCAATGCAAACGACATTGAGTCAATGGAGGTTCTTAAGGATGCTTCATCAGCTGCGATCTATGGTTCAAGAGGTTCGAATGGTGTCATCCTCGTTACAACCAAGAAAGGATCATCTGAGAAGCTGACAGTGGGCTATGACGGATATTACGCTCTTGACATGGTGTCAAAGAAGCTTCCTATGATGGACGCGTATGAGTACGCTCAGTTCGTTAAGGAAGGTCACGACAACGCATATTATGATGCAAATCCTGGCGGAACAGACCCTAACGGTTCTCGCTCGGACTCATGGGCTAACTATCCTGTGGAGATCATTCCATACCTCGAGGGACAGGCAGGTCTTACAAATACTGACTGGCAGGACGCTATCTACAGAAATGCGCACACTCACAGCCACAATCTCTCATTCTCAGGAAAGAGCAACAATGTGAACTACTTCATTTCTGGAAATGTCCTTGAGAAGCAGGGTATCATCATCAATTCAGATTACACAAAGTACGCTCTCCGTTTCAATCTTGACGGAAAGAGTGGTAATTTCAAATATGGCGTAAACTTCGCTCCATCATATTCAAAGTCAAACAGAGTTAATGCTTCTGGTGCATATGGTGACGGCGGTGTGGTTCAGTCTGCTCTCGCGTACAACCCAATGTGGCCGATCTACAATGAGGACGGATCCTTCAACTTCTTGGGTAATGGTTACTGGAGAATCGGCAATGACTATCAGCACAATGAAATCCTTAACCCAGTTGCCCTTGCGACATTGAAGAAGGATGTGGTTGAAAGGGTTTCCATGACAGGTAGAGCATTTGCATCATATGAGTTCTTTGAGGGCTTCTCATTCCAGACATCGCTCGGTGGTTCTTACTACAGTGCATATAACGAGCAGTATTCTTCTCAGGATCTTGAAACTATAGGAAAAGCAAACTATGGAATGAAGTCGAATCCGATTGGATACGCTTCTTCTGCTTTCCAGTACAACTGGCTGTGGGAGAATCAGTTGACATTTAACCGCACTTTCAATGACAAGCATATGGTAAATGCAATTCTGGTTCACTCAATGCAGAAGGATACTCAGAAGAGCATGAATGTCAAGGCTACAGATTATCCAAACGACTATATCCAGACAATTGGTGGTGGTGTTGTCACTAGCGGAAACTCTCTGACAGATGAGTATTCTCTCGCATCACTCCTTGCTCGTGTACAGTACAGCTACATGAGTAAGTATATGTTCTCTGCTGCAATCCGTGCCGATGGTTCGTCTAGATTCGGTAAGAATAACCGTTGGGGTTACTTCCCATCTGTTTCTGCAGCATGGAGAATTTCTGGTGAGGATTTCATGAGCAATACCAAGGGATGGCTTACAGACCTCAAGTTGAGAGCCAGCTATGGTATGACAGGTAACTTCCAGATTGGAAACTACACTCACCTTTCGACAATGGATACAGATAACTATATCCTTGGTAGCGGTAACGGAAGTGAGACCAGCGGTTACAAGCCTACAGGTGTTGAGAACCCAGATCTTACTTGGGAGAAGACAGGAATGGCCAACGTCGGTATCGATGCAAACTTCTTGAATGGATATATTACATTGACAGCTGAGTACTACAACTCTATGACAACAGACATGCTCCTCAATGTACCTATCCCTCACCTTACAGGTTATAGCACAACCCTTATGAACATCGGTAAGGTTAATAACAGGGGTGTTGAGCTTCAGATCGGTTCGTCACATTCTTATGAGAATGGTCTCGGCTACTCGTTCAACGCAAACTTCGCGAAGAACATCAACGAGGTTAAGGCTCTTGGAGCAAACGATACTCCTATCATCTCTACAGGTAGCGTAAATCACGCGTACTATATTACTCAGGTAGGCTCGCCAATCGGATCATACTACCTTATGACTGTTGACGGTGTGTTTAAGAATCAGGCGGAGCTTGATGCTTATCCTCACTTCGACAACACCAAGCCAGGTGACTTCCGATTTGTTGACGTTGACGGTGACGGCGTGATCGACCTTGATAAGGATCGCTCAATCGTTGGTAATTATATGCCAGACTTCACTTATGGATTCGGTGGTAGCATCGACTATAAGGGAATCGACTTTGAGGTTGCATTCCAGGGAGTATATGGTAATGAGATACTCAACCTTAACAAGCGATACCTCGACAACATGGAGGGTAACGTGAACGGTACCATCGCAGCAAGAAACCGTTGGATCAGCGAAGACCAGCCAGGTGATGGTCTCACAAACCGTGCGAACAGAAAGCAGAAGGGTAATAACGGACGTACTTCAACATGGCACCTTGAGGATGGCTCATACCTCAGACTTCAGAACGTTGCTTTGGGTTACACTCTCCCTAGCAGAATTTCAGAGTCGTTCAAGGTACAGAAGCTCCGCGTTTATGTGTCTGCACAGAACCTGTTCACTTGGACAAATTACTCTGGATACAACCCTGAGGTCAGCAACCGTACAAGTGCTTTGACTCCGGGTGAGGACTATGGTACATATCCACTTGCAAGAACTTTCATGGTAGGTCTTAACTTAACATTCTAGTAAAAATGAAGAGAATCAATATACTTTTGGCTATATTGGCACTTGGCGTCATGACTTCTTGTGAGAAGTTCTTTACTCTGACTCCAAATTATGAGGTGCCTGTAGACAACCTATATCAGACTGCACAGGATTTTGATATTGCAGTCGTTGGATGCTATTCTAAGCTTCAGGGACAGGTGAACTATTACACTGAGCTCTGCGAGTATAGAAGTGATAATATGTTCTTGAGTGCCCCAACAGCAGGTACCCAGGATAGATATGATATCGACCAGTTCAAGGACAAGCCTTCAAACGGTATTCTTGAGGACGCATGGGCTAACTTCAATAACGGAGTATATCGTTGCAACATGGTTCTCGACAGAATAGACGGAGCTGACTTCGACGAGGCTCTCAAGAACCAGTACAAGGGTGAGGCGATGTTCCTCCGTGCCTTTACATATTTCAATATGTATAGAATCTGGGGTGGAGTTCCTACCACTAGAAAGGTCGTGACTGTTGCCGAGTCTCTTACAATTGGCAGATCTTCAGAGGAGGATATGTACAATTTCATCGCCGGTGATCTTGAGGATATCGTAGAGGGCGCTTGGCTTCCTGCAACATATGGAAAGGCAGGTGAAGGTAGAGCCACACTTGGAGCAGCTAAGGCTCTCCTTGCAAAGGTATATCTTACTTTCGGAAAGTATCAGGAGGCAGCAACGCTTCTTCAGTCTATGATCGGTACATATGAGCTTCTTCCAAACGTGGCTGACGTATTCGATGCAGCCAATGAGAATAATAAGGAGATTATTTTCGCAGTTAGATTCAACAAGGAAGTTCCTGGCGAAGGTCATGGTGCTTGGTTCAGCATCGCGAACCTCAGTGATGACTCAGGAAGAACAGCGATCCTCAATGACGTATACGAGGCGAATGATGCTCGTAAGGCTATGATCGAATATCAGAAGGTCGACGGTGTTAACGTATATCTTATGAAGAAGTTCTTCGATCAGAGAGACGCTACAAACAAGAACTACGGCAATGACCAGATCATTTTGCGATATGCTGACGTTCTTCTGATGTATGCTGAGGCTCTTAACGAGGTGGCATACTCAAATGACCAGCAGTCGGAGGCAATGAAGGCCCTTAACGCAGTTCATACTCGTGCAGGTCTTGCTCCTCTTGACATCGCGGATCTTCCTAATCAGGATGCGTTCCGTAGAGCAATTTGTAAGGAGCGTCAGCTTGAGTTCCCATATGAGGGTCACAGATGGTTCGACGTAGTGCGTATGGGATATGCAATCGAGTTTGCAGCGGCTGAAGGACATACAATCCAGCAGTATCAGTTCGTATATCCTATTCCTAATACTGAGCTTGAGCGTATCAACAATACTCAGCTCCTTTGGCAGAATCCTAACTATTAATAGATGCAATGATGAAAAAGATTTTATATACATTTTTAGCAGGCGTTGCAGCTCTTTGCGCTTGTCAGCCGGAGACAGTTCTGGAGAGGCCGTTTGACCTCTATCAGGTTGCGAGCGTGGAGGCAGTTGCTGGAGACAATGCAGCTACAGTTACGTGGACAACGCAGGAGGGTAAGCCTAATCCAGAGGAATTCCTCCTTATCTGGACTGCCGACATGACAGGTGTAGAAGGCGGTGAAATGACTCTAGAGGCAGACAAGAGGTCTGTTGTAGTAGAGAATCTCGTTAACGATTGCGGTTATACATTCACCCTTCAGGCTAGGTATTCTAATGGCCTTTCGCAGAAGGTGACATCGAAGTGTACTCCAAAGACTTCTCGCTTTGCTGTGACTGGTTTCTCTGCAAATGCTGGTTCAGAAAGAATCCTACTTACTTGGACTAAGCCGGTTACCGACAGACTTTCAAGCTATACCATCACATGGACTCCAGGAAATGGAGAGCAGAAGATTACTGAGTATGCTACAGAAAGACTCATGGTAGAGAATCTCACAAATGACACTGAGTATACATTCACAATCGTATGTAACTATCCTAACGGTGACAGTGAGTCTTGTGTGGCATCTGCAACTCCTGGTCTTGTGATCCCTATCCTTACAAGCGTTCAGTCTCCTGTTAAGCATCAGCTGGTTTCATTCGAGTACAACCCAATGTACTTTATGGCAGCTGAGGTGTCTTCAGTGGCATGGGAGTTCAGCGATGGCCAGACAGCATCAGGCTTGACTGTTCTCCATTCATTTGCCGCAGAAGGAAAAGCAACCGCTAAGGCAACTGTTACATATGTTGATGGAACAACAGACACAGGCTCAATCGAGATGACCGTAAATGGCTATTCATGGTCTAAGAAGCAGATTAAGGCAGTTAAGGCTTCTAACCCAGTATTCTCGCCAGATGGTTCGACATTGTATATTTCTACTTCTGACGGTACAGGAGATGTCTATGCTATTGACACCTGGACTGGCGAGCAGAAGTGGGTTTATCCAATCGAGAAGGTGACATACGGTGGTGGTCCAGCTGTCGGTCCGGACGGATCTATTTACGTTGGTGCACAGGGTAGCAAGTTCTACGCTATCAAGCCAGACGGAACCGAGAAGTGGACATTTGAGACTTGCGGAAATGTAGAAGGATTCCCTGCTGTAACATCTGACAATAATGTCTATGTGGTTTCTAACGGTTCTGTTGCAACTCTCTACTCACTTAACGCGAATACAGGTGCTGCAAAGTGGACTAAGGAACTCGCTGGCGGTACAGGTAGTGCAGTCGCTGTTGACGCTGAGGGCAACGTTTACGTCGGAACAAACGAAGGCGTATGGTCATTTACAGCTGACGGAGCTCAGAGATGGAATACATCAGGAATCAATGTCACTGAGCGTGGATCATTTGCAATCAATGGCAATGTCCTTTATGCAGCACTGAAGAAGACTGATGGTGTTGCTGCAATTGATATGTCAAATGGTAACATTAAATGGAAGACCGCTAAGGGTTCTAACGATTCATACTTCCCTACAATTGGTCCGGATGGAACAATCTACTACACAAGTAAGGGTGATCAGAAGGTGTTTGCTATCAACCCTGATGGTACGCTCAAGTGGGAGACAGAAAAGATTGCTGCCCTTATTTATACCAATGTCGTTGTTACTAAGGATGGTAAGCTCTACACTGGTACTCAGGCAAATGTAGGTGAAACTGGATCTAAGCAGCTTCTTACAATCGACGCGGCAACTGGTAGCTTGATTACTATGGAGGCGTCAGACCAGATTATGTCTGCATTCACATTCGGTCCAGATGCACGAGTTTATTTCGGTACCGTTGGTAAGAACCTCTGCACAATCGAGACAGCAGGTCCAGCTGACTCATGGTGTATGAGAGGTGGTAACATTCAGGGAACAAACTCTCTTAAATAATGAGGCTTGCTTCAATTTTCACGGTGCTTTCCGCATGTTTTATAATGGCATGCGGAAAGCCTGTTGATACCCCAAACCCAGATAAGCCTTCTGGAGGTAGCAAGATGGATGGCCTTGTACAGTTGGAAAAGCTGTGGGCAGAGACTACTCCATTTGAAGTATCCAAGACAAGGATGGATATTTTTGACAAGCTTCAAGGATATGCTGATGCTTGCGCAAGCAGCGCATTTAAGTATATGTTTGATTATGATGCTAATAAGTATTCATTGACTGTCAAGTATGATAATATACTTTCTTGTTATGATGCTGCCTTCGAACGAATCCTGAATGGTCTTAAAACAATGAGGCCAAAGAGTGGGGAAGTGTATATCTGGATGTTATATAACATGGGATATGTGATTCAGACACCGTCCATGGCGTTTGCGATTGATGTGTATCATTACCGTGCAGACGAAATGGCTCCTTATATAGACTTCTATGCTTCCACTCACGTTCATACAGACCACAAGTCGGAAAAATTGATGAAGGCTATGTATGACGCAGGAAAGCCGGTGTTGAGCAACTTCTATGAACCACAGAAGAATTATCAATATTATTCGACTGGGACAAAGGACTATACGGTAGGTAGCTGTGCAATTCACACATTTATCACACGTCATAACAATGGCTCAACAAATGTACCGGTTACAGTCTTTCAGATAGACTGTGGAGCTGATACAGGAAACTTTGTGCTGATGCATTCGGGTGACTCTAACTTTATTGCATCAGAATATGACGTCACATTGCCGATTGATTTGTATATCCCGAGATATGCTCAGTCTCCGTTGGAGGAAAACAATATCATTGGAAAGGTTTGTGAACCTGACTATGTTCTGCTGTCGCATATTCTTGAACTTGGACACAAGGATATCAGCGAGTCGAGATGGTCCCTTGAATTGGGGCTCGAGAGAGCTTCGAAGCTGGATTGCGAGCAGACATATATGCCGTTCTGGGGTGAATTGATGATATGGAGCAACAACAAATTAAGCGTATTGAAATGAGAAAGTTGATATATTTCTTTGCAGGGTTGATATTCCTTGCATCTTGCTCGTCAGCACCTGTTGACGAGAGAACAAGAGCAGAAATTCTCAGAGACAGGATTGTTAATGGTGATACTGACCAGGTTTTGGTCGTAGCCCATAGAGGTGACTGGAGGTATGCTCCGGAGAACTCTCTTGCAGCAATTGAACATTCGATTGCCGTAGGTGTTGATGTGGTTGAGCTCGACCTTCAGATGACGAAGGACAGCGTACTTATCGTAATGCATGACGGTACCCTTAACAGAACAACAACCGGAAAGGGTAAGGTCAACGAGTGGACTTTGGACTCTATAAAGACTCTCAAGCTCAAGAATGGATGTGCAATCAAGACCATGCACTCTGTTCCTACTCTTGAGGAGGCCCTTTTGGCCGCAAAGGGAAAGGTTCTTGTGAATCTTGATAAGGCTGACAGATATTTCGACCTTATCGTTCCCGTATTGGAAAAGACAGGAACTGCTAGGCAGATCATCATGAAAGGCGGAAAGCCGGCTGATCAGGTGCTTGAACTTTATGGAAAGTATTTGGATGAGATTCTTTATATGCCAGTGGTAAACCTTCATAAGGAGGGTGCTGAGGAGCTTATGAACGGATACATGGCTGACCTCAAGCCGTATGCGTATGAACTGGTATATCAGGATGACAACCAGCTTGAGTACTCAAAGTCGCTGAAGACAGAATTGGAAGGTAAGGCGCTGATCTGGTATAACACGCTGTGGGATACTTTGTGCGGTGGACATGATGATGATCTGGCACTTTCTGATCCGGATGCAGCATATGGCTACTTGATCGACACGTTGGGTGCAACAATTATTCAGACTGACCGTGCTGAATATCTGTTGAAGTATTTACGTAGTAGAGGTCTCCATGAGTAATTATGAAGTTTCTAGATTTCTTTAAAATGTCAAAACCTTCTGAGCCAATTACGGATCCTAATGAGGTTCAGAAGAAATATTCAAGATTGAGGTGGCAGGTATTCCTTTCGGCAACGATTGGATATGGACTGTATTATGTATGCCGTCTTAGCCTCAATGTTATCAAGAAGCCGATTGTGGATGCAGGCGTCCTTTCTGAGGGCGAGCTTGGTATGATCGGTTCAGGACTTTTCATTACATATGCAGTAGGTAAGCTTTGTAATGGATTCCTTGCAGATAGAAGCAACATTCGTAGATTTATGTCTATCGGACTTCTTGTCACAGCTTTGATAAACCTTGTCCTTGGCTTTACGACTTCATTTGGCTTCTTCCTCGTGTTGTGGGCTCTTAATGGATGGGCTCAGTCAATGGGAGCAGCTCCATGTGTAGTGGCACTGTCTAGATGGTATGGTAACAAGGAACGTGGTTCGTTCTATGGATTTTGGTCTTCAAGTCATAACATCGGTGAGGCCTTGACGTTTATTGCTACATCAGCGATCGTTGCTACATTCGGTTGGCAGTGGGGATTTAAGGGAGCCGGACTTATCGGATTGGTAGGATTCGCCATAGTGGCTCTGTTTATGAGGGATACACCGCAGAGCCAGGGTCTTCCTTCAATTGCAGAATATAAGGGCGATATAGCACCTGAGGCAAAATCAGAAGAGTCTGGTAAGTCAGTAGGAGAACTTCAGAAGATGGTGCTTAAGAACCCTGCTATCTGGATGCTTGCTCTTGCCAGTGCGTTTATGTATATATCAAGATATGCGGTCAACAGCTGGGGTATTTTCTATCTTGAGGCGGAAAAGGGTTATACGAATCTTGAAGCTAGTGCCATCATCTCCATAAGTTCAGTATGTGGTATTATTGGTACAATTTCGTCAGGATTTGTGTCTGACGTGCTGTTCAAGGGAAAGAGAAACGCACCTGCTGTAATCTTCGGACTCATGAACATCCTAGGTCTTGTGCTTTTCATGTATGGACCAAAGTCGATGGATGCAGTCAGCATGGTTATTTTCGGACTTGCTATCGGAGCCCTGATCTGCTATCTTGGTGGTCTTATGGCTACAGATGTCGCTCCGAAGGGAGCCTCTGGAGCCGCTCTAGGTGTTGTGGGTATAGCAAGTTACATCGGCGCCGCTGTTCAGGATGCCATAAGTGGATTCACTATCCAGAGTGGTAAGACAGTTGGTGAGGGAGCGGCAGCATACGACTTCTCTTCAGTTGCATACTTTTGGGTTGGTGCAGCAGTACTTTCAGTGGTCTGCACTGTTATAGTTTGGATAATGGCAAGTAGAAAAAAAGAACTTTAACTTTAAATCCGTCAAATTCGTTTGGTTAGTTCTTTTTTTTGAGGTCGGTTGTGGTGGGGTCCAGAACCGGCCTCTTTAACCTTAAATCACCGATGTTATGAGTTATGATCACATGAAGTGGAAGACGTTGTCTACTGAGTATTTGATAAGAAGAAAATGGTTGACAGCCCGTAGAGACACAGTGCAGTTGCCTGATGGACGTATTAATGAGGAGTATTACATCCTAGAATATCCTGATTGGGTAAATGTGATTGCCGTAACAAGGGATGGAAAGTTAGTGATGGAACGACAGTATCGTCATGGTGCAGGAGAGGTGGGGTATGAACTGCCTTGTGGTGTTATGGAATCCGGTGAAAGTCCGCTGTGCGGTGCCCAGAGAGAACTTCTTGAGGAAACAGGATATGGGAATGGTAGATGGTCAAAACTTATGACGATATCCGCGAATCCTGACTGCATGACCAATCGTGTTCATTGTTTTCTTGCATTGGATGTAGAGTATCTACAAGAACCTCATCTTGATGCTAATGAAGATCTGATTGTGAGTCTCATGGATTCTGATTGTGTTTTTGAACTTCTTGAGAATAATCAGATCCTAAATGCTCAGATGGTTGCTCCTCTTTATAAATACTTTATGGAAAAAGAAAGATAATATTTTAAGATTATATAGAATGAAGATATATAGGTTAATATATTTCTTAGCACTATCTCTGTTAATCTCATGTACTAGCTCTGAGCATATCCGTGTAGGCAAGTCAATAGGACGATGGGATGGGTTTGGAGTTGAGAGTATGAAACAGTACAATGCATCAGGCGTTGAGTATTTGGAGGTAACAATTAATCCTTTGATAAAGCATGACCGATCGAAGGCTTATGAAAGAGCACGGAAACTGTCAGAGGAAATCCGTGAAGCAGAAATGCATGTGTGGTCTGTTCATTTGCCGTTTTCAAGGAGCCTTGATATATCCGTGCTTGACGATAGTTTGCGTCGAGCGAATATTGACTTTATAAAGGAAATGATAAGGTTGGCTGGGATGTTTCATCCAAAGTATCTGGTGCTTCATCCAAGTTCCGAACCGATTGCCGATGAAGAAAGGACTAAAAGGCTCCTCAATAGTCATGTCTCTATAGGTGAGTTAGCAACTGTGGCAAAGGAGATAGATGCTTTTATTTGTGTCGAGAACCTTCCGCGCACCTGCCTTGGTCAGACAGGAGAAGAAATGATGCAGTTGATTGACGGGTACGATGATGTTTTCCTATGTTTCGATACTAATCATCTATTTTATCAATCGCATTCAGATTATCTAAGGGCCATCCCTAAAGGGAAGATTAAGACACTTCACTTGTCAGACTATGATTTTGTCAACGAAAGTCATCTCCCTCCAGGTCAAGGTAAGATAAACTGGCAAGAATTATTAAAGGGTATAAAAGAAAATGGCTATTGTGGAGTGATGATGTTTGAATGTGACGCCTCTCCAGAAGAGATGTTAGATTGCCTTAGTTTAAGATGATCACATTAAATAATAAACAAATGGATTATAAAAAGACACACAAGGCTCATCCTTGGCACGGGATCAGTCTTGGTGATAATGTGCCAGAAGTGGTAAGGGCTTTCATCGAGATTGTGCCAACAGATACCGTTAAATATGAAGTGGACAAAGAGTCGGGGTATCTGACGCTTGATCGTCCTCAGAAATTCTCCAATATAGTTCCGTCTTTATATGGGTTCTTGCCAAGAACCTATTGTGGGCCTAAAATGGCTGAACTCACAAATAAGGCTTTAATAAGGACTGATGTTGAAGGTGATGGCGATCCATTGGATATCTGTATTCTCACTGAAAAGGATGTAACACATGGGGATATAATAGCAAAAGCTCGTCCAATTGGAGGTATAAGATTATTGGATCATAATCAGGCCGATGATAAAATCATTGCGGTGCTTATGAGCGATGCCGTTTATGGCTTGATGACTGATATTGAACAGGTCCCACCGGCAATTATCCGCCGATTGATTCACTACTTTAGTACTTATAAGGATATTCCTGGCGAAAATACAACCAGAATGCAGTTCGTAAGTATCTATGGTCCAGATGTGGCTCATGATGTAATCCTTCGAGCCATGGAGGACTATGATGACTATATATCTATTAATAAAATATAGGATAAAGGGAAATATGAATTCCCTTTATCTCACAACACTGTTCTTTTCTAAGAAATAAAAGGCGATATATCTGAATCTGTAGAACTTATAGATTTTCGATGTTAATAATTATTTAACAATCAAGACCTTGTAGTTAACCCGAAAATTACTACCTTTGCGTCTGGTTATTAGTTTTAGTGTTATTAATTATGTGGTTAGTATGAGGTGCCCCACGCGAGTGGCGCAGCTCATTTTTTATATTCATCCTTGAAAATACCCATTTCGTCGCCCCAATAATACCATTCATCGGTTGATAATCGCTGTTTGTGCAAATGTCTGTCCTTTGGTGGAGAAATTTCTTGCATAGTAGAAAGTCCATAACAGACCGAAAATTTGCCGTAAAAAAATTCTTTACTAGATAATTGGAGATATGGGGACACCTGGTGCATAAAATGGTTTACTGGTGTCTGTGGACCATTTATGCGTGCCCTAAGCTGATAGTTTATGTTTCAAAATATTGTTGAAGTTTGCAATTCGGTGTTCACGCCCGTGTTCACGGACCCTAAAATCGTTTTAAAAATGGAAGTTGCTGATAATGCGGATTTGTGCGTGTTCTGGACTCGGGAACTTGAGGGGAACTTGGAACACTGAACTGTGCAGATTTCTGACAAAATCGAAATCCAGAATAAAAACCCGTCCAGAATGCCCTACAAGCCACTTGTGGAA
>CANBDX010000053.1 GCA_947367315.1 uncultured Bacteroidales bacterium | reverse complement strand
AGCACATGTCAATAGTTATGGTATCAAAGACTGATTTCAAGGGCATTTGTGTGAATTTGGTATTTTTTTCATACTTTTGCTAAATAGAATCTTGTAAATGGTGCACCTTGAAGAAAAAATTCTAGTCAGCAGACTGAAATCTGGGGATAAAAATGCGTTCAAATTATTATTTGAAAAGTATTATCCCCTGTTCATATCATTTGCCAAAAGGTTGCTCAAGGATGAAATAGAGGCTGATGATCTCATTCAGAACGTGTTTATGAGGATCTGGGTAGGTCGAGCCAATCTTGATGAAGATAAGAATTTCAAGAACTATTTGCTTGTGTCTGTAAGAAATGAGATTTTTCAACATTTTCGTCATGTGTTCCGGACTGAAATCACTGGACAGCATTTGGAAATAATGGATGACGGCGTTGATCTCGAGACAGAATTATCTGCAAAGGAACTTGAACAAAGTATTTCGGTCATTGTCACCCGCATGCCTCGCAGAAGAAGGGAAGTCTTCAATCTCAGCAGGTGCGATAAGTTGTCCAATCAGGAAATCGCAGAGAGGCTGGGAATATCTATCCGAACAGTGGAAAAGCATATAGAAAACGCACTTTCGGACATCAGGAAAAATATTCCAATTTCCATTCTTGCTCTGATTCTTGCTCTTTGGTAATTGACCTCACACTTAAAAACGTCTTAAATGACGTTTTTTTTGTTTTATGCCTACGTGTAAAACCTCATTTCTGCATACTATAGAATATAGAATTTTAAAATTGCGGAAATGGATATAGACTCACTTCTTAAAAAGTATGCGGATGGCCAATGTTCAGCCGATGAAGAAAGGTCAATAAAAGATTGGCTTTCTCAACATATCGCAGACCCGACATACGATACTGCCTTTGAGAAACTTCTCGACTCAACTCCTGCATACGCAGACAGTCTGTCTGTCAAGAACAGTTGGAGACGAATAGAAAGACGTATCGAATGCGAAAACGTAAAACAGAAATCTGACAGTAAAAAACGCTTGCGGTTCAGACTATTTGCTGCATGCATAGCGATAGCTGCATGCGCAATGATATTTTCCTTCCTCCATGAAAAGGGTGAGTCCGAGTGTTTGGAATGGAAAGAACTCTATGCAGATAGAGGTACCACAGCAGAAGTGACTCTCTGTGACGGAACTACGCTATGGCTTAATTCTGGAACCAAGGTCATATATCCTACAGCTTTTGATGGTGATACAAGAACCATATTCATTGATGGTGAGGTATATGTAGACGTTACACCAGATTCTTTAAAGCCGTTTATAGTATCCAGTTCAAAAGTTAAAGTCAAAGTTCACGGAACTCAATTCAGCGTAAAATCGTTTGCCGAGGCAAATAACATCGAAGTCGTATTGATCAGCGGTTCGGTAACTGTTGAGGATAGCGGTAATAATGCTTTCTCAAGAACTCTATCTCCTGGAGAGCTCATCAGGTATAATCCAAAATTCGGAACAGTAGAAGAATATGAAATCAACCCTGCTACTTATGGAAGATGGCAGAACAATCATAATCTGAGATTTATCAATCAGAGTCTTGAAGATATTGCAAAAGAACTGGAGAGACATTTCGATGTCGAGATTCTGATCGAAGACGCCACATTGGCTGCCACGCAATATTACGCCTCTTTCATAAACAATGAAAGTCTCGAAAAGATTCTTCAGGCGCTCAACAGCAACGGGATAATGAAAATTACCAAGAGGCATGATACGATAGTGATTTCACCTAATAATTAACACATATAACTATTAACAACTATCATGAAGAAAATCAAATCGTTGATTTTCCTCGTGCTGTTGCTATTGACAAACATTACCGTAATGGCTCAGGATATTAACCTGCAGCTTGATAATGTTTCCAAGCAATCGGTACTTGAGAAAATCCAGAAAGACTACGGTTACTCGTTCTCAATCAGTACGAGTGACGTTGACATCAGCGAGAAGATCAGCATTTCAGTCAGGAATGCTAAGATTGAAGATGTTTTGCAGCAGGTATTTGCTGGTGATGATGTAACCTGTAAGATTGACGGTAAAATCATTTCCATTACGAAAAAGGAAGACATTGTGGCTAATAAACCAATGACAGTGTCGGGAGTTGTAGTGGATGCTGATGGCATGCCGGTAGTAGGAGTGGCTATTATCCAGAAAGGGACATCCAAGGGTGTTTCCACAGATGGAGAAGGAAAGTTTACCTTTGTCGTATCAGATGATAAGACTGAGATAGAATTCAGTTGCATCGGATATCGGACTTTGCTATATAAAGCGGGGGCAGTTCCATCTGTAGTGACGCTTCAAGAGGATGCGCTCTTCCTGGATGATGTTGTTGTCGTGGGTTATGGTAACCAGCGCCGCGAGTTTGTGACAAATGCAATTACCTCTTTCAAACCTGATGAAGATAACGGACGTACCGCCTTGACACCGACCGAACTCCTTCAAGGAAGGGTTGCAGGTGTATCAGTGGCAAGCTCATCTGGAAATCTTGGAACTGCAGAACGTATAAGCATACGAGGATCCAGCTCGTTGAGTGCGAGCAACAGTCCACTTTATGTTGTGGACGGAATACCGTTGAATAATGAGTCTGGTAGCCTTTATAACTTGGGAGATGACCTTAGTGCCATGTCAGTCCTCAATCTGACTGATATCGAATCGATAGAAATCCTTAAGGATGCGGCCTCTTCTGCAATTTATGGATCGCGTGCTACCAATGGCGTTATCCTTATCACTACTAAGCAGGGAAGAGAAGGTAGGTCAGATATTAAGCTTAACTATAGCTTCGGAGTCTCTGAATTTGCCAACAGGAACAGAGTTCAGTATGCGGATTCTGACACGTGGATTGCTGTATATAATGAGGCCATCGATAATTACAACCGACAGAACGGGTATACTTTGGGTGATGCGTCATATGTTCAGCATATCCGTAATCCATATAACGGTTTGGCGGATACTGATTGGCTTGATGTGATTACTCGCCTTGGCATGTCACATTCTGCGGACCTGTCGTTCGCGGGAGGTACGAGCAAGACGAAGGCCTATATCGCAGCTAACTACAATTATCAGGAAGGTGTCATCAAGACCAATGATATCACCAAGGTCAATCTGAAAGCCAATATTTCCCATCAGGTCGCAAAGTGGCTTAATGTGGGTGCAAACATGAGTGGAAACTTCCTCAAGAACAATCGCGTTCCAGGAGCTACTATCGGTTCTACAATCATCGGTCGTGCAGTTGAGCAGCGTCCGTTTGACCGTCCGTTCAAACCGGATGGGGACTACTATCTTGGTGGAACCGATGAGCTTTCGCGCCATAATCCTGTGCAGATTCTGTCAGAGGAGCGATCTTATGTGGATAATTATCGTTTCCTAGGTTCGCTATATGCTGAGGCCACTATAATTGATGGCCTTAAAGCAAAGGTGTCATTCAACAATGATTCGGGATATACATATGATTATCTCTATTATAATGCAAACCACCCTTACAAGGAGGATAACGGCCGTGTTTTAGACAAGAACCGTTTCCTGATATCTAACCTTTTCGAGGCTTTCGTTACTTATGACAAGACTTGGGGTGATTTCGCATTCGGAGCTATGGCAGGACATTCATTCCAGAAAACGTCTATGCGCACAAGCAGTATCGATGCCCAGAACTTCCCATCTCCATCATATAATACGGTAGGAGTGGCAGCCAATATCGTCGGAGTGTCTGGAGGAATGAGCGAGTATGCTATGGAGTCATGGTACGGCCGTGTAAATTTTGCATATAAGGAGAGGTATATTTTAAATGCTACGATGCGAGCTGATGGTTCAAGTCGTTTCGCTCCTGATTGCAGATGGGGTCTGTTCCCGTCAGTTTCACTCGGATGGAACGTTTCCAAGGAACCTTTCTGGCCATCTGCTCAGACAGATCTTAAGTTCAGACTCAGTTATGGTAAAACCGGTAACCAGGACGGTATCAGCAACTATGGTTGGCAGCCGCTGATCAGTGGTGGTGCTAACTTTATGGAGCAGAGCGGTATTGCAGTAAGTTCGAAGGGAAATGAGAATCTCACGTGGGAAACTGCAGATCAGTATGACTTTGGCTTCGACCTTTCGTTCCTTAAAGGAAAGGTAAACATGATCTTCGATGCGTATCTGAAGAATACAAACAATCTCCTCTATAGTATGCCGATGCATGCGACATCCGGACAGACGTCTATGTTATGCAATATCGGCTCTATGAGAAATTATGGTGTTGAATTCACCCTCAATACGCATGTTGATCTTGGTCCTGTACATTGGTCATCTTCATTCAACATAACTCATAATAAGAATGAACTCACAAAACTTATCAATGATGATATAGTCGCTCTGGGTTCGAATCATGCTCTTAAGGTTGGCGAGGAGATAGGCTCTTTCCATCTTCTTAATTTCCAGGGTATATATCAATATGATGGTGAGGTTCCTCAGCCGTTGTTTGATCAGGGAGTACGTGCTGGTGATATGAAATACGAGGATATTGATGGTAATGGAAACATCAATGATGATGACCTTGTGCTCGTAGGATCTCCTAATCCTGATTTCTCGGGAGGTTGGAATAATACTTTCTCATGGAATGGGTTGAGCCTTAATGTATTCTTTACGTATAGCTATGGTGCGGATATTTATGCGACATGGATGCAGGGACCAACGAGGATGGGTAATTATCAGGCTCTCCTGCAGGATACATGCGATAATAGGTGGACTGGTCCGGGATCAACTAATAAATATCCTAGAGCGATATATTCATACCATGCCCACAATAATAGAGCTTCGACATATTATCTGACTGATGGCTCTTTCATCAAGTTGAAATCTGTGATGCTGTCTTATGCGCTTCCTTCAAACTGGACAGATGCCATGAACATGAAGAGTGCCAGAATCTTCATACAGGGTGAGAATCTTGCACTCTTCAGCAAGTACCCAGGTTGGGATCCAGAGGTATGCAACAGCACAGATCCGTCGCTCTATGGAAATGTGCAGTATGCCGTCCCTGCGCCTTCTATATATAAGATTGGAGTTAATCTTACTTTCTAAAACAGTATGACAATGAAAAGGATATTGATATTTATGGCTTCTGTCGTACTGATGACGACAGGATGTTCAAAGATGCTAAATCTTTATCCATCCTCGGCTGTGTCTCCGGATGCTGTGGGTGTGGATGATATTTCGGCACTTAGGAATGGAATGTACTGGAAGGTACAGGAAGAACCGGGTGAACGTGCTTATATAATGTTTGACCTGTTCGGAGGTGAACTGACAACTAAGCAGAGTAAGAATTCTCTGGATTTGATCAACTCTTTGTCGAGTGCGAATAATGAATACATTCAAGAGCAGTGGGCTGGTTTTTATAAGGCTCTCATGCAGGTGAATAATGTATATGTAATCGCAGATAACCTTCCTGAAGGAAATGATAAGAATACAGTTCTTGGCGAATGCCATTATTTCCGTGCCTATCTGCACCTGTGTCTGGTGACAAGATGGGGAGACGTACCTCTCATGGCGGAGAATAGTGACGATCTTGTTTCTCGCACACCAAAGGAAGAAGTTTGGAAATTCATTGAGACTGAATTGGATGAATCTATGAGGCTGCTGGGTTCATCATCTAGCAATTATTACCTTTCCAAGGATGCAGCGGTAGCCTTGCGTGCACGTGTCGCTTTGTATAGAGGTGATAAGGTCAAGGCAGCTGAACTGGCCGAAAGTCTTATAAGTAACGCTCGTTATACTTTTGATGACTATGAAAAGATTTTCCGCGGTCAGCCTAATACAGAGGTGATTTTTGCATTCCCATGTCTTACAGCGGACGGCTCTGGAATAGCAATCAGTACTCTTTTCTACTCTTATAATCATCCTAATGCAGGATCCTATGTATATGTCCCTGCTCAGGAGGTTATGGATATGTATGCGGAGAATGATAACAGAAGAGATATTTCAGTGATGACTTTGGATAACCTGAATTCAATCAACAAATACCCTAGTGGCCAGACAGGAACTGATCCGGTAATCATTTCAAGAATTTCAGAACTGTATCTCATCAGTGCTGAGGCTCAGGGAGTAGAAAAAGGACTGCCACGTCTGAATCAGTTGCGTCAGGCGAGAGGTCTGAATCCGATTTATCCTGGAACAGAGTCCGAGTTCATTGATGCCCTGTTGAAGGAAAGACGTCTTGAACTGCTTTGCGAGGGACATAGATGGTACGATCTCGTCCGCCATGGTAAGGCTGTTTCCACCTTGGGAATCCTGGAATACCAGACCCTTTTGCCTATTCCGACTTCAGAACGTCAGGCAAATGGAAATCTCTCTCAGAATGATGGATACTAATGCTTAAATGTTACTGAAATGAAGAATTATATAAAATTGATGGTGATTGCTGCCCTTGTCTTGTGCAGTTGCGGCAATGACGAATTTGACAAGCCTGATTATTATGATACGACAGCTCTGACAAAGATGGGCAAGTCTCTCATTACGGGAGCGTCGTCTTATATAGCTCATGTCAAGACAGAAAGTGAAACCAAGATTACTGATGGCGTATCACTTCTTGATATGGGATACTTGAATTCCGATGGGCATGCAATGCAGCTTTATCTATATAAGGTTGTTCTTGGTGGCGCTCAGATCAGAGTATGTCTTCCTGGCGATAAAGGTAGGATTGCAGAACCAGAGAAGTTGACTGAGATGGCAACAGTTGTTGAAAGCAAGAGCATCTATATGACTTTTGCAGCGATAACCGGAAGTGAGTTTTCTGCTTCTGACGGCAAGCCAAGCGGCATTCTGTACCAGGATGGTAAAGTCTTGTCGAACGATATGGGTAAGACCCCTGCTTTCTTCGCCGTTTTGAAGGACGGATCGTTTGTTTGTCTAGAGGCGTCGGAGTTTGAAACATTGAGGTCTGATATTGATCAGGCAGTCAGTGGAAAAGCCAAGATACTGAGCCAGGGATATGTCATCCCTCAGAACAGTAATGCTGCCTCTGCACTTTCAGCAGTCGGCGTGAATGCAGATAGGACAGAAGCTTATTTGCTTGTGGTCGATGGAGGTGACTTCTATTATTCGAATGGCATTACTATGGATGATGCTGCACTTGTTCTTCAGGCAAGCGGATGTTCAGAGGCAATGGTCTTGAATACAGGCAATAACGTGGCTGCAATATGCAGGAACGAGCGTTCGGAGGACTTGTTTGAACTTCTCAATAAACCGGCAGACAAAGGGTTTGAACCATCTGTGGGTAATGGACTTGCAATTGTGGTAAAATAATAGATCGATGATTATGAAACTTTTGAAGATGCTGATGACGGGATCTGTAATATTTTGCCTGTCGTCCTGCTTGAATGATATTGATGAGTCTGGTTTTACACCAGTAGAACCTAAAATTTCATTTGACAAGCAAACTGAGAATGTCGCTAATACGGCTTCTACTGTGACGCTCAGTCTTACATCTAATCTTCCTTGGAGAATTTCTAGTGATGCAGCATGGGCTACTCTGTCTCAAAGCTACGGTGATGAATCTACTGAAATCACTGTCACCATTGCAAAGAACCGTCTTCGCGAGGAGCGTATCGCCAATATTACAGCATACATAACACCTGATTCAAAGACGACTTTTGTTCTTTCTCAGGCTGCTGCAGAGGCGTCAGAACCGATTACATATTATGTCAAGGCAAATGGAGATGGAATCTCAACTGGTGAGACATGGGAAACCGCTACTACTTTAGCGACGGCCTTGAGTCTGGCCGGAGACGGTGATACTATTCTCCTTGGTGCGGGTCAATATTCTCCTGTGGCTCTTTTGACTGGAGCCAAGGGAGATGATGAGTGCGAAAAGACATTTGAAATTCACAGCAACTTTGCAATTATCGGAGGCTATCCGGCAGATGCGACTACTGGTGCGGAGTGTGATCCGGCTGCCAATGAAACCATATTGAGCGGTGATTTAGGAAATGGTAAGGCAGCATATCATGTGCTTGCGGTAACATCTGCGCCGGTTTCCGGCCAGAAGGCTCAGCTGAAGAATCTTACGATAACTGGCGGTTCAGGTAAGACCGTGGCAGGTACGTTCACATCCGGACTTGAGCAGGCTTATGGAGGAGCGATGATAGTGGCCAAGAAGGCAGTAGTTGATTTGGAAAACTGTACGATTAAGGAGAACAGGGCTTTCCATGCAGCGGGAGCATATTTGTGTCAGGGCTCGATTGTTACTTATAAGGATTGTACATTCTCCAACAATGAGGCTATGCATAATGCAGGTGCTATATGGAATGTTGGTTCAACGCTTACCATGTATGATTGTACTATAAAGAATAACATATCCGGTCAGCAGGCATCTGGTCTTTACTCCATTGATGAGACGTACGAATACGTCAGTGTAAATAGAATATACAACTGTTCATTCTACGGCAATGACAATACGAAGACAATGGAGAAACGAAGCGGTGCAGGTGCTTATATCCGTGCATATTCCGACGCAATTTTTGTGAACTGTACGTTTACGGAGAACAAGGCAGGCTGGGGAGCCGGTATAGCTCTTCATGGTCAGAATTCGTCGAAGATTGCTGACTGTACAGTAATCAATTGCACAATTACCGGAAACTCTGCAAACAATGCAGGAGGAGCAATAAGTCTCTATAATACAAATGTGTCACTTAAGGTATATAATTCGATCTTGACTGGAAATACAGGCCCTGGCGGTCCGGAAGATATCGGATTCAATTCAGGAACAGAGGCACAGGTAACTGTAAAGAGTTCGATCAGGTCAGGCGCTGTAATCGGTTATGAGGGAACCACAATGTCCGGAGCCTTTGATCCAACCACAATGCTCGGCACTTTCGGACTTTATGGTGCAGGAAAGACCATGTGTTATCCTCTCATTGATATGCCTGCTAATCCGGCGATTGCAAATGGAATGACAGTGGAGCAGCTCAAGGAGATGGTTGCAGGGGCAAATCCTGCAGTAGATGAATCATATCTCTTCGCAGATCAGACAGGTGCGTCTAGAACCGGAGCATCGTCTATGGGTGCCTGTATGGTAAAGTAAACACTAATCTTATAATTATATTATCATGAAAAGAACTAACTATTTCATTCTTGCTGTTGCAGCTTTTGCTGCTTTGGTGGGATGTGTCAAAGAAGAACAGAACAGTGAGACTTCTGAGTCGCAGTTCCTTACGGTCAACGCAGCTGTTGATGGAGCAGTCGTGAAGACATGGAATTCAGGTGATGTCATTAAGGTTGTCTGTGGAGAAGAAATGTATGATTTCAAGACCTCGGAAACAGCAGCAAATGCTAAGTTTATTCAGTCAGAGGAGAAACTCACTGCTAAAATGATAGGTGATGCAGGTGTGGCTGCATTTGCTAACTGCAGAACCATGTATGGTGCCTTTAACATTTCTCCTGAGCAGACATGGGCAGCAGGAACTTCATCTGTCGTTATCCCGGCATATGCCTATACTATGAATGCTCCTGTCGACAATGTGCTTGCATTGGATTTCAATGCCCTTGCTTCTGTCATTGAACTAACATTTACTCCTTATGCCATGATTGTTCAGAGTCTTAAGCTTGAGGCTGCTGAGGACGCTACGATTACCGATGGTGCTCTTGCTGGTGCATTTAAGGTCGTTGCTGAGGCGGGAACAGTTACTGCCACTACAGCAAACAATGAACTTACTGTGACATTTGATGGCGGTCTTGATGTTTCTCAGGGAGCTGTTGTAAAGATTCCAGTTGGCTGGTGCAAGATAGCAGGTGGACTTAAGGCGACAGTGACATACGATGATACAAAGGAATACATTGCCACAGTTCTTGAATCTGAGAATATCGTCAAGACTTTTGATGATGCGAGCGGATTCAAGAAAGCAACTGTCCTTCCGGCTACATTCGAGTTTGATGTAAATGCATTCCCACGTACATGGTATGTGTCCCCTGAGGGCTCGTCAGATGCTCTTGGAGTGAAGGAAGCAGAGCCTACAACTCTTTCAGTAGCACTTGAGCAGGCACTTGCCGGTTCGGTGATTAAGCTCGCTGCCGGAACATATACTCCAGATACTGTATATCCAGGAATGGAAGGTGACGCAAACAAGACTTTCCTTGTAAAGAGGAATGTGACCATCGAAGGTGTTGAGGGAGCAGTCATTGACGGAAAGGGTACCTCACTTCATGCGATGGTGGTATATGCGGAGAAGAAGGATGGTGAAAAGGTCGTTCTTAAGAATTTCACTGTAAAGAACACCCATGTGGCACAAATTTCTGAGCCGGCTGATTATATCCTCCAGGCAGGAGAAGTTCCTGATGATAACGTTCTCCTGCCGGGTACTGTCGCTGCAGGTGTTGCAATAGGAAACTCTGTCGTGGAGATGAATAACGTCGTGCTGACTGAAAATAAAGGCGCAAAGGCTCCTGCTTTGTATGCATTCGGTTCTGATATTACTATGACGAATTGCGAGGTAAGCAAGAATGAGGCTTTTGCAAACTGTGGAGGAGTCTGGTTCACTAACAAATGTAATGTTGTTGTCGATGGATGTACTTTGACTGAAAATAAAGCAGAATTGACTGCCGGTGCCATGTTTGTCAATGTTCCATTGTCTGCTGAGAATGGTGAACTTGCGATTGAAATCAAGAATACAGTGTTCTCAAAGAACAGCTCCCTCGGCAATGGCGGTTCATTATACATCGCAGATGAGACAGGAAAGGGTAACCTTGAGTTCGGTATCGATGGATGTACTTTCCAGGAGAATAGAACAGAAGGCATGGGTTATGTGATACTCATCAGTGTCAGTGGCACAATCAAGAACAGTTTGATTGAGAATAATACTGCTGTCAAGAACGGTGGCTTCTACCATTACACAGATGTGAACAACGAAGTTGTGACAAATGTGCTGTTTGATAATTGTGAATTCAGAGGCAATGTCGCTAACCTTGGACCTGGAATCTATTCCTATAATCAGGCAGGTGAGTATAATATCTATGTGACTAATTCATTGTTTAAAGGTCAGACGACAACTGGTCGTGGCAGCTATTACGTCAGAAATAATGCTGCAGGCGCTTTCAATGCTTATGCTGTGAATACTACATTCGAGGGCAATGAAGCTAAGCAGGGTACTGCTATCAATGTCTATGGCGCAGCAGCCAAACCGGTTACTATGAATGTTATCGGATGTACTGTGGTAAATAATAATAGTACAGGCACAAGTGCAATTTATTCAGAGACAGCGGGAGCTCATAGCAATATATACAATTCGATTGTCTCAGGTAATACAAATGGAGATGCCGGTGCTAAGGCAGATGCAGGAACAATTGCATATTACAATTCTATCATCGGTTCAGACTTCTATGCTGAGAATGCAGTTCAGACTGTTACTCCAGTATGGGATGTTACGACAATGATCAGTGTTCTTGGAAATGACGGCACTTGCAAGCTTGTTGGTGATGCATCGTCTAATCCGGCTTTTGGAAACGGAATGACTGTTGCCGCATTATCAGCCCTTGCAACCGATGTTCTTACTGCATCAGTGCTGACTGTTGACCAGCTGGGTAATGCAAGAACTGACGCGGATAAGATTATCGGTGCTTGCGTAAAGTAATTGCTCATGAAGTCGAAATTCAGTAAAATCCTATCTTTAATACTGACCGTCTTGGTTTCGTGCATGATTTTCTCTTGCACGAAACCGGATGACGGTTCAGGAACACTGGAGCCGACTATTTCTTTCAAAACCAACCCTGTTATGGTCCAGTCGTCGGTCGGAACATACACGGTGGAGCTAATATCCAATGCGACATGGACAGCTGTTCCGCAGGTCGATTGGATTAAGGATGCGAAAGAGGGCGATGAAGGCAACTTGATCTTTAATGTTGATGCAAATCCTCAGTCAGTTTCACGTGATGGCAAGATCCGCTTTATATTTGCAGGCAGTGATTACACAAAAGACCTGATAGTTCGTCAGGCTGCAAAACCTAGCGAGTTTAACGCAGAACCTTCCGAGGTCACTCTTCAGGTTAGTGGTGCAGAGGTGAATGTCAATGTGACTGCAGACTATTGGGATATCAAGAGCGTTTCCGAAAACTGGTTATATGCCAAGAAAAAGAATGCAGCTACATTTACGCTCAGTGCGGATGTGAACTTTACTGATGACGCCCGTACAGCATCTGTTGTCTTGACTGATGGTGACACCGATTTGACAATTCCTGTTACTCAGGAGCGCGATGATGCATATTTCAAGAATGCATCGACAGAGTACACCCGTAGATTTGTCCATGACCTTGGGAAAGTCGTAACAGAGGTTCATGAGGATAGATATGTGATAGTAAATGACTATCTCTCATACGTTTATCTTAGCTATAACGGTCCCGTTATCGGTGCGGATAAACCGTGTGCATTTTTCCTGTATACCCTTGATCTGACAGGAGATCTTGATTTGGTCGTGACCTGTGCAAAGGATGATGATGCAAGTATAAAATTGGTTGAGACTGAGATCACAGATAAGGACATTATGCGTCAGCAGTATGCTGATCTCCAGAGAAATCGTCCTGAAATAAAAGTCTTGGGTGGAGTTAATGGTGATTTCTTTTATGGAGAGGAGTCCAAAGGAAAGGGAAATCTCCTTCATGGAGTTATGTGGCGTAGGGGAGTATGTCTGAAGGATGAGTTCACAGGTGGTGCGACCTGCACAGTGTTTGCCAGAATGAAGGATGGAACCGCGATGGTGATGTCTCAGGCGGATTATGCGGAGAGAAAGAATGATATCTGGGAGGCTGTCGGTGCACGTCAGCGCATAATGACTAATGGAAACATATTGACTGTTTCTGATAAGGCGCTTGAGCCAAGGACAGCTGTCGGTGTTTCCCAAGATGGCAAAACCGTATATCTTCTTGTATACGACGGCAGACGTGCGTCTTGGTCAAATGGAGCCAATTATGAGATGATGGGTGAGATATTCAGGACAGTCGGAGCCTACAATGCGACGAATCTGGATGGTGGCGGTTCATCGACCTTTACCCTCGTAAAGGATAATGTATCTGGAACTGAGGTCGATCATTATTCCGTATTCAATAAGCCGTCGGATGGTGACGAAAGAAAGGTAGTGAATGGAATTGCGATTATTCAGAAGTAAAAGAAAAGCATTCAATCAGATGCTTGATTGAATGCTTTTCTTTTATTCGTCTTGGCTTACCTTTCCGTTCTGATTATAGACTGATGTGATTCGGCCTTCTGTATCTACCGTGCTTATCGTATAACCGTTAGAAGATGCTTCAAACTCGAGTCTGTCAGTGTCATCATTTGCAAGAATAGGGAATTTATTACCGCATTGACCGGACTGTATGTAGATGTGATCGTGGTGATGGCCGCTAAGCATCAAGTCTATCCCGGCGTCGTTAAGAGCGGGTAGAAAATGCTCGTTAACCCAAAGCTGTGCAAAATAGCTGGACTTCTCTTTCAGTGCAGGGATATGCATGATGGCTACCTTCAAAGGTGCATTGCTGAATTCCGGACATTTTGTGGCTGTTTTTATCCATTCGAGCTGACTTTTTCTGTATGTCTCAAAGTCTGCATAGCCAGAGTATTCCGGGCTGCTGTCAGGCTTGTCTTCTCCTGCATCTATGACAATGAAGGCTACAGGCCCATGTCTGAATATGAAGTACGGTTCGTCTGTGGAAGTTGGGTTATATTGCCCAAAGAAATGAGCTTCACTGCCCCTTGTCTCATGATTGCCTCTGGCATAGACCAAAGGGGTCGAGGCCAATAACTCTGCAGCGGGATCGTATACATGCTGAAGAAAAAACTTTCTGTCATTGATGTATGAAACCATATCGCCATTCATCAGAAAGAAGTCAATACTGCCAGGGACTATGTCTTGCGTCAGTGCCTTGAAAGTCTCATCTTTTCCGTGAATGTCGTTGACCATTACGAAGGAACACTTTTCTGATTCTTGGCTAAAGGTTTTGACAGTGGCGGTTGTCATCCTGGATTCAGGCCCATAGGCAGTTCCGTATGCACTGCTGTCGTCAGTGACGATTTTTCCGTATATGCGGTAACGATAACCTCTGCCAGGTTCAAGGCCTGTCACGTCTATTCTATGAACAGTGCCGGCCTGCCGACGGCCGGATATTGTATTGTAGAATCTGGGACGTTTACATGCGCTAAGAGCGGTTCCGTCGTCAGGAGCGAGTTCCAACCACGTGAATGTTTTTTCGGCTGTTGTCCATACTACCGTAAATCCGGTTTCCGTTACGTTGGTTATCCATGGTCCATGCTCAATGGACGGTTTCTGTGCTCCTGATGGCAGACTAATGAAGATTGCTACAAGGCAAAGTAGGACTGATGTGGTCAGTTTCATAATTTCCAATATTTATATTGCGTAAATATACTTTTATTTCTGTATTTATCAAAACGATATTTTCTGATAATAGACTAGATTATGAAATATGTATATGTGATATTCTTTCTTGCGCTGTCGACATTTCAGATGTTTGCGCAAGTCCCTCAAATCGGCAAGTCCATGGGCCGTTGGACCGGATTCGGTCTCGAATCAATGAAGGCAAATAAGGCGGCAGGTCTTGATTACATTGAAGTCACCATGAACAATGTGATCGGAAAGGATACCGCTGGAGTCCGGGATAGAGCAACTGCGATTAAGGCAGACATAGACTCAGCCGGACTTAAGGTGTGGTCGGTGCACATGCCGTATTCGCGAACGCTTGACATCTCCATGATTGATGATGTCAAGAGGACTGAAAATGTGCAGTATATGAAGGATATGATGCGTGTGGCTGGAATCTTCCGGCCACAGTATCTGGTCCTTCATCCAAGTGCAGAGCCGATTGCTCCTGATGAGAGGGAGCAGCGTCTTGCCAACAGCCATGCATCAATCGGAGAACTGGCACCTGTCGCAAAGGAAATCGGCGCAACTTTATGTGTTGAAAACCTCCCTCGTACCTGTCTGGGGCAGAACGGTGAGGAAATGATGAGGTTGATCGAGGGGTATGACGAGGTCGGACTGTGCTTCGATACCAATCATCTTCTCTATCAGAGTCATGCTGACTACTTGAAAGCCGTTGAGAAGGGCAAGATCAAGACCGTCCATCTTTCGGATTATGATTTTGCGGATGAGAGACATCTCATTCCGGGCGAAGGCCTGATCGATAACCAGGCGCTTTGGGCTGGAATAAAGGAGAACGGCTATGATGGAATCATGATGTTCGAATGTTATGGGGAGCCAGCTCAGCTTGACACCGCAAGGCTTATACTTTTGGGTGAGATACCTCAGCCTGATAACTCTGGAAAGGACTCCCTTGCTTTCGTGAACGCTTCATGGAAGATTACCGATCTTGGCAAAGGGGCTAAGGCTATGTATGCGCAGATACCTATGTTCTATTCGACACAGAGTGTATGTGTCGTGAAATATCCTATTAAGAAGTTCAGGACTGATATTCTTCACAGGCCGCAGGAGAGCGCAGGTAAACCTAGTGAGATCGGCCGGGAAGTCGGAGCGGCTTTCGCTTTGAATGGTGGTTACTTCCATGTCAAGCAGAGGATTCCTTCGGTGTATTTCCGTGAACGAGATCAGCAGCTCGGATATACTCATCCTACCGAACTCTACCGCGTTGACGGCCTGATGGGATTCAAGGATCATAAGGGCAGAAAGGCTGTTATAGAGATGGCAGCTGACACCATGCAGTATGGTGCTGTGAGTAAAGGGTGGAAGGAAGCCATGGCTTCTGGCCCCGTGCTGATTCTTGATGGCGAGATAGTCGTGCCCCTGCTGATGGGCGACAAGGCTGATGGAGCGAATGTATCGGCAATGGCTGATGAACAGAGGCAGGGGTCTAAAATCCGTACTCATTATTCGTCAGCACAGTTCTATGACAAGCGTCATCCTCGTGCCGCATTTGGATATGACGATGCCGGAAATGCTTATCTGGTCGTGATTGACGGCAGATTCAAAGGTCAGGCCGATGGAGCGACAATCTATGAAACTGCGTACATATGTCATATGCTGGGTATGACGGAAGCCATAAATCTGGACGGCGGCGGATCTACTACGCTTTGGACAGAAAAGACGGGGGTCATTAATCATCCGTACGATAACAAGACGTTTGACCATGAGGGAGAACGTTCAGTTCCCAACCTCATAGTGGTATACTAAGTTCGGCAGATTTATATTCACGGTTGCAACCGGAATTTGTAAATATGTTGCGAGAAATATGGCATGATGAATCGCTGCCATTCTATTATGTTCAGCTTGCTTCATATAAATATACGGGCAAAGATAAGTTGGAGGGTGCTCTTGTTAGAGAAGCACAAGCTAAAAATCTTTCCGAAATTCCGCATTTAGGAATGGTGGTAGCCATGGATTGTGGTGATGAAGGATGCATTCATCCGGCCAGGAAGAAGCCTGTAGGTGATCGGTTGGCATATCTTGCACTGCATAAACTTATGGCATTACGGGTTTTTATGCAATCTCGCCAATGTATGAATCCCATCGCATAGAAGACGGTAAGGTTTATCTTAAGTTTACCGACAGCGAAATGGGAGTCGGCCCGCAAGGCAGAAATCTGGAAGGCGGTAAGTAAAATATAATTCCCGAAAAGTATTAAAATGTTGATGATTTCGGGAATTATAATTGTATTGCGGATGTTTAAACGATTGGTGATATGCTTATTTTCGAGTTAAGGTTTTACGTAAAGATTATAATTATAAAACTATCGTTATAACGATACTTTACTCAAGAGAATGAGGCTTCAAGAAAATACTTTATATCTTTAGATATAAGCGATTTCGCTCTTGAAAAAAGTTCTTAGGAAGTGTTTGAGATAAGGAAAAAGTCTCTACATTTGCATCCGCAAACAAAGAAAAACCATGAGATATTCAATGAACATAATCACACTTGAACCGAAAGTCAGCACAGGATGGATCCTGGGTTGTAGAGTGCGATATGCTCATTGTAGTGGTAACTGATAGATATGTCAAGACTATAGGGAGGTGTCGCATCAATGTGGCGCCTCTTTTTTTTGTACCCGTTATTATCCACGAAATATTAACAATCAAAATCATTCAACCAAAATGAAACAGACAATCAGAACATCTGAATGGCTATCGGTGATAGCCCCGATGACGCAGGTAACCTGCACCCGTGAAACATTTATAGTTAACCCAGAAGCCTTCAAGCGAAAGCGGCTTCGAAACCGACGATGATTATGAACAATATCTTTTTTACCGCAGACCTTCACTTTGGTCACACTAACATACTAAAGCACCAACCGGACCGTCCTTTCGCTCAGGAGGGAGATACCAAGGCGCACGATGAGTACATGCTGAACTTGTGGAAGTCCAGTGTCGGAAAGCGTGACCTGGTGTATATTCTAGGCGACCTCACATTCTTCAAGAGCGAAGATGCCCGTCATCTGCTGGAAAAGCTTCC
>CANBDX010000052.1 GCA_947367315.1 uncultured Bacteroidales bacterium | reverse complement strand
CCACGCTACATATGCTGGAGAGAACGAGAGCGTAAGCCCAAACTTATTTTTTAGAGCGAATCTTACTCCCAATGCACCGGAAACATACACACAAGCCCCATCATATAAGCCCAAACCGAATTGTGTTCCAAAATATGGAGTAACCTTTCCTTTCAGAAAATAGAATCTTGCATCGGCAACAAGTTTGAACGATGGGACATCATAATAGTCGTACCCACCAATTCCTGTAGCCATACCTAGATAAACATGGGGATTGAACTGATATCCTCCAGAAATAGAGTAAACATTCGAGTAGCCCAGATCCGTCTCAAACGAAAATCCATGTCCCATCTCCACAATACCTCTCCAACCTTTCTGAAGAGCACCTGCGGACTCATTAAACCCACCGAAACTATTGCCAAACCCGCTAGGGCCCCAGTTCTGGGCAGAGGCTTCGAAAGAAACCGCCGACAGCGAAACAAATACTGCCAGCACCATAAGTATCAATCTTTTCATATTGCGTAGTGATTAAAGATCCACTCTCATACGCCAGATGTTGAAAGAATCTCTTTCATTGGCACGAGATGAAATGAAGTACACATATTTTCCATCCTTTGACCAAACCGGGCAGCAGTCGTCAGAAGGGTGATATGTAAGCTGAATAAAACCGGTTCCGTCCTTCTTGACCATAAAGATGTCGAGGTTGGTCTTCTTTGAAATAGAGGACTTACTGTTGCCCTGACAAAGAATCCATTCGCCGTCAGGAGAGACACATGGATTAGTGAAGCCACGGTTCTTGTCTGTGAGAATGAGTGTTTCCTGTCCCTTCTCATAATTAACAAGCCAGAGTTCGCTTGTCCCGAAAGATGAATTGCGCACGCAGATGAATTCATCGGATCCGTTTCCGATCGGATAAGGATTATATCCGCGGCAGCATGAAGTAAGGGCTCCGTTGGAAAGGTCATATGACCAGACAAAAGCGCCAGACTTGTCTATACGGGTGAAATAAAGTTTCTTTCCATCATTGGAAAGTATAGGATTCAAGTCAGTATTATTGCTTGTGAGCTGTCGCATGAGGCTGCCTACATGTGCATCTGTAGATGAAATCTGAGAACGGTTAATATCTACAGCGTCTCCAAAATAAAGTTTATCATCTTTTCCCCATGAGAAGTCGTTTATACTTCTGAACGATCTCTGAGTAGCCGTTCCCTGAGGACCGGCCTTGCGGACCATGATATTCCACTGACCGTTAATCACTGAGGCATAGGCAAGTTCATCACCATCAGGAGATATATCCAGAAGACGACCTGTAGACCAGGCATATGAGGAACTCTGACAGAAACCGACTCCGTCCGATGCCATATATGAATTAGGAAACGTACGGTTGCCGGCAACAGTATTGACTGCTTCGTCAGTAATTTTCATAAGATTGAGTCCACTCTCTTCAGGAGCATAACTCGCCATGAATTTAGGGCCGCCACAAGAGACAAGTGACAGAAGCGCTAGAAACGCTACCCCCCCCCAGAATACTTTTTTTCATATTTGATAAGATTAATTGGTTTGTTCGAATGGGGCAAGGGGATACCTTACAAACAACAAAGATAAATAATTTTCTGATAATGGCAGCATGTATTTTACATGATCACCAGTTTTCTTTGACGTCGCTATCGTCAGGCTGATGTCAGATCTTTTCCCCAACCGAATCTTTACCTTGATCTTTTCTGCACCGACAAAAAAAACGCACTCCGAGGAATGCGTTTATGGTTCTACGGTGCGGATAACTTCAACACTTAAGGAATCATTACCAGACGTAAACCACCACCTTTATTGCTATATCCCGGAGTTCCGTAATCCCTGTGAGACACACGGCACGATGTCGGACCGTCACGCCAGTCTCCGCCACGCAGCACATGACCAAATCCACTTTCCGGTCCTTTAGGATTTGTCTGAGGAACACTGCAATACTCTCCGTACCAATCATTACACCACTCCCACACATTGCCGGACATATCGTATAGTCCGAGCTCATTCGGGTGCTTTGTCTTCACCGTATGGGTCTGCCCTTCTGAATTCCCGTCATACCACGCGACATCTTCCAGATCAGATCCGCCCGAATACTTATATCTGCCGGATTTATTTCCTCCACGAGCAGCATATTCCCACTCGGCCTCAGTAGGCAGTCTGAACTTATGACCGGTCATTGCACTTAATGCTTCCACAAATTCCTGACAATCGTTCCACGACACATGAGTCACAGGCCTGTCATTTCCCGTATCATATTGAGCGGGATTATTTCCCATTACTGCCATTCACAGGTCTTGAGTCACCTCTGTTTCGCCCATATAGAAATCAGACAGAGTCACGTTATGGGCGGGACGTTCAGCTTCGTGAGAATCAGCACCTTGTCCAGAAGTTGCACCCATTGTGAAGGAGCCACCTTTTACCAACACCATACAGAACGACACATCCTTGACACTGACCATCTTGTGCGGCACAGAGACTGCCGGGGAATTCTTACGAAGAACAGCAGTAACCTCCGCCACCTCACCTTCCCGGACAACCACTTCCCCAACCCACACGGAACAGTCTGAATGTGTTATCTTCAGTTCATGATTCCCGACAAGGGATTCAGGAAGATACAGCGGGGTCTGTCCCACATGTACCCCATCCAGATAAACCTCTGACAATTCCGGTTCAGATGTAATTGTCAGAGTTCCACACAACGGCTCCGGCGGCCGCAGACGCACCGACCTGGCTGGCATACCTTCGGTCACAGTCAATGTTTCGGATGTAGGGCGATGACCATTCTTACGACACTCCACCATATAGTCACCTCTGGCCAGGTCACCTGTCCACGTCCCGAGACCCTTCAATTCCCCGTTCACCCAGATTTCCGCATTATTATCGACAGACAGGCTCACCGTCGAAAAATCAGGAGTCAGCGTGGGATCGAGATACGAAACTTTACCATCGCTGACAGTCACTGACAAATCAAGACTCTTATACAGCGGTTTCACTATCTTTACAACATACTCTCCACTTGGCAGAGGATCGCTTTTAATAGGAGCCTGTCCTAAAAGATTGTTGTCAAGATAGACATAAGCTCCTTCTGATGAGGCTCCTTGGACACTAAGCCATCCATACGCAGGAGCCAGATTCACGGAAACGGTCTGCTTGCCTTTCACATCATTTACTACCACAGTCCCGACACTGGGATGATGGTTCCTGGCAGACACCGAAAACTCGTGAGTGCCAAATCTCACAAGTTTGCTGGCAACACCGGATTTGACTATAAGAGGCTCACCGTCAAGCATAATCAGCGCATCCGAGGGGTATACATTGAATACCACAAACTGCTGCAGAAGAGCTGCATTCCTCAGTTCCACATTAAAGAAGACCTTACCGGAAGACACTTCTATCTGCTGCTGGCAGTCAGCTTCGCCTGACCGGACCTTCAAAGTATGCATTCCCGCGATTACTTCAGGGATACTCAAGGTGTTATCGCTACCGATCACGCCTCTGAAAGCGCCATCCAACCAGACCTCTGCACCAACTTTCGAACATGACACCACCACTGTGAGCCTGTGTTCCGCCCAACCGTCCATCAGATACACCTTGCCGCCTTCAGGACTGATTGTGACGATGTTTGATTCACCAAGTGACGGGTGTCTGACGTATAAACGCGTATCAGGACGCGCCGTCATCTCAAGAATCAGTCCATTGCCTCCTGAAGCCATCTCCCGTTTCATAAGCACGACATTACCGCCCAGAACCCTCACCTCTATTTCCGCGATGTCTTCCGGAGTCATTCTGTCCAGATGAAGCTTCAAACGAAAACACTCTCTGTTTGAACGGTCCTTGCCTATAGGGTCAATATTTGCGCCTGTAAGAACATCTGTCTGTTCAACACGGAATGAATCCCCGTCCAGAACGACGGACTTCCCGGTTTGAGCGACAAGAGCCAGAGAAAGCAGCAGGAACGATAGTGTCAAGAACAGTTTTTTCATCAATTACATTTATTAACCGACAAAGCGGCTTCCATAGCGGCATAAAGATACCGGCCACGGAAACCGCTGTGTGAATAAAGCGAAGAATCAGAACTTCCAGCCGAGTGTTATATTCAACTGATTGGAATACACTCTGTACTTCTCTCCATCATAAGTATCCTTTAAAAAATTTGTCAGCGGTCCTTCATATCCGACTCCTGCAAAGTATTTACCGAAATTGATACGTGCACCTACCTGCCAGCCAAGGACTACCCTGTTCCAAGGTTCATCCATATCATCATCGCTGAAACAGCTTACAGTATGACTTTCAGAGTATTCGCTTGAATCATATGAATTATCTACCTGTCCAAGCAGATACGTAGCCAGATTAAGCCCTGCATAAGGCATTATGGAGAAAGACGTCTGAGGAATAGCCAGGTCATATACCACACTCACAGGCACCTTGACCGCAAGGAAATTGACCGACTGGGAGTATTTTTCACCATCTCCATATCTTTCTTCATCAGACCAGAAAGACCACTGCAATCCCGCACCATACTCCAGATACAGAGGTTGAGAAGCCATGATATTATGGGCGTTCGTCCATTCAAGAGACAGAGCATTCATTTCCTCAAAGCCTCCTTCTGTCTCGCCATCATAATCAGCGACTATATTCATGGAGCTATACGAAAATCTTAACGTACCGAATGTAGACTCTACATCCTGAGACATTCCCTGACCGTTACCTCCGGCATTGCCCCCAGCATTCATAAACTGTGCAGAGGCAGTTGTGCAAAGCGCAAACAAAGCGCATGCAATCACAAATAATTTTTTCATGACTATTATAAATTAAAGATTCTACAATACTACGAATGTCATCCTCCAGATATTTGCCGTCCCCCCTGAGTCACCTCTCTGGCTAATGAAATATATATATTTTCCATCCCTGCTCCACTCCGGACTGAGGTCCTCAGCCACATGATAAGTAAGCTGAGTCAGATGAGAGCCATCCACGCGGCACACATATATGTCGGTATTCCAATATACAGACTTTCCTGTAGGTACAGCCGAACTTCCTACAAACAGAATCCACTGTCCATCCGGTGAAAGCGACGGTGTGGAGAATGACTTCTCTGAATCAGAGACAATACATTCCTCAACTCCTGTCAAATAATTGACTTTCCATATTTCTCCTTTCCCGAAGCCATTTACCCTGACACACAGAAGGCTGTTTTCATCCTGCATCACACATGGATTGAAACCGGTCATATAGCTGGACAGGAAGTTATCTTTCAAGTCATAGCTCCAGATGCTGGTAGAGGCAGTTTCCGACCTTGCAAAGAATATCTTCTTGCCATCAAGAGAATACATCGGCGAATAGTCCTTAAAACCGTTCGTTATCTGTCTGCATATGAAACCATTGTTGGCATCCGTCTGGAATATCACATTTGTATTCATTGTGGCTTCAGAGAATGTTATCCACCTTCCGTCCGGGGAATACGAAAAATCCGTGACGTTTCTGCGGTTGGTGCGCTGAACGGAAGCACCTTGTCTGACCAGATCCTTTACAAAAACATTCGTCGTCTGTCCACGCATGGCAAGAAAAGCTATCTTACTTCCATCAGAAGACACGTCGATTATCTTGTTTGTATACCAATTTAAGCCTTTCCTGTTTCTGGTGACCATCGGCATACACACATAATCGTTCTTGGAGGTCAGCATCGTGAAATCGACACCTGACTCTTCAGGCACAGACACCACGGAATAATCAACCTGCTGGGAATACGCTGTAACAGAAAAAAACGCCGCCATCAAGACAGACGTCACTTTTAAAATTTTATGACACATAAGCTTGCTTTTAGGGTATGCAAATATACCCCCCCCCTATGACTTTTCCAAATTTTTGAATCAAAAAGTCACAGACACAGTCTCAATATCGTTTTCACCGACAAAAGAAGCTCTGGAGCCGTTGGAAGTGGCAGCACGGATTTTGCAGTTACGGGCCGGTTTGCTAACTTTGCGGGGATGTGCTGGAGAGGGAGGGGAGACAGGAGGGAAAGCCCGGAATATTGACTGCATGTTTTTCATGTCATGATACAACACCTATGAGAAGGTCAGGCATAAATACTTATATATGTGCTCTGCTGCTGGTGCTCTCGGCTGCGGCCCAGGTGTGCAATGGCCATATCAAGACAGACGAAACGAGGAGAGTCGAAGCGGAAACCGACTGGAAGGCACAAGACAGGGCGAAGGTGGTCGAAGCCAAGACTGACTGGACGGCGCAGGACAGGGCGAAGAAGAATATGATGCCATTGGGAAAAGGTCCGAGTCAAAAGAAGGAACTGATGAATTACACCGTCGTGGGGAAAGATACGGTATACATCGACGCATTGCCGGCATCCAAGGTATATGCAAGGGTACCGAAACAGAAGGGAAGGGAATGGAGACGGTATTACAGGCTGGTGCATAATTTCAGCAAGACCTACCCTTATGCCCTCGTGGCAAAGAAGATCGTGATGCAGGCAGACAGCACCATAGAAACCGAGAATATGAAATGGTACAGGAGGGGGAGATATGTAGATGTGGTGCAGAACGAACTTTTCGAAGCCTTTGAGAAGCCGATCAGAAAAATGACCATCAGTCAGGGAAAACTCCTGATGAAACTCATTGATAGAGAGGTAGGAAAATCCTCATATATGATAATCAAGGATTTCAAGAACAGCCTTACCGCCGGTTTCTGGCAGGGCATCGCAAAACTCTTCGGTTCTGACCTGAAGAAGCCTTACGATCCGGAAGGAGAAGATGCCAAAGTGGAGGAACTCGTGAAGATCTGGGAAGCGGGTGACTTCCCGGCATTCTATTTCTCACTGTTCTGGAAGGATCCGCCTGAAGTCATAATCCCGGAAAAGTTTCGGTGAGACACCTCGCCGGTTTCCGAATCGAAACATATGTACGGAGAAGACGAGATCCAGTCTTTCATCACATGGAATTCCGCACCACATGCAAGATTCATCCTGACATCCGCATGATAGTGGCCGAAAACAAAGCAATCCACAGCATTGGCGGACGCAAATTCCTCGGCAAACCTATATAAAGGCTCATCTGCCCCCCTGAACTCATATTCCTGCTCATGTGAGAGACGGTTATTCTTCGACCAGCCGTTGCCGAATCTGAAGGCAAGCCACGGATGCAGAAGACTGAAGAGAGTCTGGGTCACGCGGCTATGAAATACTCCCCGGAGGATTCTGTAACCGACAGGAACAGGCCCAAGTCCGTCTCCATGGCCAAGGCAGAACCTCCTGCCCCCGAGCTCCACGACATATGGCTGGACCAGACGTGTCATCCCGAGTTCCTCAAAATACCTGTATGTCCACACATCATGGTTGCCTTGGAAGAAATACACCTTCACTCCTCTGTCCATCAGTGCAGTCAAGGCGGCGAACACACGCACATATCCTTTAGGCACGACATCCCTGTACTCATACCAGAAATCCCATATGTCACCGAGCAGATACACAGCCTCAGCGTCCTGCGGAAGACTCTGCAGGAAGGAGACAAAACGGAGCTCACGGTCGGCAGGATCACCGACTTTCAGGCCCAGATGGACATCTGATACGAAATAGCTTTTCATAGGAAATCAGGCAAAAATAAATATGCAGGCCGCAGCAGCAAGACAATATAGCGCAAACCAGCTGAGCTTGGCTTTCTTAACCAGAGCCACCATTGCTTTACACGCAAAAAGTCCTGAGACAAAAGCGGATATGAACCCAAGCACCAGCTGAAGGACTCCCACTGAAGATTCCCCGAATTCTCCGCCGACAACTTCAAGGAAAGTTTCTCCAAGGATAGGCACCAGCACCATCAAAAAAGAGAACTGAGCCATAACATCCCTGCGCACACCGCATATAAGTCCGGTAGAAATAGTAGTACCGGAGCGGGAAAGGCCAGGTATCACAGCAAAAGCCTGTCCAAGCCCGACAGCAAAAGCCTGCCAGTATGAGATTCCGTTCCTATACTCATTAGCCGGGAATATTGACTTCCTTCCGGGTCTTGAGGCGTAATCAGAAAAAAACAGAAGGAGAGCAGTCGCTATCAGAGCACAACCTACAACGTTAATAGAGCCGAAAAGACTCTCGACCTGATCCTTGAAAAAGACTCCCACCACAAAGACAGGAATCATGGACACGACCATCTTCAGAAGGTAATCCGTCTGATCGTTGCACACAAGCACACGTCCGCCGCCCCCGGTCTTCTCGACCTTGAGACTCTTCAGACCGCAGAAAAAGCCTTTCAACAAATCCCATATCTGCTTTCGGAACACCAGAATAGTACTTAGCACAGTTGCGGCATGAACCATCGTGGTAAAAAGCAGGTCATCCTTAGTCTCCACACCAAGAAGGGCCTTGCCTATCTCCAGATGACCGCTGCTGCTGACAGGCAGAAACTCCGTCAAACCCTGTATCAGCCCCAGAAGTACAGCCTCAAACCACTCCATAGTCCTACTTCTTGAAGATCTTCATAATGGCAACAACCTCTATCACCAACCCGGCGATTATCACCACCGGCGCCGCGACCATCCTGCGGAAGTCAAACATGGCATAATTGAATACTTCCGGGCTGTCGCTTCCTCCACCCATCATGAGGATATACCCCGATATCATGACTACCACACCGGCCAGAAGAAGTCTGAGACCTTTGGGAGTCATCGGCATTTTTGTGTTTTCGTTTTCCATTATATCTAAATCCTAATAATACAAATCATCCTTACTCAGGCCGACAAGCTTGCCGACAACAAAATAAGTGCTTACGAAGCATATTGCCACTCCCGACACCAACACGATGCCCATCACCACAAGCAGAAGCTCGAGCCTGAACACCTCGAAGAGCTGTGCAAACTCGTTCCTTACAACAAAAAGCATGGCAACAAGAACAATAATCGCTATAAATGCTGCGAATACGCCTTGAAACACTGACTGAATCAGGAAAGGAGCACGTATAAAAGAGCGCGTAGCCCCGACAAGCTTCATAGTGTGGATCGTAAATCGCTTGGAGAAAACATTCAGGCGCACGGTATTGTTGATAAGCACAAATGAGATAAACAACAGCAGGACAATAAAGATGGCCAGAACGGCAGATATTCTGCTGAGATTGGCATTGAGAGCATCCACAAGCGACCTCTGATAAACGACCTCATCCACAAGAGGAGACTTTGCTATCACCTGCTTCACCACCTCCAGACTGTCAGCAGAAACATATTCTGCATTAAGAGTAACATCTATGGACACCGGAATCGGAGAAGTCTCGAAGACATCCAGAAAGTCGTCCCCGAGCATGTCGGCCATTTCGCGCTCTCCCTGCTCCTTTGAAACGAACAGCGAACTTTTTATGAAGCATTCCCGGTTCAGAGCATCCTGATACTTCAAGGCTGCCTCTTCGGAGACTGTCTGCTTCATCATCACGGACACCTGCATGTTCTCCTTGAAATAATCGGAGACGCTTCTGGCATTTACCATAAGCATGCTTGCAACCCCCACAAGGAGAAGCACCAGACTTATGCTTATGACAGATGACAGATATGCGTTTGCAAGTCTTCTGCGTATAATCTTATTATTATCCGTTTTACCCATAGCGGGGTCAAAGATAGTGATAATCCAAAAATATTTCGTATCTTTGTAAAGATTTTGTCATTAAACGTCAATAGTATGGATAACACTGTAAAAAGAGTCCTGTTCGTCAATTCGGAGATATTCCCATACCTTCCGGAAAACGAGATATCCCGCATCGGAAGATTCCTGCCTCAGGGCATACAGGAGCAGAAGAAGGAGATCAGGTCATTCATGCCAAGATACGGCTGCATCAATGAGAGAAAGAACCAGCTCCACGAGGTCATCCGCCTCTCAGGCATGAACATCGTGATCAATGACGTGGACAGACCGCTGGTAATCAAAGTGGCGTCCATCTCTGCAGCAAGAATGCAGGTCTATTTCATTGACAACGAAGACTACTTCCATAGGAAGAGCGTCTATTGTGACGAAAACGGTCAGTTCTTCAGCGACAACGGTGAAAGGGCGATATTCTTTGCCCGCGGCGTGCTGGAGACAGTGAAGAAGCTCAGGTGGGCTCCGGATGTCATCCACTGCCAGGGATGGATTTCACATGTGCTTCCTCTTTACCTCAAGAAGGCATATATTGACGACCCTATCTTCTCCAACAGCAAGGTTGTCCTCTCGCTCTACAATGACGCTCCGGGCGCAAGCTTCCCGGCAGACATCAAGGAAAAGATTCTATACGGGGGCGTGACTGAAAAGGATGTCGAGATTCTGAGCGAGCCAAGCGGCATAAATCTTGCAAAACTCGCAGCCAGCTGGTCGGACGGCATCATCATGGGCTCTGAAGACATCGATGCAAGCCTCATGGACTTCTGCAAGGATTCCGGCCTCCCTATCCTTCCGTTCAATGCCGGGAGCATCCAGGACGGAACCTACATCAACGATTACAACAGTTTTTACGATAATTTATAATGAATTTAAGGATATTCGGCAGAGCAGGCCGCATGGCGGCTATCGGTGCGATACTGCTTGGCTCTGCATCTTGTGTGGACATAGACGAGACGCTGGGAGAGAACTTCATCCCCACAGACCATATCTGGGATGTATATACCCCTGAAGCTGTTCCATTCGAGAACATCATGCTCCACATGGCTGACAGCCTTTCCGGCTACAGCAATACACGATTCACTTTCGGCGCCATCAACGACGGAGTTCTCGGCACAACGATCAAAAGTGCCTCGTTCACTCTCGTGCCAATAGCCAAGTCGCTCGATTTCGGAACGGACACTAAAGTGCGCCAGTTTCATTTCACGGCAGTAAGGGACACCTTGTCGATGATGGACGACAACCAGCTGAAAATGCTGCAGAACGTATATGTGTCGGAGCTCAAGAAGGATCTGGACACCAATGTCATCTATGCAGGATCATTCTCGCAGTACACAGCCGAAGGACTCAAGAACAGGGAAACATACCTCGACCTCGGAAACAGGATAACCGACGGCATACCTGTATATAACGGCGGAGACTCCCTGTCATTCGACTTCAGCAAAGAATTCACAGAAAGATTCATTGCAAAACTGCAGGAGGTGAAACTGGATTCCATGAGCAGCTATGTAAAGGCGCTTCCCGGCATCCTTATAACTACAGACTCCCCTGCCGGCGTAGGCGGACGCATAAACATGTTCGACCTCCCTATCGCAACCGATTCATACGGATACATATCCGGCAACTACGCAGAACTGAAGTTCACTGCAAAATACGATTACTCCGAAGAGCCGGTGGACACTTCATTCGTATTCTACTTCGGTCCTGCGGAATTCCTGACAGACGACCATACGAGCTACCCGACCCAGTTTGCCTTCAACATGAGCGACCACGAGACAATCAAAGCATATCAGGAAGGTGTGAAAGCAACCGACAAGATATACGTGGAAGGCGGAAGCGGCATCAAGCCGGTCGTAAAGGCAGCCGAGATAAAGACGATACTCGAAGATGCAATCTCCAAGGAGGGAAAGGACCCTAAGGATGTCGTGATCAACAAGGCAACCGTCATCTTCCCATACAACGTAGAGGGAGATTATGAAAGACTTGAGAAATATCCTATGATACTCAGTCCTACCGTAAGGTTGAGAAGCACTTCAGGCACTCAGGTCTCATATGCCGGTCTCACCGACTCAAGCATCGAAAGCGAAAACCAGGGAGACATCAACAGGTCTCTCAGCATGTACAGCCCGGACATCAGCCACCATGTGCAGGAAATCCTGAAGCTGGACAAAAGCGCGGAAGACTACGAAAAGAAACTGGAAAACTATGACATCTGGTTCCTCATAATGCATGAGGAAATCACCACAACCAGCAACAACAGCAGCTATAACGACTACTATAACAACCTGATGTACAATTCATACTACAACAACATGATGTATGACCCGTACGGATATGGCTATGGTTACGGCGGATATGGCGGATACGGTGGATACGGCTATGGCGGTTATGGCGGATACGGCTACAACAACTACTATAACTACTATATGATGGCAGCATACGCAAGTGCAGCAAGTAGCACAAGCACCTCGTCATCTACCGAGCTGGACAAGGACAGATTCTACAGTGCAGTACTCTGCGGACCGGAGTACGGAACAGAAATCCGACAGAAGCCTAGGTTCAAGTTTACCTTCTCGGCTCCGAAATCAGACAAATAAGGATACATATATATAAAGAACGAGTGCAGACCGAAAGCCTGCACTCGTTTTTTATTTCAGACAAAATTATTTGCTGTTCACCTTGTCCTCAATGTACTTGATAGCGTCACCTACTGTAGTGATCTTGTCGCCAGCGTCATCATCAGGAATCTCGATGTCGAACTTCTTCTCAAAATCCATGATAAGCTCAACGATATCAAGTGAATCAGCACCGAGATCGTTCTGGAAGCTTGCTGTCTCTGTAACCTCAGCAGCATCAACGCCCAATTTCTCGACGATGATTGCCTTTACGTCTTCTGCAATATTAGCCATAACGTTTTAATTTTTTAATTAATAATTAGTATTCTAATACACGTATTTGCGCTAAAAACGATGCAAATTAAATAAAAAAAATCCGAAAATAAAAATTTTGGGGGTAAAGACTACCGACTGAGTCTGAGCCATACTCTAAGACCATTGATGGAGTTAAGCAGGTAGAATGTCCACATTATCACCATGACACCTGCATGGGCATCTCCACGGGTGACACAGATACACCACATGACCACACTGATGATGTTGGTGATTATCCAGAGAGCCCATTGCTCCATGAATGCCAAAGCCATAAGAGCCTGTGCTACTATACTTAATACGGTTGTGGCGGAATCCTTGAACGGCTGAGGATCACCAAGATATTTCAGAACATATCCTCCGGCAATAACGGCAGCCGCGCACCCCAGAAAGAGTATCAGTCTCTGCTCCCAAGTAAACCTGCGCGCCTTTACCTGCACACTTCTCTCGCCGGCTTCCGCCTGAGACATGGCGGCACCGCGCTTGCGCCACTGCCACCATCCGATGAACTGCATAGGCAGATAATAGAAGGCATTCAGTCCGGCATCTCCGTAAAGGGAAGCCTTATAGGATATATAGGCATACATGGACACGTTCACAAGACCGAAAGCATAATTCCATATACTGCCCTTGGCAACAAGCACGACACAAAGCACACCTGCTATAGCGGCCGTGGAACCTACGAGGTCTACGTTTCCAGTGAGAACGGAGTAAACGATATTAGATGCTATGACTCCAACTATCAGGAACCAGTCATAGAGGGAAAGAACCTTTGTTTTCATCCGATTTCTTACGATGACGTGTTTTATACTTTATTCAAATGTGCGAGGATACGTTCTGCAAGGGCGGGACCTACAAGAGCGGCTATTTCTTCCTGGGGAGCGGCAGCTATACGGGCAACACTACCGAAATGCATGATCAGACGTTGCTCAGTCTTAGGTCCCACACCCTTGATGCCGTTCAGGGCTGACTCCACCTGGGCCTTGCTGCGCAGCTTGCGATGAAAGGTGATGCCGAACCTGTGAGCCTCATCCCTTATATGCTGGAGCACCTTCAGGGCCGGGGAATTCCTGTCGATGAACATAGGATAAGGATCTCCGACCCTATAGACCTCCTCCATACGCTCGGCAAGGGCGACCAGAGTGACCTTGTCTATTATTCCAAGTTCTGCAAGGGCTTCATAAGCAAACGAGAGTTGTCCTTTTCCTCCGTCGATGACTATCAGCAGCGGCAGGTCCTCGGGATTTTCCTGAAGCATACGGGAATACCGGCGGTTCACCGCTTCCTTCATGGTCGCATAGTCATTGGCCCCTACCACGGTCTTTACCTTGAAATGCCTGTAATCCTTTTTCGAAGGAACGGCATTACGGAACACCACGCATGCCGATACGGGATTCGTTCCCTGGATATTCGAGTTGTCGAAACATTCTATATGGACCGGAAGCACAGGCATCGCAAGCTGCTTCTGAAGAGATTCCATGACTGTGTTCCTGTAGGCATCAGGATCCGCATGCTCCTGCTGCTTGAGGGCATTGAAGCGCATCTCCTTGGCATTGCGTGCGCTCAGCTCCAGCAAGGCCAGCTTATCACCGCGTACAGGCACCCTGAATTCGACGTTATCAATCTCGATATCAGGCTTGAACGGAACCACCACCTCGCGTGAAAGAATACCGAACTTCGAACGTATTTCTCCGATGAACGTACCGAGCACAACCTCTTGCGCCTCCTCTATCATGAGTCTGAAGCCCATGTTCATCGACTGCACGACAGCACCTCCGCGAATACGCATGAAATTGCCGAAAGCCTCGGAAGCATCCATGACAAGGGAGAACACGTCCACATCCCCGACTGTGGAATTCACGATCACAGACTTGCTGTAGTGCTGCTCCAAGGACTGCATCTTCTCCTTGAAGACCAGAGCCTGTTCGAAATCCATGCTGGCTGCAGCCTCCTGCATCTGCACTTTGTAATGCTGGATTATGTCGCGTCCTCCGCCTCTGAGAAGGCTCACGATCTCTTCGATGTTTTCGTTGTATTCCTTCTGAGATATGCCTCCGATGCAGCATCCGCGGCACTTCTTGATATGGAAGTTCAGACAAGGACGTATCTTGCCGCGCAGAATCACATCGGAAGTGATCTTATGGCGGCATGTGCGCAGCGGATAGATGCTGTGGAAGAACTCCACAAGGTTGCGGGCATGCACCACGCTGCTGTAGGGACCGAAATAACGCGATCCGTCGCGGACCATCCTGCGGGTCAGGAAGACGCGCGGAAACTCTTCCGCACTCACACATATCCACGGATAGGTCTTGGAATCCTTCAGAAGGATATTGTAGCGTGGCTTGAACTGCTTGATAAGGTTGTTTTCAAGTAGCAGGGCATCGGCCTCCGACTCCACCACAGTATATTCCGCATCGGCAATCTTAGACACCATCACGGCCGTCTTGCGGGTAAGTCTCTCCGCAGGCACGAAATACTGCGCCACCCTCTTGTGAAGGTCCTTGGCCTTACCCACATAAATCACATTCCCCTCGGCGTCATAATACCTATAGACACCTGGGGAATGCGGGAATAGCTTTATCTTTTCTTTAATATCCATCCGAAAAACGCCTCGCTATGACATAGCTATATGCTCAGTGGGATATTGGATATTGTAAACTTTGGCGTGGGAGGGATTTAGTTATCAATACCCAATATCAGACTATAACTATTTAATATATTCAGCGACTGCCTCCTGGATGCCTTCGAGACCATGGAAGCCCCTCTTGAGGATGGTTCCGTCAGGGCCGATAAGCATCAGATGAGGAATACCCTCCACACCGTAGATTTCAGTAGGTACACTGCCGCAGTTATTGATATGGAGCCAATCCATCTCAAGCTGGCCGGCAACCTCGATTGTATGAGACTGAGGCTTCCTCTCCCATACGGCGAGGCTGAGCACCTCAAGGCCCTTGCCCTTGTACTGCTCGTACACGCTCTTGATATTAGGCATCTCGCGACGGCATGGACCGCACCAAGGAGACCAGAAATCAACAAGCACATACTTGCCCTTGCCCACATAGTCAGAGAACTTCACCTCTTTCTTCAGAGGCTGAGGGTCTTTGCTGCGGCTGTATCCATACACATGCTCGGCTGTGAAATCCTTGAACATCTTGCCTTCAGCAGTCTCGATTCTTGCATCGAGGGCTTCCTTCATACCCTTCACATACTTGTTTTCCTGAAGAGCCGGAAGGAGAGTATTGATCAGCTCAGAAAGCTGGGCATCCTCAAGTTCACCCCTGAGGTTATTGAGAGCGAGAACTGCAAGGAAGTTATCGGTATTAGCTTCCACTGCACCAACATGATGGGCACGGTATCTTACGATGAACTCGTCGAAGAAAGTCTCGAAAGCGGCAGACTTCTCCTCCTGGGTCTTGAGACTGTCGGCAAAGATTTCCTTCTGACGGCCCATATACTCATCCATAAGCACCTTCTCCGCAGCATTATATGCATTCATCCTTTCATGAACCGAAAGCTTCGGATATTTTGAAGTGATGGTCGATTCCTCGTCGATAACTACAGAAAGAGGAGTTCCGTCCGAAATGAAAGCCGCGCCGTTGGCTCCGGCAGCAACACGACCGAAAGTGGTCAGCGCAGCAGGAACCTCGATATGGAAAGTGCCGTCGGTTACAGGCACAAGCGTATCCACAACATTCTCAACAAGGACCCTGACCTCAGTCACCCCCTCTACATTCACGGTACCTGAAATCTCTGTTACATCAGATACCTTGCCGCATGATACGGCAAACGCAGCGACAGCTGCAGCAAAAAAAATCTTCTTCATATATTCTACTTAACTAAATCATCAAATGCATCCTCGATGTCGTTACCGAGCTTCTTGGCGCTCTTCTTAATCTTCTTCTGAGTCTTCCTGGCTTCACGCTTGGCTGCCTTCTCAAGTTTCTCGGAAACATCTTCCATCTCATCCTTGATGCGTTCCACAGCATCCTCATCACCGGCTATCTTAGCCTGTGCCAGCTCCTTGGTAAGTTCTGAGTACTCCTTGGCAAGCTCCTCAGCCGAAGGCTGGCAGGAACAGAAAACCGCCATAGCCAAAGCTACGGCTACGATTCTAAACATAGTTTTCATAATCAGTCCGTTTAAATTGATCTTAATTCCTCAAAGATAATAAAAAAAAGGGAACAGCCGAAGCTATTCCCTTTTCGTTATATATTTCAGAGTAAGAATTACTTGTTCTCTCTGCGACCACCACGGCCACCACGACGACGCTCGCCGCCACGACCACCACGGTTGTTGTTGTTTGACTGCTGAGCCTGAGCTGCAACACCTGCGTTAGGAGAGAGGTCCTTCTTACCGTAAACCTCACCGTTGCAGATCCAAACCTTGATACCGAGTACGCCTACCTTGGTGTGAGCCTCAGCGAGTGCGTAGTCGATGTCAGCGCGGAATGTGTGGAGAGGTGTACGACCTTCCTTGAACATCTCGCTTCTTGCCATCTCGGCGCCGCCAAGACGACCGCTGATCTGAACCTTGATACCCTCAGCACCTACACGCATTGTAGTTGCTACGGCCATCTTGATTGCACGACGGTATGATACACGACCCTCGATCTGACGAGCGATCTGATCTGCTACGATATTAGCATCAACCTCAGGCTTCTTAACCTCGAAGATGTTGATCTGAACATCCTTCTTGGTTACCTTCTTGAGCTCCTCCTTGAGGAGATCCACTGCCTGTCCGCCCTTACCGATAATCACACCTGGTCTTGCAGCGTGGATTGTTACAGTGATGAGCTTGAGAGTTCTCTCGATAACGATCTTTGAGAGAGATGCCTTTGCAAGACGGCTTGAGAGATACTTACGGATCTCAAAGTCCTCTGCGATCTTCTCTGCGTAGTTACCACCTACCCAGTTAGAGTCCCAACCACGGGTGATACCGATTCTGTT
>CANBDX010000051.1 GCA_947367315.1 uncultured Bacteroidales bacterium | reverse complement strand
GTCCCGCTATCGCGGAACTCGTATCTTGCGGGCCCCTCCCCCTGCCCGTGTCCGGGGGTGGACACGCCTCCGCAATCCCTACCATCCTCCCTCTTGAAATACAGTATAAAAATATGAGGATGACTAATAAGTATTAGTCGTCCTCTTTTTATTGCTATTGAATTGCTGCCTTGGCGGCTGAATGACCGAGGTTGGCGGCTTTTTTCAGCCAGACTTTCGACTGAAGGGTATTCTTGGCTATTGAACCCTTGCCTGTAGAGAGCATCAAACCGAGCTGGTAGCAAGCCTCGGCGTTTCCGGCATTACCTGCAGACTTGAAAAAGTCATAGGCCGCCTTGAAGTCACCAGCCTTATATGCCTCCATTCCCTTGGCGAGATCTGCTGCCCCAGGACCGTCAGCCACTTTTGGCGCAGATTTGCTTGCTGCTGCTTCAGCTTCCTTTCTGGCCTTCGCCTTCTCTGCCATTGTCTTCGGCCTCTCTACCGGAGTCTCTTTTGGAGTCTCTACCGGCGCCTGGACAACCTCAACAACAGGTTCATTCTTAACCACTGGAGTTTCCACGGGGGCCGGAGCTGCTTTCGGAGCCGGAGTTGCCGCCGGTGCTGTGACAGGTTCCTTCTTTGCTTCCGGAGTCACTACAGTCTGTTCTACGGCAGTAACAGGAGCCTTCGGCTCAGACTTTTTTGTAAGGAAGAAGTATGCACCTGCTCCCAATGCCGCCAGAATAAGGATGATTACGAATAACGACCCGCCTCCCTTCTTCTTTGACTTGACAGGAGTCGCATTGTTGAACGAGACCTGAGGATTGGCCGGGCCACCTGCTGTATTATTCAGTACTACACCCTTCTGACCAGATGGTTTTGGCGTAGCAGGCTGAGGGGCTGGAGCAGGACGCGCAGGGGCAGGCTTGGCCGGCTGAGTTGCAGGCTTGGCTGGCTGCGGTGCCGGCTTAGAAGGAGCTGGCTTAACCGGAGCCTGAGCTGATGTCTGGGTCTGACGGGCCTCCCTTGCAGCAGCAAGCATAGACTGCTGTCTTGGCGGATCCCTGTGTTCTTCACTAAGGGCAGGTCTTTCGTGTCCTGTCTCCGGGTATCCCTTCATCATCCTTCTGGTAAGGATAAGGGTTGTCACATCCAGGCATGCGAAATCATCGGGAGCAAAAACATTGTCTAACTCCTCAAACCTCTCATAATGGAATTTAAGACATTCTGAATCAGCTCCTTGTATAGACTCGAAATATGAATAGGCGTCAGATACATATGCCTCATCATCCGATGAAAAATACTGGCATGCTCCCAAATATGCCTGTGCCAGGATTATATCATTTACATTTTCAGGATACTTCTCCTTAGCGACATCAACGGCATCAACGGCACCGGCAATATCGTCGAGCTTTGCATAGGCGGCAAATGCCCAATAGTTCTGCCAATACTCATCGACAGTCGCATTCCTGAGGGCATCTACATATTCCTTAGGGTGGCATACTGCCCAAATGGCGTGGTACCAGCACTGTACTGCAGCATCCTCGGTGATCTTCGCATAGGCAGAAACCTTGGTGAAGGCAACCTCAGGAGTAATCTTCTCCTGATACATCTGGACGATTGTCCTTTCAAAATCCTTCTTCTTGATGTCGCTCAGATGTGCATCCTTGCCGGCATTGGCCTTGCGGAGCTTAAGTTCCATTTCCTTCACCTGAAGAGCTGTCAGCTTCAGGGCCTTAGCCTTACCGTCAAGCACCTCGCGAAGATCCTTGTCAATTACCCTGACATCCTTGGTGAAGTCGGTGTAATACTTCTCATACTCCTTGACAGCCCTCTTTTCGCACTCGGCACAACGGAGCTTATCCTCATCGTAATACTGGACGGACACTGTCTTGCCGCACACCGGGCACTGCACACTTGATGTCACAAGCACCTTCTTGCCGGAAATCTCACAGATGACACTCTTCTTGGTATCATCAGCGATATGAGTGATGTTGGTGGTATTATTGGTAGTGTGATTGGTCACGCTATTGTCACTGAACGTATCCACAGCACCTACCTTGGTGCGGGTATTCTCAATAATACCCATTCCATCCTTTATCACAGCAGTTGCATCGGCAGGAGATTCTGCAGGAACTGACTCTTCAGCAGGAGCCGGTGCGACAGGAGCCGCCTCTATTATTTCATTCCCACATTCCGGACAGAAGTTCTTTCCTCCGAAAGCTTCCGGAGTCACTTCCTTACCGCAATGAAGACATTTAACTGTACTCATATCTCATCAGTTCAAAGATGTTCCACATGACATGCAGAATTTAGCATCTGCATTGTTCCGGTTGCCGCATGAAGGGCAGAATTTTCCAGGCTGCTGAGCCGGAGCCGCACCCGGTGCAGATGCACGGATATACTCACGGCTGGTTTCATTACCCATTTTCATCATATCCTTCATGTCATCGATGCGTGCCTGTGTCAGTCTCTCAAGATATTCGGCCTCACGATTGCGTCCAAGGGACTCAGCTAGCTTGGCCGCAGCCTCAGGAGAAAGATTTTCTGCAGAAAGAGCCATAAGCTGCTCAGGGGTCAGTTCCCTTGAAAGCCTCATCTTCTCGAGCTTGGCCTGCTGCATCTCACGCAGTGCCTCCATGTTTCTGTCATGCTCGGCTGCCTCCTTCTCCCTCTTCATGCGTTCAAGTTCCTTGAAACGGTCGAATTCGTCATCCTTCTTCCTCTTCTCAAACTGATAATCCTCGTCTCGTACTCTGAGTTCGTACTCACGCTGGAGCGATATGAGCTCTATCTCGTCCTTCTTCTGCATCATCCTGAATGCATGTCCCCTCTTATGCTCGCTGGTGCGGATATCATCCTTGAGTCTGTTCAGATCCTCAGTCCTGACAAGGCCGGTCCGCTCGATGTCTGCCATCGCAGCCGCAATCTGGTCCTCGTTCTGAGCTTCCCGGATCCTTCTCTCACGAGAAAGAACCATATAGAACTTCTCAAGCTCGTCTTCCGCCAGAATCTTGTCCTGATTAATGGCCTGGAGCTTCTTGTAGAGGTCAAGCTCATTGCGGGCCTCATTCACCTGCTGGGCATTCTGAGCGGCAGAAAGCCTGTTCTTGAACTCATTTGTACGCTCCAGATACTCCAGTTCGCGTTCTGTAAGGTAAAGTTCAGAATTGAGAGCACGGAATCTCTCAAGAGCCTCGTGACCGAAACGCACTTCCTCGACTGAAGATATGGCAATTCCGCCAAGCTCAGGAGTCAGAGCCTTGAGCCTGTCCTGAATCTCGGTCTTCACAGCCTCCGGAACTCCTGACTCAGAAACATAAACATCCGCAAGAACCTCACGCAGCACCTTCTCCACCTTAGGAGCAACAAGCGCAACAAGTTCTCCGACATTCATATGGGTACGGTCGATCATATGTTTTGCTGCAAACACCTGCATGCTGGCGATTCGTACCATCGCACTGAGGCCCACCTCAACATTCAGGTTCCTTGCCGGTATCGTCATCGGCACAAAATTGTCTCCAGTGCTGTCTGCGCCTCCGAAAATCACAGGGAAATCACCGTCCCTGACAAGGAGGATCGAGCAAAAGTCGAGTTTATCCTTCTTCGCCGAGGCATTCACCGAGCCTATGATATTATTGAAGAATCCCCTCTTCTTCTCCTCAACGGGAGCTGTAACCGGAAGAGGCTCCTTGAAACTGTATATGCCGTTTGAGAGCATCACCAGTTCGTCGGCATTCTGACGTATCAGCACACGTGCACCGTTGTTTATGATAAGTCCGGCAGCATCACTGTACTGCAGGAACTCCTTTTCCGTGATGAGTCTGGCCACCTGACCTGGCTGGATATTCCACATGATATGGTTTTCCACATCAGTCATATGTTCCACAGGCTCGGCCTGAGGTTCTTCAGTCTTGGCCTCCTCCTGGACAGGAGCCGGCTCCATCTCGATTCTTGTTCCGCATTCCATGCAGAATACATGATCGTCAGCAACCTGAGAGTTGCAGTTTGGACAAGTTTTCATGGTTATTTAGATGTTATTATTGACTCGATTTTTCCTTCGGGCAGAGTTGTCACGACATATGACTTTTCTCCCTCGCCATATGTATAGACGAGTCTCTGCTTTCCGTTCTTATATTTAAGACGTCTGATGGTTTCCGGCTCACGCGGAGAGAGGCCGTACTTCTCGTAAAGCTCCTTGCCGATTGCCTTGCTGATATGCATGATATTGGCGTCGACGGCGCCGCGTACCTGGTCCAGCAGAGACTGAGGCTTGCTGCCTGCACTCTTGAGCGTCTGCTGTTCGTATCCGCAAGGGAAGTCCTTCGGAGCGATATTCTTCACTACCGGTCCCGCCGCCTTCATGCCGTCCTCTCCCACAGCATAAGCGCGGAGTGACGGATCTCCGAAGAGATTGAACTCGCAAAGAGTCGTGGCATCGTGAGGAGACAGCATGCCGTCCTCTCCGAAGAAATCTGCCCTGGCCTTGTTGAGAGCGTCAGCTGCAGCGAATCCGCTGAGAAGATACAATGTGAAGCGTCCGCAGATGGCATCAGCATTTCCTCCCGGAGGGCCGTCGTAACCGAAAGCCGTCCTTGAAGATGCCAGACCAATGACCGTCTTATGACCCATTGCCGACTGCATCATGGACTGGAATATCTTATATCCGACATACCTTCCTCCGTAGCAGGCTTCGGTCACAAGAACATTGCATCCGTCAGGAATGGCTGTCGCCGAAATCGGGAATATCTCAGCAACTGCAGCTCCGTCCATCGATTCACCGTAATATGCCGGAGCATTCGGTTTCCATGCGCCATGGAGATTAAGATAAATTAGGTCTGTGTCTTTATCCATCACGGCATGGATATGCTCGCTGGTCACATCAGGGCCGAGCATCACGTTGCCGTAGCTGTAATGACGGGAAATATTGCTCCTGTCCGGAAGCATGCCGAGCTTGTTGAAAGGCGACATAAGCCACGAAGTAAGCTCCTTCCAATGCGGGTCGCACTGGGCATATATCTTCTTGACAGGCAGTCCCTTGCATGCATTCAGAGCATTCTGGAGATAGTTCTGGAGATAGTCTGCGCCCACATCAGTCGGAATCGGAAGCCTTCCCACCAGATAATACATCTCCTGAGTATAGAGTTCTGTGGACTCCAGGGCGTACTGGGTGTGAGGACCGTAAGGGTAACCGTAGAGAACGTCGGTCTCGATATCCTTGTAGTGGAGTCTCTCGTCATCCAGATAATGATTGATTACCGGCACAGGGATTACCTCATGACCTCCTATAATAAAAAGATAGTTGGACTCCGGCAATCCCTTTTCCTTCTCATGGCAGAGGATATCATAAAGAATATGCTGGTAGTCCCACCAAGGACTTTCAACATGAATCTCTGCCTTCTTTCCCTTCCTGCCCGCCGCATTGGAGATGAAGCGGTAGTCAGATACATCCACCACGCTGTAGTCTATGTCCGAAACGGCCATCATGTCGGCATACTGGTCCAGAAGCTTCGAAAGAGCTTCCTTCTTCACACTGAACATATCCGAAAGGATGTTCAGATCAGTGAAGATGATGCCATGACGGGAGCATTTCCTGTATCTTCGGGCCTTGTCGGCATGAGCCGTTTCTGCTGCAGGAGATGTCTGAGCAGGCTGAGGCACCGGAAGTTTCTGTCCGCAACGAGGGCAGAACTTTTCGCCTCCAGAAAGCGGAGATCCACATTTAAAGCAGAATTTCATAGCTGAAGTATAAGTCGGTCTATTTATTTTTGTTTACGGCCTTGAGGAATATTTCCTTCAGACGTTCTGCGTCCACCTTGATTTCAGGATCTTTGGCAACCGCAGCTGCAAGACGTGTGAGATATTCCTCAGGTGATATCTCGACAACAACATAATTGGAGTGGATGTTCTTCTGCTTGTCGAACTCCCATGAGTCGAAAATGATATGTACTCCCGTCAGCATCACATTGGAAACAGCCTGCGTCTTTTCGCTGAGATAGCGTTTTCCGATCACCTGGTCCGCATCCTCAAGTGTTACGCAATAATCCTCTACAGTGGTATGCACTGCCATATCGAGAAGCTGGCCAAGCTGAGCCTGAGCCATCATGGTCGCCTTGTTGCGGGCTACCATCTTATCAGTGGACTCACCCACAGCCCATGCCCTTATCACGTCCGACTCGGTCAGAAGATTCATGCCGGGACGGCTCTCTTCCACCTTTGTTTCAGAAGACTTTGTAACAGCCTTTGGAGCTCCGCATGATGACGCAAAAAACACGGACGCCGCCAGCAAAAGAATAGCCAGATATTTCATAATGTTCATTTTAAAGATTAATGTTCAACTTCTTGATTTTCTTAGGGAGCTCCACCTTAACACGCTTCATGAGTTCACGTGTGCACATTGCCTTGGCCTGCTGCTCCGAATTGTTTGCAGGCACAAGCACCTTTACCTGAGGAACGTTGTACTCCAGGAGCTGTGACTGCTTCACATTATCATATACCCTAAGAGTCATGGAAGCGAAGCACTCGTTCATGTCATAAAGTTCCCCTGGCACAACTCCTCCTACGGTCATCTCCGTAGAAAGTGTAACGAAAAGCTGAGCCGAAGGATTCTCCGTAAACTCGAAGTAGTTGTTTGCAAGAAGGCTCCTCACCTGCTTTTCGCATGCATCCAGCTGATTCTTCTCCACATTAAGATATGCAGAGTAGTTTGCATTCATAAGCACCACGTTGAATCTCGCCACAGGCCAGCTGACATTGCTGATGATCTGTCTGTATGATGCCGGGAGCGATGCAAGGAAATTGTCGTCCATAGAGACTTCCACGCTCTGGAGACTCTGCTTCGATGTCACATTTGTGATGTAGAATACCGCCATACCTGACTCATCCGTCTTCATCGGAGCGGTAAGTTCACCTTCGCCGCTTGCAAATGTCGCCTTCATAAGCATATTAGGCATAGCCACGCCATTACGCATAAGACATACATTGAGAGGTTCACCTGAAGATTTAAAGGCCTCCACTCCTACTTCGGTCACATTCTGCACGATGGTCATTCCGGCAAAGACATTCACATAAGCATCATAGAGAGCTCCCGCAAGATTGATCTCATTGCCCTTATATTCAGCCTTGAGGTCAAGATACAGATAAGGCTCTACCGCCTGCAGACCGTTCGCAAACAGCTGGGCTGCACCAGCAAAGTTATTGAGAGCCTCAGCATTCTTTCCCTTCACATACCAGTCAAGACCTACAGAAACCGCTCTTTCCTTCTTGGCCTTCATCAGTTTCTCATATTTCTTCTTGTCGAGTTCGAAATAAACATAGTGGAAGCTGCCGTCGTTATACGATCCCTTGAGCTCCTGTCCCTCGATATGAGCAGCCAGAGACTCGTTCACCTTCTGCTCGAAAAGGGTCTTGGCCTGACCATCCACATCCACCATCTGCATGAACGAAGTACTTTCAAGCTTCACTCCGATCTGAGTCGCGATATCCACCAGAGCATTGGTAGTCGCCTTCTTCTGATAGTCCGCATCAGATAAGGAAGCCATTCCTATTCCTATATATTTTGTGTCCGACACAGGTCTTGACTTCACCCAGGAAGGTGTCTGAGCTACAGCTACAGCCGCGCATGCAAGCATGCATATTATTGCAACAAATTTCTTCATGACTGCAAAAGATTACAATATGGTTATATAAATTGTGTCTCCGTCTATTCTGCTTGAGCAAGGAACGCCGACTTCATCGTTGAGCCATGCCTCTATCTGCATGCTGTACTGGAAAGCATCCATCATGAGGCCGTCGGCTGCCTTAGGAGGTATCATCACATAGTCATAGATGATAGCCTCTGCAGTATTGCCGCGAAGATGGAATTTACCCTTCTGGGAATTCTTGCGCACCCACTGGGTGATGAGGTTTGACAAAGGATAATTCTTATCTCCTACCCTATCATTCATCGACATGGCAGAAGCACCGTCGATAGCGAACTGGAGAGCCACCTTCTTGCCCTTTGTGAGCATGTCGTTGAAATTCTTCTTGATGTCCACAAGGAATGCAGGAATGTTATCAGCTACGGCATATGAACACAATGCATCTGTTGCAGTGGTAGCGAAGCGGGCCGTAATGGCATCCTTAGACGCAAGGACTGCTCCGCCATTGGTCATATATGCCTTCATGATAAGAGATACACGTGCACCCTGCGCATTCACATCCTTATGGATATCCACTGTGACATACACATCAGCACCCGAGTTCATGATGAGCTGCTTATCATTGGAATTTGCATCATTAGCGCCGAACTGGGCATTTCTTCTCACAGCATCAAGCCTTGCCTGCACATCCACTGTCTCGATATTCTGTGTCTCGAATCCATCCTGAACCTTAGACACCGCTATTCTCTTGTCAAAATCATTTGCAAGCAAAGACGCATAGCTCTCGCCGTCCTTCTTGTAAGGGATCACCATAATGGTAGGAAGAACCATTCCGTCTTCCTCTTCAACGACATCAACAGGATCGGTCTTAGCCACATAAAGTCCGTTCCTCTCCAGGTCCTTGAGCAGGCTCGCATATCCTATCACCACTTTATATGTACCCTGATAGAGCTTGTTGGAATTCTTGACAGGCTTTGCAATCTCTGATGCATTATTCAGATAGAACGGCATCCTCGAAGCAAAGAATGTCTCGACATACTTAGGATTATCATTGACAATCAGAGGCTTGCCATCGTTAAAACCATCTACTCCCACGTAGAAAAGAGTGTAGAACAGCGAGCGTACAGCATTATCCTCGACATTCTTCGACTTGGCATCGGCACCGACAGAAGTGAAAGTCGCCGTAACAGCATCCGAAGCCTGGTAAACAACCACCTGAGGGTAGTTCTGAGCAGAAGCCCCCCATGTAAAGATCAAGCCCATAAGGGCTGCAAGTGTAAAAAATTTCTTCATAGTGTCCGTAATTTATTAAATGGCCGGCTATGCCCCCTCCCGGAAGCATAGCCGCATATCACGATTGAATCTGTTACTTGAATGTATCGGCCACACCTTTGCCAAGATCTGTGAGCCATCCGTCCTTCTTCGTAACGACACGAAGTTCAGTACCGGCCTTGAAGGCTGACATTATCTCCTTGCCTCCCTTGGTAACCTTACACTCCGACAATGCCGGAGCCACGACCTTATCAACTGTAAGAGAACCTATTTCCTCCTCACCTTCAGTGCCGGCTACCTTCAGCACCTGAAGCACGTCAAGCTTCTGTCCCTTGGCGACTCCGGCCTCAGAACCGAGATTGATATAAAGGCTCGACACCTTGTCACCCTTCTTGTTGGTCTCCTTCATTTCGACAATAACGCCCTTAAGCTTGAAGTAGTCGTTCACAAAATTGTCCATACTCTGCTTCACACGGTTAAGTGTAGAAACGACAGCTTCATCTGCAGTAGAACCTATGTTTCCGGTCAGACCGGCATATGTAACGTTCTTTGTACCGACCGTCACGCCATCCTCAACCCTTACTACAGAAAGAGAGAACACGATGTTTCCGGTATAATATGAGCTGTTTTCCGTCTTATGATATTCACCGCTGACATTGGAAACCGTTCCGGTGATTATATACTGGGCTCCAAGAGTCTTGATAGCCCCCATGCGGGCAGTCTGATCATACATGGCGCTTTCCTTGCCGCGACGTATTCCCTCCATATTGAGCGAAGATTCAGACTCAACATCTATAAGCTGAACCCTGTTCATCTGGTTGATTCCGGCAATCACCGCACTTCTCACCGCTGAAACTCCAGCAGCCTTCACCGATTTAGGAGCATTGAAATAATCAATAAGAACAACCGGCTTCTGGGCAAACGCCGCAATTCCAGCCACCATCAGAGCCACAGACAAAATAAATCTTTTCATATATAACAGGTTTAAAGGTTAATTCTAAGCAAAACGTTCAAATTTACCCATAAATTCCCAAGAATACAAAAATATCTCTTGAAAACAGACAGGCCAGTCCGTTTTTGTGAGAATGAACGTCAATTTGTTAGTTTGATACGTTAAAAAGCCTATCTTTGCACGATAAATTCTGAAGCAACATGAAAATAGGCATCTGCAACGACCACGCAGGCGTGGACTACAAGAACAGGCTGGTGGAGTACCTCGCCGGCAAGGGCTATGAGATGGTGAACTTCGGCACCGACACAACCGACAGCATGGATTATCCGGACGTGGCTCATCCTCTCGCTTCCGCAGTGGAGAATGGCGAAGTGGATCTGGGAATCGCATTCTGCGGCACAGGCAACGGCATGCAGATGGCGCTCAACAAGCATCAGGGCATACGCGCCGGACTCTGCTGGAGCGCCGAAATCGGAAAGCTCATCAAGCAGCACAACAACGCCAACGTACTCGTGATGCCGGCTCGTTTCATTCCGTTCGAGAGTGTTCTGGAAATCACTGACGCATGGCTATCAGAGGAGTTCGAAGGCGGACGCCATCAGGGCAGGATAGACAAGATACCTTGTAAATAATTCGATTTGGACGCATTGATTCTGGCTCCGGGTCAGGCTCCTTTGAGCCGCAGCATAGACGACTACCCGGAGGGGATAATCATCCCCATAGACAAACCATACAGATGGACTTCGGCAGACGTGATCAGAAAGGTCAAGTATGCTGCAATCCGTCATTTCGGAAAGAAGAACCTCAAGGTGGGACATGCCGGTACACTGGACCCGCTGGCCACCGGTGTGCTTCTCGTATGCATCGGCAAGGCCACAAAACTGGCAGAAGAACTCCAGTCGCATGACAAGGAGTATGTGGCGGGAATAACATTCGGCGCGACGACTCCTTCCTATGACCTGGAGAAGGAGATCGACAGATTCTTCCCATACGGACACATAACAGCAGCCGCTGTAGAAGAGGCCCTGCCTGCATTCATCGGGGAGCAGAATCAGGTCGCTCCGTTGTTCAGTGCCAAATCGGTGGACGGAGTAAGAGCCTATGAACTTGCACGCAAGCTGCATAAGGAGGGCAAGACTCTGGACGAGGCCGCGAATGAGCTTATCAGGGTATCAAAAATCACCGTTTCCGAACTGGAGCTTTTGGAGTTCTCTGCAGGAAGCAGCGGAAGTGGTGGCTGTGAAAACAACCCCTCCCACTCCAAAGGAGCGGGTCCATCCCCCTGCGGCGAGGGGGGTAGCACGGTTTTCACAACCACCCCTTCCGCTGCTTCATCAAGGATAAACGTGACAGACAACTCGGCACTGGGGCTTCCAAGGGCTGTAGTCCGGATGGCCTGCAGCAAAGGGACCTATGTCAGGGCCTTCGCCCGTGACCTCGGGGAGACTCTCGGCAGCGGAGCACATCTCGACTCCCTGCAGCGCAGCCGCAGCGGCATCTTCAGAGTGGAGGACGCTCTTAGCATCGAGCAGGCCATCTCATTATTGCAAATCACTGCTTAGTTTCCCTGACCTCCAACTAATTGATAATCCGCACAATATAATTTTACGACTCCTTCCCCGGAAGTACCCTAAAACAAGTAACCTTCTGATTATCAAAAGATAACCAGCCATGAAACAAGATACCTATTCATACGGGAGCATCTGGAAAGTGGCCTATCCCATCCTGATAAGCCTGGTCATGGAGCAGATGATCGGACTTACCGACACTGCATTCCTCGGGAGGGTCGGAGAAATCGAACTGGGAGCATCGGCCATCGCCATCGTGTACTACATGGTGCTGTTCATGATAGGGTTCGGGTTCAGCATAGGAGCCCAGATCATAATCGGACGGCGCAACGGTGAAGGCAACTTCCGGGATACCGGAAAGGTATTCTGGCACGGACTTTATTTCGTGCTCGGGCTCTCAGTGATCCTAATCCTGCTGTCAGAGATACTTTCACCATGGCTGATGAAACTCATGGTTTCCTCAGATGCCATATATTCCGCAGCCCTGAGCTATGTCAGGTGGCGCCTGCCGGGTATGGTCTTCGCCTTCATCACGGCCATGTTCCGGGCATTCTATGTAGGCACGACACAGACCAGGACCCTGACTCTCAATTCAATAGTCATGGTCGCCTCGAATATCCTGCTGAACTGGGTACTCATCTTCGGACATCTCGGACTTCCTGCCTTAGGCATAACCGGAGCGGCAATAGGTTCCAGCCTTGCAGAACTCGTCTCCCTCATATTCTTTGTCATCTACACACGCGTGGGGTGCGACAGAATGAAGTACGGACTGGAAAGACCGGCCGGGTTTGATGCGGCTGAGCTCCGAAGCATGATGCCGGTATGCACATGGACTATGATCCAGCATACGGTCTCGGTCTCAACCTGGTTCATCTTCTTCCTGTATATAGAGCACCTCGGCGAAAGGGCCCTTGCAGTTTCGAATATAGTAAGAGGGGTCTCAGGCATTATATGGGTTGTCCTGCAGGCATTCTCATCCACATGCAGCACTCTTGTGAGCAACATAATCGGAGAAGGGAGGCAGGGTATGGTCATGTCCTTGATAAAAAGAATCCTGAAACTTTCATATGGCATTGTGGGCATCATCATGATTCTGATATTCATGTTTCCACAAACAGTCACACACATATATACCGACATACCGGAGCTTGTCACAGGAGCGGTTCCGGCCATGCTTGTGATGGTCTCCTCCTATATAGTTGCAGTCGGCGGGCAGATATTCTTTCTTGCCGTCTCAGGCACAGGCAGCACAAGGACAGCATTCCGTCTTGAGCTGGTGGCACTTGTCATATACACAATCTACTGCACAGTCATGGCGGGAATGATGAAGATGGATGTAGCCATATGCTGGACAGCGGAATACATCTATTCAGGAGTTCTTCTCATTTGCAGCTGGCGATATATGGCCACAGGGCATTGGAAAAACCGCCGCATCTGACAGCCTGCACGACAAAATCCGGCCGGGGCACACTCCAGACTGTCCGAGCGGCATCTCTGAAAACGGACTTCATCAATCACACCAGCCGATAGCCACGGATGGCGCGCGTAAAAGTGCAGTCAAGAGGATAACGTGCCTTAGACGCTGCTGCCTTGCGGGCAAGTTCGTATGCAAGACGACTGTTTTCATCGGTCTGGATTTCCGGATCATCCGACATCAGGCGCATCAGGTTATCGGTCAGGACATGCTCCAGCAGCAGATGAAATGCATGACTGTGGTCATGATGGCGCAGATGACAGAGTTCATGGAGAAGAATATAGTCCTGGAGCACTGGCGGCAGGCGCACAATATTCAGATTGAGATTGATATTGGCTTTAGTGGAACAGCTACCCCAGTTGGTAGAATTATGCTTGATAGTCACTTTATTATATATGAATCCATGGCGCCCGGCAAGTTCTGCCAGCCTGGATGGAAGCACAGCCTTGGCACGTCTGCGCAATGCTTCCATCTCTTGGGCAGACAACTCCGGGACATCCCTGAAAGATTCCTTCTGGCGGGCCATGGTTTCTGTCACCCAATGCCTTTTTGAATTGAAAAACAGCGACGCAGCCGCATAAGGCACCACATACGGCATCGTCACAATCACACCCTTGACCGGGTGCACCCTGATTGATATACGACGGCACCTGACGCTCTTGCGGAACGTCACCTCCCCTATTTCCGGATCAACGATTATTTTTTTCGACGTCATTGCCATCCGGTCAGTAACCTATTTTGTTGAAGAATTCCAGAAGAAGCTCTGTAAGTTTCTGACTGTTGCAGATATAGGAGCCATGGTCTTCTCCAGGGATAATCTTCACCTGAGCGTCAGGGATATTATATCCGATCAGACGGGTATGGTCAGAGAGTATCAGGTCGTGTTCTCCGGACATTATCAGGGATGGAGCCTTGATGGTCTGCATGTCCTGAGCAGTCATCGCAGGCTCGTTCTGCATCATCTTCACAAGCGGCTCTTCAGTCGGTTGAGCAAGAAATCCCCGTTCAAACTCCGGCACCAGAGCTCCCTTCACGAAGATATTGGCACCCCCGGTAGCAATCGCTCCCAGAGTCCCCGGATACATAACCTCCAGCTGCAGGGCAATGATGCCTCCGTCGCTGAATCCGAAGACGGCAGGCTTGTCTAATCCCTTAACCCTGATGAATTCATATACGTCCGTGGCCATATCCTTATAGTGGTATTCCGGCAGGCGGGCATTGGCTCCCTGCCCGCGGGAGTCCAGCGCATAGACCATATATCCGGCCTGGGCAAGACCACGCTGGGTAGTCTCAAGGTCGTTGTGGCTGCCACCGTTCCCATGCAGCAGGATCACCGGTTTGCCGGATCCTTCGGCTGCATAGAAAATGCTCGTACCGTTCACCTCAATAACATCCGTGTAGCTCTCATATTCACAGTTTGACTGGCACGAAACAGCCACCAGCATTATTGCCGCAATCAGAATGTTTCTCATATATTGTCCTTATTTTGAATAGTCAAAAGTAAAAAATCATTGGGAGAAATACAAAACAGGAAGTATTTATCCGCAAGAGGCATAGCCAGACCTTCATCGGATCAATGATAATCATATTATTTTTGTGAAATGCGCTTGTTTTCTCGGATATTATGACTATCTTTGCGCCCGCTTTGGGTCTACCTGACAGTAACCCGTAAAGTTTTGATTTATTAACCCTTAATCCTTTTAAAGCTATGGCTGAATACCTTATGCCTGAAAAGAAACAGGAGATTTTCGCGAAGTACGGAAAGTCTAACACTGACACTGGTTCTCCAGAGAGCCAGGTAGCACTGTTCTCCTACCGTATCGCTCACCTTACCGAGCACCTTAAGAACAACAAGAAGGACTACGCAACACGTCGTTCACTTCTTAAGCTTGTAGGTAAGCGTCGTCGTGTACTTGACTACCTCAAGTCTGTGGACATCGAGAGATACAGAGCTATCGTCAAGGAGCTTGGTCTCCGTCGATAAGCTACATCATAGTAGGAACCGACGAAGGGGGAATGCCCACAAGATGGGACTCCCCCTTTTTTTCGCAAAGAAGTCCGAGGGCGCAGACAACAGCCTGCGGCGCCTGAAGAGTGACAAACATATAATCGGGTCAGATATGATGACCTAAAGGGATGGCCCATAGGGGGACATCCTTGATGAAACAGAATATTAATCCACTCCCATAGGGGGAGGCAGGCTGAAAGTAAAGTAATGAATATCGTAAAGAAGACAATCGAATTATCCGACGGAAGGGTAATTGAAATCGAGACCGGAAAGCTCGCAAAGCAGGCTGACGGATCAGTAGTAGTCAAGATGGGAGGTACAATGCTCCTCGCTACTGTAACATGCGCAAAAGACGCAAAGGAGGATGTGGACTTCATGCCGCTCCAGGTGGACTACAAGGAGAAATATGCATCTGCAGGCCGTTTCCCAGGCGGATTCATGAAGAGAGAGGGAAAGGCTTCAGACTATGAAATCCTTATCGCCCGTCTCGTAGACCGCGCACTCAGGCCTCTTTTCCCTGAGGATTTCCATGCAGAAGTATTCGTAAACGTAAACCTCATCTCTGCTGAGAAGGACATACAGCCAGACGCACTTGCAGGTCTCGCTGCGTCTTCAGCTCTCGCAGTCAGCGACATTCCTTTCGAGGGACCTATCTCCGAGGTACGCGTTGCACGCATCGGCGGCGAGCTCAAGATCAACCCTAACTTCAGCGAGATGGCTGATGCAGACATCGACCTCATCGTTGCCGCTACATATGACAACATCATGATGGTAGAGGGTGAGATGAACGAGGTAAGCGAGCACGACATGCTCGAGGCAATCAAGTTCGCTCACGAGGAAATCAAGAAGCACTGCAAGCTGCAGATGGAGCTCATGGAGGCTGTAGGAAAGACAGAGAAGAGAGCTTACTGCCACGAGGAGAACGACGAGGATCTCCGCAAGGCTATCCAGGAGTTCTGCTATGACAGATGCTACGCTATCGCAAAGTCAGGCTCTGCAAAGCACGAGAGATCAGATGCTTTCGAGGCACTCAAGGAGGAGTTCTACGCAACACTTCCGGAAGAGGAGCAGGAAGAGAAGAGAATGATGATCGAAAGATATTATCACGCAGTGGAGAAGGCTGCAATGAGAAACATGATCCTCGATGAGGGTGTGCGTCTCGACGGCCGTGACACTACTACTGTACGTCCAATCTGGTGTGAGACAGACTATCTGCCATGCGCACACGGTTCGGCTATCTTCACCCGTGGTGAGACTCAGTCGCTTTCGACCGTGACCCTCGGAACAAAGCTCGACATGAAGGAGCGTGACGAGGTTCTCATCCAGGATACAGACCAGTTCGTACTCCACTATAACTTCCCTCCGTTCTCAACCGGTGAGGCCCGTCCACAGCGTGGTGTAGGCCGTCGTGAGATCGGACACGGAAACCTCGCATATAGAGCGCTTAAGCCTATGATCCCTATGGCTCCGGAGAACCCATACGCAGTACGCGTGGTATCAGACATCCTCGAGTCTAACGGTTCATCATCTATGGCTACAGTCTGCGCAGGCTGCCTCGCACTCATGGATGCAGGTGTGAAGATCAAGAAGCCGGTTGCAGGTGTTGCAATGGGTCTTATCACAGACAAGGACAACCCTAACGAGCGTTATGCAATCCTTACCGATATCCTCGGTGACGAGGACCACCTCGGAGACATGGACTTCAAGGTGACCGGTACAAAGGATGGTATCACAGCTACTCAGATGGACATCAAGGTGGACGGTCTTTCATACGACGTCCTCGAGAGAGCTCTCGAGCAGGCACGTCAGGGCCGCCTCCACATCATGGGCGAAATGATGAAGACCATCAGCGAGCCACGTGCTGAGTACAAGGAGTTCGTTCCACGTATGGTTCAGCTCATCGTTGACGGCGAGTTCATCGGCGCTATCATCGGAAAGGGCGGTGAGACTATCCAGAAGATCCAGCGCGAGACCGGCACAACAATCACTATCACAGAGCAGCAGATCGATGGTGCTCAGAAGGGAGTTGTGGACATCTTCGGTCTTGACAAGGAGTCTATGGACAAGGCCATCGAGTGGATCAACGGCATCACTGCAGTTCCTGAAGTTGGCACAGTATACCACGGTAAGATAGTTTCCATCCTCGAGTTCGGTGCATTCGTAGAGATTCTCCCAGGTAAGGAAGGTCTCCTCCATGTATCAGAGATCGCATGGGAGAAGACCGAGAAGGTAGAGGATGTCCTCAAGGTCGGTGACGAGGTGGATGTGAAGCTCCTCGAGATCGATGAGAAGAGCGGCAAGATGAGACTTTCCCGCAAGGCCCTCCTCGAGAAGCCGGAAGGATACGTCGAGCCTGAGCGCAAGCCACGCGGAGACAGAGGCCCTCGCAAGGATGACCGTCAGGGTGGTCCACGCCGTGACGACCGCAGAGGCGACAGAGGCCCACGCCGCGATGACAGAGGTCCAAGAGGTCCACGTCGTGAGCGTCCGGCTGAAGCACCAGCTCCAGAGCAGAACAACGAACCTGAGATGTTCTAAGACATCTTTGAGAAGCGACAGAAAGGCTGGCCTTTGATGGCTGGCCTTTTTTGTCTGCAAGCGTCTGTGCAGTTACATCTTGAGGTCTTCAACATAGGGCTCATGGTTGTTTTACATTTCTTGCACATATGGCACAAAGCAGGCAGAGCAGCCCTTGGGCTGAGCTGCGTCGCCTGCTTTGAGTTGTCGGCATGCGTATTCGCCTACAACGGTGCTGCACCGCGCTTGGCTGGCGTATTCGCCATGAGCGATGCCTTGAACTACAAAACCTTGCCGTTTTTACTAAAGCATTATCAATCAAAACCTTACACCATTATCCCTCCCCCAAAACGCGAGGCCGCTGAAAAAGCTAT
>CANBDX010000050.1 GCA_947367315.1 uncultured Bacteroidales bacterium | reverse complement strand
TTTTTCATTTTTTTATAATCCCGCCTCATTATAAAATTAATTTTAATGCATAAAGAAAAATCTTAATGGCATTAAAAAAGATCTTATCATTATAAAAAAAGTGATAAGGCATTAAGAAACAGAAAAATATCCGACACGACCCAGGCATGACCGAGGGTTATGCAGAAGATATTTCATTTACTTTGCTCCCAACCTGCAAGGCGCGCCAAATCATGTGGGGAGACTATTTAACAACACTCAATGAAGTATTTATGGAACACATCAACAGAATCGAACTGCAAGGACGTATCGGAACGGTCAGGACCAACGAATACAACAACAGCAGGGTCGCCAACTTCAGCATCGCGACCGAACTCATGTACAAATCCAAAGACGGCACCGCTGTGAATGAAACAACATGGCATAACATAGTCATGTGGGAAAGCAAGGACACACCGAGAATAGAGGAAATCGCTGTAGGTGTCCCAGTAAATGTGACCGGAAGGTTACGAAGCAACAAATACACCAACGCGGAGGGAACCGAAAAGATTTTCTACGAGGTGATGGCCGGCAAGGTACGTATCGTTCGGGACGAAAACAAGGTACAGTAGCCGGAAAACAGGATTCCGGTCATGAATCCATCAATGAAGTTTGTGCGGGATGAGGGCAACGGCGAAGGTTGTCCTCATCATTCCTGTCCCATGGCAGAAAGTGAAGTCCTACCTCCTTATCCCAAAGCATTTTACAATATAAAATATATGATATTTTATCACAACAGATTGTAAATTGTCTATTTTGGAGTATCTTTGCACCCCGAAATTTGACAATATTATTTATGATGATGAAATTCAAAGACGGCAGATGGAGCCGCAGAATCGATGTTGCAGATTTCGTTTACAGCAACATCACCCCTTACGAAGGAGACGCATCATTCCTTCAGGGACCGACAGAGCGTACCAAGAAGCTCTGGGACAAGTGCCTCGAAGCTCTCGCAGAAGAAAGGGCAAACGGAGGCGTACGCGCAATCGACGCAAAGACTATTTCTACAATCACCTCACATGCAGCAGGCTATATTGACAAGGATAACGAGCTTATCGTGGGTCTTCAGACAGATGAGCTTCTCAAGAGAGCCATCAAGCCTTTCGGAGGCTGGAAAGTAGTGGAGAAGGCCTGCCAGGAAAACGGCGTGGAGCTCGATCCCGAGGTGAAGAAGATATTCACCAACTACAGAAAGACACACAACGACGGTGTGTTCGATGTATACACAGAGGAAATCCGCAAGTACCGTTCGCTCGGTTTCCTTACCGGACTTCCTGACAACTACTCACGCGGACGTATCATCGGTGACTACAGACGTCTTGCCCTTTACGGAACAGACCGTCTCATCGAGGCAAAGAAGGAGGATCTCCGCAACCTCACAGGCACAATGACCCGTTCACGCATCACTCTCCGCGAGGAAGTGGCAGAGCAGATCAGAGCTCTTCAGGAAATCAAGATCATGGGATCGTACTATGGTCTTGACCTCAGCCGCCCTGCGACAAGCGCACAGGAGGCGGTACAGTGGGTTTACATGGCATATCTCGCATCGGTGAAGGAGCAGGACGGAGCGGCGATGTCACTCGGAAACGTTTCATCATTCCTTGACATCTACATCCAGTATGACCTCGACAACAACATCATCGACGAGGCATTCGCGCAGGAGCTCATCGACCAGTTCGTAATGAAGCTCAGAATGGTACGCCACCTCAGAATGAATGCATATAACGACCTCTTCGCAGGTGACCCTACATGGATCACCGAGGCTGTCGGAGGACGTTTCACTGGCGGAAAGAGCAAGGTGACAAAGACTTCGTTCCGTTTCCTCCAGACTCTTTACAACCTCGGACCTGCACCGGAACCAAACATGACCGTGCTCTGGCATCCGGGACTTCCTGAGGGATTCAAGAAGTTCTGCGCCCAGGTGTCCATCGACACCAGCTCGGTACAGTACGAGAACGACTCGCTCATGCGTAAGGTAAGAGGATGCGATGACTACGGTATCGCATGCTGCGTGTCTTATCAGGCGATCGGAAAGGCCATCCAGTTCTTCGGAGCACGTGCCAACCTCGCCAAGGCACTCCTCCTCGCGATCAACGGCGGACGCTGCGAGAACACCGGCACACTCATGGTAGAGGGCATCAAGCCGCTTTCAAGCGACGTGCTCGACTTCGACGAGGTAATGGAAAACTACAAGAAGGTACTCCACGAAGTGGCGCGCGTATACAACGAGACAATGAACATCATCCACTACATGCATGACAAGTATGACTACGAAAAGTCACAGATGGCGTTCATCGACACTAATCCGAAGATCAACCTCGCATATGGTGTGGCAGGTCTGTCTATCGTAGCTGACTCGCTCTCTGCGATCAAGTTCGCAAAGGTGACAGCACGCCGCAATGCCGACGGCCTCACAGAGGGATTCGACATCGAGGGAGACTTCCCTAAGTATGGTAATGACAACGACCTCGTGGACGTTCTTGCAAGAGACGTGGTACAGTTCTTCAACACAGAGCTCTGCACACACAAGGTATATAAGGGAGCCGAGCCTACACTCTCACTCCTCACCATCACTTCAAACGTGATGTACGGAAAGAAGACAGGTGCGACACCTGACGGAAGAGCTAAGGGCGTGGCTTTCGCACCGGGAGCAAACCCAATGCACGGCCGCGACACACACGGAGCCATCGCATCGCTCTCTTCAGTTGCAAAGCTTGACTACCACGATTCGAAGGATGGTATCTCAAATACATTCTCTATCGTGCCGAAGTCCCTCGGTCCTACAAACGAAGACAAGCTTGAGAACCTCATCACAATGATGGACGGTTACTTCACAAAGGGTGCACACCACCTCAATGTGAACGTCCTCAACAGAGAGATGCTCGAGGATGCAATGGAGCACCCTGAGAAGTATCCGCAGCTCACTATCCGCGTTTCAGGATACGCTGTGAACTTCATCAGACTCAGTCGCGAGCATCAGCTTGAGGTGATTGCACGTACTTTCCACGAATCACTCTAAACGTCATCCCCGGCTCGACCGGGGATTTCACGCTATGATAAAAGTACATTCATACGAATCTATGGGAACATACGACGGGCCGGGACTAAGGCTCGTCGTATTTCTTCAAGGCTGCCCTTTCCGCTGCCTGTACTGCGCCAACCCGGACACAATAAACTTTGACGGAGGTACTCCGACCGAGACAGACGAGATTGTCAGGATGGCCGTAAACCAGAAGCCGTTCTTCGGAAGAAGAGGAGGCGTAACCTTCTCTGGAGGCGAACCTACATCTCAGGCCAAGGAACTCCTGCCGCTTGTAGACAAGCTTCATGAGGAAGGCATACATATATGCATCGACACAAACGGAGGCGTATGGAATCCCGCCGTGGAGGAGCTCTTAGGCAAGATCGACCTCGCACTCCTGGATGTGAAACAGTTCAATCCGGCAAGACATGAAAGCCTCACGGGACGCAGCAACAGCCAGACACTGAAGACAGCCCAGTGGCTTGAGGACAACGGCAAGCCGTTCTGGCTCAGATATGTGCTCGTTCCGGGCATCAGCGACTTCGAGGAAGACATCAGGGCCCTCGGTGAGCACTTCAAAGGATTCAAGATGCTGCAAAGGGTGGAGATACTTCCCTACCACACTCTCGGCAAGCACAAATACGAATCTCTCGGGTGGGAGTACAAGCTGGAACACATTCCGACCAACACTCCGGAACAGCTCGACAAGGCAAAACGTCTCTTCGACGAGTATTTTGACTGCACGGTGATGAACTAGAATCTGTTTGCCGGACCGATTCCAGTCTGCTCGAGCAGTTTCAGATTACGCTCTGAACCGTCAGTCACATTTTTGCCTGAAAACATGACTGACGGTACCCAAAACCGGCCCAAAACAGCTAAAATCACCACCGTCAGTCACAAAATCTGCCGATTTTATGACTGACGCTTCTTTCATAGTCCGCAGCACGATGATTCAGGCATTTGACTTGCTGATATTTTATATATATTTGTAAGCATAATAGGGTTTGCCATGAATACTAAAGATGTTGCACTTGTACTTTCCAGCGGGGGACCGCGTGGATGGGCCTACATCGGAGCTATAGAGGAACTTATCAGCAGAGGATATAATATAACCTCTGTGGCGGGTACTTCCATAGGATCGCTGGTGGGAGGAATCTTTGCAGCCGGAAAGCTGGAAGAGGTCAAGGAGTGGCTGTTTACGCTGGATGCATGGAAGGTGTTCTCGCTGATGGACTTATCAATCAGCAAGAACCATCTGATGAAGGGAGAAAAGGTCATAGGAGCCCTAAAGGAGATAGTGCCTGAGGTGAACATCGAAGACCTGAAGATTCCATACAGGGCGGTGGCGGCAGACCTGTACACAGGCGAGGAGGTTGTCTTCGACAGAGGCCCGCTTTTTGACGCCGTGAGAGCATCCATCTCTATTCCATCGCTTTTCAGACCGGTGAAATACGGGTTCCGGACCCTTGTGGACGGCGGTATAGTGAACACCATGCCGATAGACAGGGCAGTCAGGCACGAAGGTGACATACTTGTGGCATTCGACGTAAACGACATTGACGTGGAGAGCATCCGCAATTCCCTTGTGGAAGAAGCCCGCGAAGAAGAGGACAGGCAGGAACAGGAGAAGGAACTTGAGCTTGAGACTCAGACCATCATCAGGGCAGTAAGACATAATGATTCGCTTACCCTGATGGAGAAGCTCAGGCTTGCAGGCCGTCACGGACAGAAAGTGCTGGCTCATAAGTTCAACGAAGAGGAGCCCGAGCCGGAATTCGATTTCGAAGCCAACTACTACAGCATCCTGTCAAGGACATTCTCGATAATGAATCACGTAATCTCAAAAACAGCAGCCCGGATGCACAATCCGGACATACTGGTAAAGATGCCGTTTGACGCATATGACAACATCGGGGATTATGCCAGGGCACGGGAGATTTCAGAGCGGGGACGTGAACTGATGCGGGAGGCATTGAATCGATACGAAGGGATTGGCGCTATGAGATAAAACCCGCCAACCACTGGGAATAATATTAAAACAACTAAACTATAATGCTAAGAAAAATTCGAATTATTCTTGCAGCACTGTTCTTTATAGGCGTGACGCTGCTGTTTCTAGATTTCACAGGGACCCTGCACGCATGGCTCGGATGGATGGCCAAGGTGCAGTTCCTGCCTGCCGTACTGGCATCGAATGCCGTGGTGGTGTGCGCACTGCTTCTGCTGACCGTTCTCTTCGGAAGGGTATATTGTTCTGTAATATGTCCTTTGGGAGTGATGCAGGACATAATCTCCTGGATTCACGGCAAGACCAAGAAGAAGAACAGGTTCCGTTTCAGCTACAGCCCTGCAAAAAACTGGCTGAGATACGGCTTCCTGGCGGCATTCATCATTCTCCTTGCGCTTGGAGTCCACTCGCTGGCTATCCTGATAGCGCCTTACAGCGCTTACGGACGCATGGCGGCAAACCTGCTGGCACCGCTCTACCAATGGGGCAACAATCTGCTGGCATGGGCGGCGGAAAGATGGGACAGCTATGCTTTCTACAGCACAGAGGTATGGATCCGTTCGCTTCCGACATTCATCATAGCCGCAGTGACATTCGTGGTGATATCCGTGCTGTCATGGAAGGGTGGCAGGACATATTGCAACACTGTCTGTCCGGTAGGAACCATTCTGGGATTCTTCTCCAGACGTAGCATATTCGCTCCGGTAATCGATACTGAGAAATGCCGCAGCTGCGGGCTTTGCGGCAAGCAGTGCAAGGCATCGTGCATCGACATGGAAAAGCATGAGATCGACTACAGCAGATGCGTGGCCTGCATGGACTGCATAGAAACCTGCAGAGACGGGGCTATTAAGTTCGAGTGCAGATACGGGAGATTGCCACGACGCGATGCGTCTCGCAATGACGTGAAATCATGCGCGGAGCAGAAGGACAACGGCCCGAAAGACCATGGAAGAAGAGCATTCATCGCATCTGCAGTGATAGCGGGAACAGCTGTTACGGCCAAGGCTCAGAATATGAAGACTGACGGAGGATATGCCGACGTGTCATACGCGGAGAAGCCTCAGCGTCAGACTCCCCTCGCGCCGGCCGGAGCGCAGAGCATAAGGAACTTCACTGACAAGTGCACGGCATGCCAGCTGTGCGTCAGCGTATGCCCGAACAATGTGCTCAGACCATCCACCTCGCTGATGAACCTGATGCAGCCGGAAATGTCCTACGAGCGCGGCTGGTGCCGTCCTGAATGCACCAGATGCTCGGACATATGTCCAGCCGGGGCCATTCTCCCAGTAAGCGTGGAAGAGAAATCCTCCATCCAGATAGGACGTGCCGTCGTTAATCTGGACCTCTGCGTAGTGAATACCGACAATGTCAGATGCGGCAACTGCGCGAGACATTGCCCTTCACATGCCATCAAGATGGTCAAAAGAGACCCTGACAATCCCGACTCACTGCTTATCCCGGCGGTAAGAGGAGGAAGATGCATCGGATGCGGAGCATGCGAGAATCTCTGTCCGGCAAGACCTCTGACAGCGATACACGTAGAAGGGCGTGAGGTACATAAAGAAATGTAGGTTTCTCCAAAAGTGCTAAAGGACATGACTATGAAAAAGAATATAGACAGAAGAGGTTTTCTGAAGGCTGCTGGTCTGGCAGCTCTGGGAATGACGGGATGCATGAGGGGATTGTCACAGCGCGATGCGCTTCGCAATGACGTTAAAGGCGGATCAGCTGATGCGGATGGCAGAACGGCAGGGAGAGGAGAGACAAATGACGGGATGACTTACAGGACCAGCAATGTCACCGGTGACAAGGTAAGCATCCTCGGGTATGGCTGTATGAGATGGCCTATGACCAAGGATAAAGAAGGGAAGGATATCATCGACCAGGATGCGGTAAACCGTCTCATAGACTATGCTCTGGAGCATGGAGTGAATTACTTCGATGCATCGCCGGTATATCTGCAGGGACAATGCGAAAAGGCCACGGGCATAGCCCTGGCCCGTCATCCGCGGGGAAGTTATTTCATTGCCACCAAGCTGTCCAATTTCAGCAATTCCAGCAGGGAGAACTCCATGCTGATGTACAGAAAGTCGTTCGAATATTTCCAGACCGACTATATAGACTATTATCTCCTCCACTCCATAGGAAGCGGAGGTGTGGAAGCCTTCAACAGACGCTATGTGGACAACGGCATGATGGACTTCCTCATGGAAGAACGCAAGGCCGGACGCATCCGTAACCTCGGATTTTCTTTTCACGGAAATACCGAGGCATTCGATGAGTTCATGAAGCTACATGAGAAATACCATTGGGATTTCGTACAGATCCAGCTCAACTACATGGACTGGACCCACGCCACAGAAAGGAATGCCAATGCGCAGTACCTCCAGCAGGAGCTTGACAAGAGAGGCATACAATCCGTAATCATGGAGCCGCTTCTGGGAGGCCGCCTTGCAAAGGTACCCGAGCATATAGCAGACCGCCTGCTGGAGCGCGACCCGGGACGCAGCATAGCTTCATGGGCCTTCCGCTTTGCAGGCAGTCATCCAGGCGTGCTGTGTGTGCTCAGCGGCATGACATATATGGAACATCTGCAGGACAATCTGCAATCATACTCCCCACTCGTTCCGCTCACGGAAAGCGACATGGCATTCCTGGAGGAGACGGCGGAACTGATGCAGAAATACCCTACAGTCCCTTGCAACGACTGCAAATACTGCATGCCATGCCCATACGGAATCGACATCCCCGCAATCCTCCTTCACTACAACAAATGCGTGAACGAAGGAGAGATTGCCGGCAGCAAGGAATCCGAAAACTACAGAAAGGCCCGCCGCGCCTACCTTGTAAGCTACGACAGGGCCATTCCTAAGCTGCGTCAGGCCGACAGATGCATCGGCTGCGGCAAATGCGTGGGACTATGCCCGCAAAGCATCAGAATCCCAAAGGAAATCCACCGGATCAGAAAATACGTCGAACGGCTGAAACGTGAAGCATAAAAGAGACTCGCGGCCAGATTTCGGACCGCGAGTCTTCACTTATTACTGTATATCAGAAGGGATTGTGCATTTCCGGTAAATATATGTCTGAATATCTTGCTTTGTTTCCGTCATGACAAGGTTGCCGGATTCGATGCCTACTTCATAATTAGCACCCCATGCTTTGCCATCTGAGTATTTACCGCTAAGTACATTCTGATTAAGGATCCATGCTCCGGTCATCTTTTCAAATCTCCCGGCACCGATCATCTGCCAAAGGTTGAAAGTATTATCCTTTTTGAACTCTATATACACCTCAATCTCGGCATCCCCTATCTGAGCTGCCTTGGTCTCGATATCAATCAATTCCCACTGTCCTGTAATGTCCAATCCTTTTTGGCCGTTACTTCCCTTCTCACCACATGCTGATACCATCATCACCAGCACAGCAAACAATATGATTCTTGCTTTCATATCCTTCTAAATTTTAAAGCCATCCTCCGTTCTTAGACTTGAAAGGCCTAGAAATTATACTTATCTCCTGAACTATCTCCATTCCTCCGATAGCGCTCGATCCTCCTATCTCAGTGCCACCACCTACGGCTTTAATCTTAATCTTGCCGGACCCCATCTTAGTCGGATGAACATATAGCGAACCATACTGCATATATGGATCCTTTGCGAGTCCAAGAGCCTCGCGGTCTTCATCCGACACCTCAACAGAGAGATAGGTCAAATTAACAGAAGATGTCCCAAAATAATCCGACACATCAAGATACTGGTTCTTTCCAGTCTCAGCAATAATATAAGGGACTCCCTCAATCTTCATCATGAGAATCCAGGTATCAATCGAACCAGTACCCATCTTTTTCATGAACTGACCAAGATTAAGCTCGGGATAGGCATTCATATAATACTTTTTGGTGCCGTTAAGACGTGAATCGAAATCATTCGCAGAAGAAACAACCATCGTCTTGAAATCCCTTGTATTGAACTTCTTTCCAATTTTCTTGGCATACGAAAGCGCCAACGCAACCACTCCGGAAACATGAGGACACGCCATGGATGTACCGACCTTGTAGGCATATCCACTCGCATCTATAGTATTGGGTACAGTGGAAAGAATCATTCCCTTAGCACTTGTCCACGGCGGAAGATAAGCATCACCACCAGGGGCCACTATATTACATCCGGGACCATAGTTGGTATACGCTGTAGGAAGGAAATCAGGTCCGAATGCAGAAACGCAAATGACATCATTTAGCGCTCCGGGGTATCCGGCATAAGGAAGACCGTCATTTCCGGCAGCATAAACTGCAATGCCTCCGTCAATCACATCGTTATTCTTTGAAGCCTCGAAATATCTGACTGCATCATACTCCGCGCCAGCTGCCCTGTAAAACGACCCGTCGCTGAGGAATGCCCCTCCTCGATATCCGTATGAACATGAAATAACAGAAGCGCCATTGTCGGCAGCGTATTTGATTGCATTACTCGAATGTCTTGTCTCTCCACCGTAGCCTCTTGAAAATATCTGACAACTCATTATCCTTACGCCATCACCGTTGCCGGTTCCACCTGCAACTCCTGCCAATCCCACACCATTATTATTCACAGCTCCTATAGTGCCGGCGCAATGGGTACCATGTCCTGAATCATACTCGGTCTTATCATAATTGATCTCACCTGTCATGTCTACGAAATTGTATCCATATATGTCATCAACAAATCCGTTCCTGTCATCATCAACACCGGACACCCCGGCCTTTTCCTTCTCATTTACCCACATGTTTGCAGAAAGGTCAGGATGACTATACATTACTCCCTGGTCAATCACAGCAACAACAATAGACGGATCTCCTGCCGTAAGAGTTCTCCATGTATCCTTCACGTTGATATCTCCACCAGCATATGCAGTCTCTGCAATAGACTTATCACCGAGGTTATATAAATTCCACTGCTCACTTATAAGAGGGTCATTAAAGCCCAGATCGCTCATCGATGCTTTAGTTGCGACAGACGGTCCTTCATATGGGAATGTCAGATCATCTCCAAAAGTCATCATCAGGTCATACTCCACTATAGCAACATCCGCACGCTCAGCGAGTGCATTCGCCACAATTTCATTGGAACGGCTTCCTGAAAGATGAGCCACATACCACCTGTCCAGCCCGAACTGTCTCTCAAGTTCCTCTTTTCCAGGTACAGAGGTAAAGAGAGGTTCAAAACATTCCACACCATCAATTGCATACTCCGAAAGCTGTCCGGAAACGGGTACTTCGGTAAATTTCACCAGAAGCGTATTCTCGGAAGCTCCACTCTTGGTGTGGAGAATCTTACTATCAGGCTTCACCTCCAGAGGGAGACATCCCTCATCCAAAGTCTGCTGACACGACACAAGAGCAAGGATTGCCGCGCCCCCAAAAGCTATTCTTTTTAACATATTTATCAGTAATTTATAACGTAGAAGTCTTGGAGAGATCCCTCCCTCCAAGACTTGAAAATATTTTACATGGTTCTGTTATCTGTAAATAGCAGACTTAACATTTTTGATGTTTGTGAAATCGTTGTTATATTCTACTACTGCAGCTGTCTGTTCAACCTGTACGTCTACTGAAGGAGCATCCCACTCACCCTTGATGCCGGCCATCTGGCCAACCATCTTAGGAGTCTTCTTCTCAGCATGCATCCTATCGATCATAGAGTGGATTCTTCCTCTCTCTGTCTCGACATAGTTGATCTCATTACCGAGGTTGAACTGAAGCTTGTTGAGATCGCTTACGCTCATTGCACTCTGAGCTGCTGAGCTTGGAGCATCAACATCCACTTCAGGATCTACCAGAAGGATATCTACAAACGCATCGAGACCGCCAAGATAATTTGTACATGCCTCATCGCTGTATGCTGCAAGGTAAAGACCTGTGATATTTACTCCCTGGCTTGCATATGCATTCACAAATGCAATATATCCGTCTGCTACGAATCCTCCGAGAACAGATGCATTATACAACTTACCTGAGTCAGGATCCATGGCCATCAACATAGTATAATATCTCTGTGCATACATACCGAGCTGGTCAGGAAGAGTATAAAGGACACCGTCGTAATACTCAAATGTAGTTGTCTCGTTCATCCCTGCCTGCTTAGCATATGGCACAAGACCGGTAACAGTCACATACTCTGAAACGACACCATAGTCATCAGGAGCTGAGTCAGGATATTCGCTGTCAGACAATGTAATCTGACCTACATGGTGTCTCATAGGCACGATATTTCCTTTTTCATCCATATCCCTTACGTAATAGTTGTAAGTTCCGAAGTATCCCTCTGATGAAGTTGGAAGCAGAGCCATATCGATATCCTCCATTGCATATGACGCATATACAGGGGATGGATCACCGGCAGTAGTCCAAGGATCTGTCAGGATTGCTGTCTGCTCATATCCGTTAGAAGCCCAAACAATCATTCTGTACTCAGTACCAGGAGTAAGTCCGGTAAATACATCTACATAAACCTCGGTATTGATTGTCTCGAGAACATCAGCAGGCAAAGACTCCGAAGCCTGCACTGCAGCCAGACACGCCTGAACATCAGCCAAGTCTGCGGCAGAGAAAAGTCCGACCTTCACGTCAACCAGATCCTGGCCATAAAGATAGAACTCTACTGCGGTCTCAGGAGATAGGCCGAGAGGTACATACTTGTCTGCTGATGAAATACCACCCTTAACCAGTACAGGAACTTCATCATTTGCAGCGACATATGTAATTATAAGAGATGCATCGCTCTGAGCCTCACCGTCATCATCATATCCCACCGCTACAATAGTGTATTCTCCAGTAGCAGGAAGAGTCACAGCAGCTACTGCTGGTGGAACATTACCCTCCTCGTCAGCAGCTGGTTTTGTAACCACCGATGCATTTTCATTCTTCTTGACATCCTTCACCTTTTCAGCTATTGCTCCTGCATTCAGAACTCCCTCATAAACCATGAACTTAATCTGGGCAACATCAGCACCGAATGTAAAGGCTATCGGCTGCTGGCCCTGACTTGCAAATCCGGCCTTCATAGAGATGGTATAATCAGTCAGGACAGCACCTGGGAGAGCCACTCTGAACATGCCGTCTGCATTAGCATAATAGAAACCAAAATCATCATACAGAGACATACCGAAGAGCAAACCCTTGGCTGGGAACTCGATGATGTTTGCCGAAAGCGTTCCATAGACTCCCTCAGTTACATTGAAACCAGCCTCAGGAGCAAGCGAAGCGGCAGCACATTCACCGTACTGAGGATTGATCACAAGGCCCAGATATTGGAATGGGAACAAAACCTTTGCAGGGTTGCTTGCATCTATCTCCATATAAGTGGTTTCCACAGGAAGTGGATTACCGTTCTCATCCTTATCATCAATGAGAGGACAGATACCCGGCTGATATACATTCTTAAGGAAATACACGCCAGGCTGGGTCTCCTTCGTATAAACTTCAACCTCCCACTCTAAGTTTGGCACATTGAATAAAGCTGTAAGCAAGTCTTCACGATAAAGAGCCTTACCAAGAAGGTCATATCTCTCAATGATAACAGAGTAATTGATGAAATTAGGGTTTGAACCATAAACATGGGCATACTCAGGATCACTGATTCCAAGGGAAAGTGAATAATTGACTCCTGCCTGCGCCTTATTGAAAGTAACCTTTATCTTTGACTCGGTCTGGCCATCTGCAAAAGTAAGCTCAGATACTTCAAAGATTCCTTCCTCAGAAGCTGTAACCTCCACAGGAACAGTAATCTCATCATCTTTTACAAGACGCTTTACAACGAACTCTACAGTTTTTGGAGCACTTGGGTCGATGGCGTGGCTTCCACTTGCATCCTGAGTAGGGAAATATACGCCATAGCATCCCTCCAGGTCAGGTTCACCAGGATTGAAAACCTCCTCCGGAGCACATGACAGTGCCATGAAAGGCAGCACTGCCATCATCAATATGGTTTTGAATATATTCTTCATATTATTCTTTCTTTAATGATTACGACTCAGGTACCCAAAGCGGAACAAACTGTGAAGGATCCGGATTATTAAGATCATCTGTAATTGCAGTGTTAGACTGGAACTCAGCACGTGTAATCACAATATTCCACTGAGGAGAACGTCCTGTGCAGTTGATTGCATGGATAAGGGCGTGATTTGTTCCTTCGTATCCGCGGGTGATACCTCTGTCAAGACGCTTGTAGTCGAACAGGAGAACACCTTCGCCCCAGAACTCAGTCCTCTTCTGAAGCAGCATTTCGTCAATGAAGGTATCCTCATCAACAGTGTAGTTGCTGCAGTTGTATGACTGGTCTGCGATTCTGTACTTCATAAACTCATTAAGAAGACGAGCAGCTTCAGTAAGATTACCCTGCTTTGCCACTGCCTCAATCTCTATGAAATACATCTCCTCGATACGCATCATGTTGTGCTCGGCAGCATTACCAACAGTGTTATTGGTAGCATTACCCTGCATAGGGCGGAACTTGATAGCTTCATAGTCAACAGCGGCAGTAAGACCTTTCTCATCGTTTCCATTAAGGAAATCCTTGATTTCATCTGCAGTTCCGGCATACTGGTAAGCATAGTATTCCTCTCTACGTGGATCAAGCCAAGAGTGCTTTCTGAAGTCCTTGTCATCGATTTTCTCATAGAAGCTCTTACTTGCTCCAAGTTTCAGGAGAGTCGAGTAACCCCACTGAGCCTCACAGCTCATATGTGAGATATATGTACAGATGTTGTTGAGGTTCTCGCTTGAAGTCTTAAGACCCCATACCCATGACGAATTGGTCGCACCGTTGTTGAATCCATTTACAGGATCTTCCCACTGCTCCTTGGTAAGAGGAGTCCTACCTGACTCATCAATCACTTTTCTTGCATATGATGCAGCGAGCTCATAAGCACCCTCATCACCGGCCGCTCCCATCTCGAGATAAGTCCTAGCCAAGAGACCGTTCACTGCATGAATGGTAATACGGTCATAGTTGGACTTAGCAGGGTCCATATACTTTACAGCCTTTCCGAGATCGGAGAGAATAAACTCATACATTGTCTCTCTTGGTGCACGAGGGTTATGTGTAGCCTCAGACTCTTTAGTATTTTCTGTAATGATAGGAACTGTAAGTCCAAGGATATTGGTTACATCAATATAATCATTTTCCTTAGGCTCATAAAGTCTTGCAAGATCCAGATAGAATGCCGCACGATAAGCATGTGCCTGAGCGAGCATATCAAGAGACTCTGCTGAAGAGCCTTCCTCAGGGATGAGGGAGATCACATCGTTACAGATCTTGATCCACATATAATAGCAATCCCAGAAATATGCACAATAAATATAACGGGAGTCCATTGCCTCGCACGACATGAACGGATCAAAGTGATTGTAGTTAGGATCTCCAAGCACAGCAAGGTCCTCCAGCATCATATCAAAGATGACATGCATTGCAGGCATACCGAAGTCAGCATGCCAGCCATATCCTTTATAATAGCCTCCGGCATTTGTAGATGTCATCGCACTCGGAAGCGAAGCGAGCATTGATGCTATAGCAGTAGGGCTCTTTGACACCTGAGCCTGAGTCTGGGTCGAGCCTGTAGGGAAAGTCTCCTCGATACATCCTACAGAGGCTGCTGCAGCCGCAAGGATGAGTAATGATTTGATAAATATCTTTTTCATATCAGTATTCAAGGATTAAATTAGAATGTGATGTTGATACCACCTGAGAGAGTACGTACAGGTGAGTTCATTGAGTCGCTTGTAGAACCGCTGAAGCTCTGACGTGGATCAAGTCCGTGTCTCTTAGACCAATAGCAGATATTGTCGCAAGACAGGTAGAGACGAAGCTTGTTTACCTTGATCTTCTGAGTAAGCTTGGTAGGGAATGTATATCCGAACTGAGCGTTCTGGAAGTTCAGGTAGCTTGCATCAGTAAGGAAGCGGTCTGAAGTAGAGCTTACATTCTTATCCATATACTGGAATCTAGGAATGTCGTTTGAAGGGTTCTCCTTTGTCCAAGACTTGAGGAGGTCCTTATGGAAGTTAGAACCGGTTCCGGAAGTTGGAGGAGCCATGAGTGAAGCATAGCCAGAGTCATATGCGAGACCACCGATAGAATATGTAAATGAAACTGAAGCATCGAATCCGTAGAACTGGACGCTTGTTCCGAATCCACCATAGAGATCTGGAGTAGGGTCTCCGCAGAGATAGTCTGTAGCCTTGCTATAGTCATCAGTAGTTACCTTCTTCTTACCTGTAACCTTACCGTCTGCATCGAGGATGTCCTCATCCTTATACCAAAGAGACTTACCGGTAGTCTGGTCTACACCAGCATACTGAGCCATCTTATAAGTGTAAAGAGGGAGGCCTTCGCCGATGAAGTTTGTACCGCTAGCATAACCACGATATCCTTCCATCTCTACAGTCTTACGCTCTTCAGGAAGCATTACAACTTCATTCTTATAGTGAGTGAAGTTGGCATATACATCCCATCTTACATTATTATTACGAACGACAACACCGTTGAGAGCGAGCTCGATACCAGAGTTTGCCATATCTCCGATATTATCATAATATCCTGAATAACCGAGAGATGCAGGAACGGTAAAGAAGAAGAGCATGTCTGAAGTAAGACGATAGAAGTACTCGAGTGTACCTGAAAGTCTTCCCTTGAAGAGGTCGAAGTCGAAACCGGCATTGAAGTTGGTATTAGTCTCCCAAGTGATCGACTCGTTACCCTTGCTTGTAAAGTTAACAGCTACTCCGTCACTACCGTCGTTAGAAATAGTATATCTATCAGTGTAGAGGTAGTTCGAGATACTGTCATTACCCTGGCTACCGATAGAAGCCTTGATCTTGAGCATATCTACCCATGGAACATTGAACCAAGACTCATGATTGATGAGCCAACCGGCACCTACAGACCAGAAGTTACCCCATCTATGATCAGGATGGAAACGTGAAGAAGCGTCACGACGATATGAAGCACTCAGGAAGAGCTTGCTGTCATAATCGTACTGAGCGCGTACGAAGTAACCCTCATTATTATAAGTAGCGAATGAAGAGCCTGCGCCATCGCCATCTACTACAGCACCACCAAGTTCAAGGTTGTCCATCGAGAAGAGTTTCTTCTTGTATGCGCTTACAGAGTAAGAAGATGACCTATAGTTCTCATGTCCGAGGAGAACGTTTACATTATGCTTACCGAAAGACTTGCTATAATTGAGGAGCTGCTGAAGGTTTACGTGGAAGGTCCTGCTGTGCGCCTTCTGAAGAGTACCACCGTCAGTAACAAACTGACCATACCACATATTACTTAGATATGTAGAGCGAGTCTCATCAACACCGACACCTGCATTGAATGTAAATGTAAAGTCCTTCAGGAACTTGAACTCAGCGAATCCGTTTGCATTGATTGCATTACCCTCATTGTTGTTCTTATCGAGAGTAACATACTGAAGAGCATTCGAGTTAGGGGAAACAGGACGGCTCATTCCACCGTTCATTCCGTTACCATAGTCATATCTTACGAGACCATGGCTGTCGATTTTCTTCGATCCGTCAGGGTTGCGAAGGTATACAGGATAAATAGGAGCGACTGAGCTTGCGAAAGCAAAGATATTTCCTGACGATCCGCTTGAACCCTCTTCTGAGTTACCATTATTGTAATTAAAGTTGGTATAAGCAAAGTTACCACCGACCTTAAGCCACTTCTTGGCCTGGTAGTCAGCACGAAGACGTGCAGTATAACGCTGCATATCGGCTCCGTCAATGATACCCTGATTATTGAGGTAACCGAACGATGCGAAGAAAGAAGACTTTTTGTTTGAAGCTGAAACACTTACATTGTACTCCTGACGAAGAGATTCCTTGTATGTCTCGTCCATCCAGTTGTCAGGACGGATAAGGTACTGCTCGTCATTAAATGTAACGATTCTGCCTAGTTTAGCTGCAGGATTGAGTCTGCCGTTAGAACCGATAAGGAATTGTCCTTCAGGATAATCATACACATTATAACCAAGACCTCCAGACTTCGAGTCACCGGTAAGAACAGTTGCAGCCCTGTTATGAGCAGCCATTTCCGAGAAACCGCTCTCATTCATAAAGTAACTCTTCAAAGCTGCATAATGAGTCTCATAATACTGACCTGGATCAGTGATATAGTCATAAGTCTTCAGAGCTTTGGTATTCCATCCTAGCTTTGCATCGAAATTAACGACTGCATCACCAGCCTTAGCCTTCTTTGTCGTGATCATGATGACACCGTTGGCACCACGAGCACCATAGAGGGCGTTGGAAGCAGCATCCTTGAGGACTGTCATAGACTCGATATCTGCCGGGTTAAGGTTATTCATATCTCCAGGATAAGGGACTCCGTCTACAACGTAGAGTGGAGCGGTTCCTGCAGAAATTGAACTGATACCACGAATCATGATTGATGGAGACGAGCCAAGTGTACCTGAAGCTGTCGTCATCTGCACACCAGCGACCACTCCTTCAAGCGCCCTAGTCACATCCGAAGTCTGCACCTTAGCGATGTCGTCAGACTTCACGACCGTAGCCGATCCTGTGAATGATTCCTTTGTAGAAGTACCGAAGGCAACCACGATAGTCTCCTCCAGCAAATGTTTGTCAGGATTGAGTTCTACATCGATTTTTGCCTTTCCAGATACTGCAATCTCCTGTGTTTCATATCCCACAGAAGAAAATACCAGGATTCCGTTAGCAGGAACTTCGATAGAATAATATCCATCTCCATCTGTGCTGCCACCTTTCATAGTATCCTTGAGCTGAATTGCAGCATAAGGGACACCTTCACCAGTGGAAGAATCCGTAACAACACCTGACACTGTCAGACTCTGACCATAAGCCAGAGAAGACACAAGCATTGCCATTGCCATGAAAAATAGTTTAATCTTTTTCATCTGGTTGAACTTTTAGTTGTTAAACATTTAATTTGGTTTTGATTTTCAATTAGACATGCTACACTACATACTAACTGCACTACAAATCGGGCGTATTACAGTGCATATGTTCCGGCATCCGTGTGGCGGCTCCATACCGCATAACCGTGCGTCCGCTCACTGTCATTGCGAGGCGCTCTGCGAATCCCCTGCACGTCATTGCGAGGCGCTCTGCGCCGTGGCAATCTCAAATACGTTATTCTTATGGGAGATTGCCACGCTCCGCTCGCAATGACGTCTAAGATTTCACTCGCAAATCGACAAAGTCGCTGAAGCGAATGCGAAAGAACCTTCAAACCAGAATTACAAACACTTATCATCATGGCTGTATATGCATACATAAGAGTCAGCACAGAAATGCAGACTCTTGATAATCAGAGATTTGAGATACTTCGATATTGTAAGAAGAGAAATATCGGAATCGACGGGTGGGTATCTGAATCCGTATCAGGCACCATAGCAATAGAAAAACGCGGTCTGGGAGGGCTGATAGAAAGAATGTGTAGCGGGGATCTGCTCATATGTACCGAATTGTCCCGACTAGGCAGAAATATGCTGATGGTGATGTCCATATTGAATGTATGTTCTGCCAAAGGTATTTCCATTCATACGATAAAAGACAATTTTGATTTGTCCGACAACATTAATTCCAAAATCATAGCATTCGCGTTTGCACTTGCTGCTGAAATCGAACGAAACCTGATATCTCAAAGAACCAAGGAAGCCCTTGCTGTCAGACGTGCCGAAGGCATCCGCCTAGGACGTCCACCGGGCAGGTCACTAAAACATGACGCGTTTTCGCAGAAAGAACAGGCAATACGTGCCATGATCGCAGAAGGATATACCATTTCCGAAATGGCAAGGCATCTCGGCATCCACCGCAATACGCTAAGGCGCTATCTTCACGGAAAATAATGTCGTGAATGTCTGAACAAGTTGCCCGTATGGTCGACATTTATCAGATATTGCAGCAGAATCAGATAAATTTCACCTCTTCACCATGCCCTCCAGCCCCCTCCAATGCCGATATGTGCAGATAAACATGTAAAATTTCTTTACACGGATAAGTCTGGGGAGCTTTGCATCCGTAATATTTAAACCTTAACGTTATGGATGAGTTTTATGAAAAGAATGATGAGGTTGTTCAGAGGTATGTGGACCTTCTGACGAACAGCGGTTTCAAGGCTGTGTTCGGCGACCGCGCGAACAAGGATGTGGTGAT